>CASECI010000011.1 GCA_949286465.1 uncultured Alphaproteobacteria bacterium | reverse complement strand
CACTACTATCTGGTCTATGTCCATCGGCTCCATCTTTAAGATGAGTTCACATACGCGATAGCTGACCCCAGTCGCCTCTACATAATATGAACGACCGCTATCCTTCTTCGTCGACATGGAATAGTATGTTCCATCCCCTAAGCCCGCAAAATGAAACTCATACCCTGAGGGCTTACTGTAATAGTTCTCATCTATCATCGGAACATTCGTCCCGCGCAGCATCACATCGTATATTGTCGTATTTGCTCGGTTCTTATTCATCGCATAGGTAAAACCTACTAACGCCGTAATACTTAATACGCCTATGATTGATAGTACTGCGAGCATCTCTAGCATACTACGACCCTTTTGCTTGTTTGATATGCGTTTCATTCTTTCCCTCTTATATTATCTCTAATTATGCATAGATTATTTCTTATTGTTTAACAATGCAATAAAAAAATCCCCACTTTAATGTGGGGATTTTAATTAAGAAGTATATTAAGAAAGTTTATTTCATTTCATTTGCTTCTTTAATGTATTTTTCCATTTGTTCTGGAGGGAAAGCACCACCTTGGATGTCTCCATCAATAATGAACATAGGAACGCCACCCATACCTAATTTTTGAGTGTATTTACGATTGTCAGCTAATTTTTTCTTAATTTCTTCTGAATTAGCATCTTTCTTTAATTTTTCTGTGTCTAAGCCGACTTTTTTACCAATCGCAATTAAACCTTCTTCATCTAACTTTGTTGATGCTCCGATTTCTTCGTGGAATTTCGCAAATTTTCCTTGTTTGTTCGCAGCATAAGCGTAACGAGAAATAATTTCTGACTTTTCACCAAAAATTGGAGTATCAATTAAAACCCAACGAATATTTTTACTCTTTTTAATTGCTTCTGCTAATTGCTTATTCATCATTTTGCAGTAGCCGCAGTTATAATCAAAGAATTCAATGATGACAAATTTCCCTTTAGGATTACCTAATACGGTGTTTGTTTTATCTTCCAAGATCTCTTTAATCATTGCCTTGTCAGCGACTTTAGGTTGTGCTGCTTTTTGGGCGGCTTGTTGCTTTTTATAGTAATTATCAACACTTTCAATAATTAATTGAGGATTGTTTTTTACAAACTCTCTGATTGCTTTATCATGAGAACCTGTTTCTGTTTTTGTTGATGAGGTTCCTTTATTGCAATTATAAACTGCTCCATAAATTAATGGGGAAGCTATAACAGCAACGGCAATAATAATGGATGATATAAAACGGACGAAATTGGCTTCTCCTTCATGAGCACCTCCGCAGGTACATTGGTCGCCACAATCACATCCGCAAGTACATTTATCTCCGCGACCGCATCCACAGTCTGCTTTTTTCTCTGGAGCAGGAACTGAAGTATTCGGTTTCTTCGTTAATTTCTTTTGAGCCATTTTTTTTCTCCTTATAAAATGTTTAGCAGAATATATCTTGCATAGATTAAAAAAAGAATCAAGGCTCTTTTTGTATTTTTTTCGAATTAAGACACTATTATGACAAATTGCTTAAAATGGACATTGAAAGTTGATTTTTAAAAGAAGATTACATATAAATGTGTGTCTTTTTTTATATATGAGGATGATTATGTTAAATAAAAGTTTAATAAAGAAAACTTTCTTTGGCTTTGCTTTTTTAAGTTTGTCTACGCAAGCTTTTTCAGCGGGCTTTCAACTATCAGAGTACAGTATTACTAACTTAGGCCGTGCTTTTAATGGTGCGGGTGTAGTCGGAGATGATTTTTCTGCTATTGCGTTTAATCCTGCAGGTATGAGTTTACGACAAAACGGTATGCAAGCTGGTATGACGCTAGTCATGATTAAGGCTGATGTGGCTGGTGAAACGATAAATGGAGGTATCCATCAAGGCGAAGAAGGTGATATTTCTTTAAGAAGTTGGATTCCTCATTTCTTTGCTCAAGGACAAATCAATGATAAGATGAATTTTGGGTTAGGTGTTTATGCGCCATACGGGTTATCAACGATTTATAATGAAAATTGGTTCGGTCGAACCCATGCTTTGAAATCTTATATTGGGGTAATGGATGTGGCGCCGGCGCTTTCGTATAAAGTTACAGAGCAATTTACAGTGGGAGGTTCTGTCTTCGCTGAGCGTGCAGATGCAAAATTAACAAATGATTTACCTCAAACAGCAAGTGGATTGCCTCTAGGCGGTTATAACAAAGTAGAAGGCGATGATTGGTCTTATGGATATACTCTTGGCTTCATGTACAAACCTAATGAAGATACTCGTTTTGGCGTGTCATATAGATCTAAAGTCTCTCACCATTTAAAAGGAAAACAAACAGTTTCTGGTTCTAATATGCCAAATATTCCAGGGATGAATTTACCTTTCCAAAATGGTTCTTACGTTGGACGAGCTAAGATAACATTGCCAGAATATGTTTTATTGTCCGCTTATCATCGAATTGATAAAATCGGTCTTTCCGCTTCTGCGAAATGGACTCGTTGGAGTCGTTTCGACACATTAGATATTTATTCACCTAATATGCAAGACGGTGTCAGCTCCACTCCAGAAAAATGGGAAAATGTTTGGATGTTAGGTGTAGGACTAGATTATTATCATAATGATAACTGGACCTTTAGAACAGGAATTGCATTCGATGAATCTCCAGTCAAAGATGCTCAGTATCGTACCGCTCGTATCCCAGATAATAATAGGTGGTGGACATCAGTCGGAGTCAGCTATACGTATGAAAATTTACAAATTGATTTAGCTTACTCTCATATGTTTGTTAAATCCTCTAAAACATATAATTATGCTTCAGGGTCTACATTAGATGCAAAGTACAATATGCAGGCCAATCTCGTAGGCATGCAGGTTCAGTATGTATTTTAATTTATGAGAAGGCCTCTTAATCGGGGCCTTTTTATTTACCTGTTGATTTTCTTATGTTTTTATGATATTATTTCGACCCATTGATAGGAAATAAAGGATTTGTATTAATGGGTTTTAAGTTTGTACAATACTTTTATTTAATGCGTCTCTGTCCAAATTTTCAAAAAAAATTTGGATATTTTTCTTATTTGCGTTTAATGAAAGTAAAGTGTATTCAAAGAGAAATCTTAAAGCCATGCCCTTTTTTAGGAGATTTTTTAGTAATGCCGTTAAGTGTGGATCAGCTGCATAAAACGGGCTTTACATTTCTTTTCTGGAAATGTAAAACATTACTAGAATGTCTCGAGCGACGTTGCATTTTATTCTATTAACTGTTCGCTACTTCTTATTGCGTAAGTAGCATATTTGTTAAATTTCTTTTATTGGAGAATATGATGCAAGTTATGCAAGCTTATCATCAAGGGACGATTGATTTTTTCTGTGCTGTTTATGCTATTATTAATGCCTCTAGATTATTGTTAAATGACGAGAATATCCGGTTTAGTTATGAACGGGGGTGTCATTTTTATCAACATCTTATGACCTATTTATATGAGAAAGATTATTTTATGACAGTTCTAACATCTGGTACAGATTATCCTCTAATGGATAATTTATTAAAAGAGGCCTCTGTGTACTTGCGTAAGTACTATGGATATGATTTACAATATTCATATCCTTTTTATCGAAAGAAAATAAAAATAGCGCCTTTATTAGAGGAAGTAGAAGTTTTCTTTAATCAACCGCGTCAAGCTTGTATTATGAGATATCATAATTTTGTCGAGGGAGATCATTGGAATGTACCTCGTATTATTACTAAAAATACTCATATTTTAAAATTTTGGGATAAAATTGAAACGACGTTTGAAGTTAAAGATTTAACATTAAAGCCCTATAAACGAGACGGATTAACACATCTAGCAAAAAGAGGAATTATTTATTTAACATTAAAAAAGGCAAAGTAGATACTTTGCCTTTATATTTTTATTTGAGATTCGTAGAGTAAAAATCAACGATTTTTTTGAAGGGAATCTTATTGAAGTTATCATAAAGGTCTACATGATTTGCTTCAGGGATAATAAGAAGTTCTTTATTTTTTCCAGTTAACTTCTTATATGCATCTTCGCTAAAGTAGCGGCTGTGAGCTTTTTCGCCATGGATGAGTAATACTGGTGACCTTATTTCTGAAATATAAGATAAAATCGGCATATTGATAAATGATAGAGCAGATGTTTTATTCCATCCACTTGTCGAGTTAATGGATCTTTTATGATATCCTCTTTTCGTTTTATAGTATCCAAAATAATCTTTTACAAATTGAGGCTCTTCGCCGGTCAATTTGTCGGGAAGACCTTGAGCAATCGCATATTTTTTGTTTTTAAAATCTTCTGTTCTTTGATTATTTAATTCTTCTCTCAACAGGTATCTTTTGTCTTGAGTAAGACTGTCAAAATATCCATTCGCATTGACACGGCTCATATCATACATTGTCGCAGTTACAGTTGCTTTAATTCTTGGATCATTAGCAGCAGCATTCAACGCAAATCCACCAAAGCCGCAAATACCAAGAATGCCTATTTTATTCGAATCGACTTCAGGTAGGGTGATGAGATAATCTACCGCAGCGCTAAAGTCTTCAGTGTTAATATCTGGTGATGCTACATGTCTTGGTGTTCCGCTACTTTCTCCTGTATAAGAAGGATCAAAAGCTAATGTAATAAAACCTTGTTCAGCAAGGGTCTGTGCATATAACCCAGAAGCTTGTTCTTTGACTGCTCCAAATGGCCCACTGATAGCTATGGCAGGTAATTTACTGTCCAGTTTATTTCTAGGGATATATAAATCACCTGTTAACTGAATACCATATCTATTCGGAAAAGAAATTTTTTTTACAATGACTTTATTGCTTTTTGGAAAGGTTTTGTCCCAAGAATGTGTACAACAATAAGTCATGATAACAAATGATATCAAGAGTAAAGGGATCAAAAATAAAATTAATTTCATAATGTCCTCCTGTGTTTTATAAAGCATCTTTTAAAGGATACATTTTAGAGTTTACTCTAAGTCAAGAATTATTTTAATCTTCTTAATAATCTGTGATAGATGGGATTTTATTGTGAGAAAAAAAAGAATTTTATAAAATAAAAAAACCTGTTTTTAGAACAGGTTTTTTTATGGTGCGGAAAGCCGGAATCGAACCGGCACGGGAGCAAAGTCCCAACAGATTTTAAGTCTGTTGCGTCTACCAGTTCCGCCATATCCGCATGAAGCTAGTAGCCTTTACCTCATAACATACGCATTTTTTTTAAAAAGTAAAGTCTTTTTTGAAAAATAATGCATTAACTTGCGCTTCTTTGTCTTTGAGAAGCTGAAATAAGGCGTTTTAACAGATTTTGTTTTTCTAATAAACGTTCTTGATGTCTATAGTAAGCTTTAATAGAAGTTAAATCTTCAGGCAAAATAAAACCTAAATTATATCCTCCACGTTGGTTTTGGATAAGGGCTAAAATTTGGCCGGGCCGAATTTTCTGTGTGTAAGATTTTTGTGTGTTATCTGTTGCACAGGTTCGTATAGGAGTCTCTTTATAGACGCGAATAATTTTTTTCAGAGCTGTTTTTCCATTCATATTGTCATATAAAATATCGGCATTACCCATGTGTATAACACCGTAAAAGGTTGTTTCTAAAATGGGGCTTGTCGGTAAGTCGAATAAATGATTCTTTTCTTTTTCAGTAGATTTTTTCATCAAATTTGTATATCGCATCAAAGCCATAGCAACAACTTGAGGGGGAATTTTAGCAATATAATAATCGCCAGACGTATCATTTGCACGTTTGTAAGCAGCAATGTAGTCACCAGGTTGTGCAGTAATTAATGTCCCCCGTGTTTTAAAAGAGATGGCTTTCTGGACACGAATGATTCTTTTAGGTAAACGAGGTAAACTTCCAGCTTTTAAAATTTCATTGGCATTGCTGACTTCTTTTATTGCATCAATTAGACCAATGTTATTGTCATGAAGAAGCATGATATGTTCAACATTATTTATACTTTTATGAATATAATTTTTTTTGGCAGAAAGAAATTTTGTGCTCATAATATTTCCCTTAAAATTGATGATAAGAGTATCATACCAGATTTTTTAATCAAAGTAAATAGTTTTGTATAGAATTTTGTACAAAATTATCTGCTATGCGTAAAAACATTTATCCAACGACAAAAAGATTTAACGCGAGAACTATATTTGGATATTTTTTTAGGGGGTTCGATATTTTTTTGCGTAATTTGTTGGAGTTCTTTTTGTATGTTTTGAGATAACAATTTATCAGCGAGCCACAATTGATAAACATCTTCATAAAAATAAGAAAATCCATAAGAGCCATCTTTCTTTGGGTGTAAAGACAAATAGACACCTTTTTCAAAGACGCTCTTATTTTCATCTCTACGCAGAGGGATTGGTAATAGAATATCTTCTTTTAGCTGAATAATTGTCAGGGGGTCTTTTGTGTCGAATGATTGATACTTCACTTCGGCAAGGCCTGCATTGGTCAGCTGAGTAAATAGGATTGGTAATTCAATTGCACAGCTGAGATATTTTTTTCCAGAATACTCTTCCTCACGAAAGAAACTGGAAAGATTTTTTGTCATTTTAAATCTCCTAAAATAAAAAGGGAAGATAAATATATACAAATTTGTTGAAAAAATCAAGTTTATGCTTGAATGGCTTGCTTTTGGGTGGCTTTTTGGTTAAAATCAAACAAAAAGGAGATAATATGAAATTAAAAGTTTGTTATTTAGAAACATATTTAAAAGAGTGGAATAGATTAGCTTATGCAAAGCCAGGAGATTCTGGGATGGATTTAAGAGCGGCTATAAAAGAACCGATCGTTATTCCTTCAGGGAAACGAGCTATTATTCCAAACGGAATCCAATGTGAAATGGAAGCAGATACATCAAATTACGAGATACAAATTCGCCCTCGCTCGGGGCTGGCAGCAAAGAAAGGTATTATGGTTGTCAATACGCCTGGAACAGTTGATTGGGGATATCGTGGAGAAATTATGACGATTTTGTTGAATACAGGAGATGAGGATTTCGTTATCCAGCCTGGGGATAGAATCGCACAAATGGTTATTTGCCCTGTTATCCACCCTCAAATAGAAGAGGTTTCTTCTGTGAATGAAACAGAACGGGGAGTGGGTAAGTTCGGATCAACGGGTATCTAGAGAGGACTTATTTTTTATTTGTGAAATAAGTTTCCTTAATAAGCGTATCATCTTGATAAACTTTGCTCCAGATATGGATACCTTTTTCATACATGTCTTCAAAACGTATGCCCGTTTCGAATGTACGTTCGATTCCGTCTAGCAAATCATTTTTATAATAACGTGTTGAGAAAAGATTGCCATTTGGATCATAATCTCTTTCTATCCCTTCTCGCACATCATTTTTATAAGTTGTTTCGCCTCTTTTAATGCCATCAATATATAGTGTTGTTATGCCATTTCGTTTGCCCATAAAATATGTTTGATCATATTTTAAAATACCATTTTGATATGTTTTGACAGAGCCCTGTAATAATCCATTTTGATATGAATATTCAGCTAACAGCTGATTATCTTTGTCATATTTACGAACTAAACCGTGACGGAGATTGTTTTGAAAAGGGATTTCCCACCAAATTCCTTCTGTTTTAAAATATTGTTTATTTATAGCTATCCCATCCAATAAATCATCCTTGTAGTTTTCCTTATGAATAAGAGAACCATCTTCATCGTAATAGGCAGATGGTCCATTTAATTTGCCGTTAGAAGCATGATATTCTAACATAAGTTGTCCAGATGGATAATAAAATTTATGGATACCATCTGTACAAGGAAGTCTTTCAGCTAAATTAATAATAGATGCTTTTGAGGAAATAGTATCAGACATAAAATACCTCCTTCATTTATTATATCAGTTTTAAGCGTATTTTTCAATAATTCCTTGCCTTTTCGTTTGTTTTTGGTAATGTTGAGAAAAACAAAGGAGAATAATATGGCGTCATATCAATATATTTATGTAATGAAAGATTTGTGCAAGACATGGCCTGGCGGTAAAGAGGTTTTGAAAAATATTTGGTTGTCATTTTTCCCTGGAGCTAAAATAGGGGTATTAGGGCCTAATGGAGCAGGAAAATCAACTTTACTAAAGATTATGGCAGGATTGGACACAGATTTTAGAGGTGAAGCTTGGGCGGCTGAAGGGGTTAGTGTCGGATATCTTCCTCAAGAGCCTCAATTAGATGCTTCTAAAACAGTCATGGAAAATGTGATGGATGGTGTAGCTCAAACGAGAGACTTACTTAAACGTTTTGATGAAGTTAATATGAAATTTGCTGACCCAGACGCAGATATGGATGCTCTTCTTGCGGAACAGGCAGAATTACAAGAAAAAATAGATGCTTGTAATGGGTGGGAATTAGAAAGAACAATAGAAATAGCAATGGATGCCTTAAGATGTCCTCCTGGAGATTGGAATGTGACGAAGTTATCAGGCGGAGAAAAACGTCGTGTTGCTTTATGTCGTCTTTTATTGTCTCATCCGGACTTGCTTTTACTAGATGAGCCGACAAATCACTTAGATGCAGAAAGTGTTGAGTGGCTACAACGATTTTTAAAAGACTATTCAGGAACAGTCGTGATGGTAACGCATGATCGATATTTCTTGGATAATGTAACAGGATGGATTTTGGAATTAGATAGAGGTGAAGGTATTCCTTATGAAGGAAATTATTCTTCTTGGTTAGAGCAAAAAGAGAAACGGTTAGCTCAAGAAGAAAGAGAAGAAAATGCTCGCCAAAGGACAATGAAAGAAGAATTAGAATGGATACGTCAATCGCCGAAAGCACGTCAAGCAAAGTCTAAAGCACGTATTGCAGCTTATGATGAACTTGTCAAAAAAGCTGGAGAGAAAGCTCCGACAACAGCACAGATTATTATTCCAGCTGGAGAACGCTTAGGAGATGTTGTCATACAAGCAGAACACTTAAGGAAAGCATTTGGAGATAAGTTGTTATTTGATGATTTAACATTTAATTTACCGCCAGGAGGCATTGTCGGTGTTATTGGTCCTAATGGGGCGGGTAAAACAACGCTTATGAGAATTATTACAGGGCAAGAAAAGCCAGATGCAGGTACTTTCCGTTTGGGAGAGACGGTAGAGTTAGGCTATGTTGATCAGTCGAGAGACTCTTTAAATCCGAATAATACAGTTTGGCAAGAAATTTCTGATGGAAAAGATATTATTCAATTAGGAAAAAGAGAGGTTCAATCTCGGTCTTATGTCGCACAGTTCAATTTTAAAGGCGCGGATCAACAAAAGAAGGTTGGGCAGTTATCAGGCGGAGAAAGAAATCGTGTCCATTTAGCTAAAATGCTCAAACAAGGGGCTAATGTCATCTTATTAGATGAACCAACCAATGATTTGGATGTTGATACATTGCGTGCCTTAGAAGAAGCTTTGATGGATTTTCCAGGTTGTGCTGTTATTACTTCACATGATCGGTGGTTTTTAGATAGACTTGCCACACATATTTTAGCTTTTGAAGGAGATAGTCAAGTTGTTTGGTTTGAAGGAAACTATGAAGAATATGAGGCAGATAAACGTCGGCGTTTAGGCGCCGAGGCTGACCAGCCGCATCGGATTAAATATAAACCTTTAACGCGTTAAAAAAAGGGGTTTTAAACCCCTTTTTTTAAGCTATTGCATTTATTCTTTCTATTTCTTTTTTTACAAAGTTTTGAGCGAAAGAAGTGATTTCTGATAAAGGAATGAAGCCTTTTTCGTCTGTCCCTCGAACTTTATATTCAACTTCACCTTTTTCGATATTCCGAGGGCTAATGACGAGCCGTAGAGGGATACCCATTAAATCTGCTTCAGCAAATTGAGCTCCCGGAGATAAATTACGATCATCAAAAAGAACTTCTAATCCAGCTTTTTCTAACTCCTGATAAATTTGCTCTGCCACAGATTGTGTATTGCCTTTATCCATTTGAAGAACATTAAGTTGAACTTGCCATGGAGCTATTGTCATCGGCCAGATTGGCCCAAAATCATCATGTTTTGCTTCGATAACACTTCCAACTAGACGACCAACGCCAATGCCATAGCATCCCATAATAGGTGTTTGTTCTGTTCCGTTTTCATCAGCATATGTCATATGCATACTTTGAGTATAGAAAGTTCCTAGCTTAAATATATTTCCAACTTCTATCCCTCGTTGCATTTTGATATGACCTTTTTTACAGACAGGACAAATATCACCTTCTTTAACGGTTGCTATATCTGCAATAATAGCATCGGGGAGGTCTCTTGATACGTTAAAGTTTAATAAGTGGGTATCTTTCTTATTTGCTCCGCAAACTAAGTTTGGCGCAGTTGAAATAGATTTATCAACAACGACAATGCAATTTTTGAGGCCCATTCCGCTTGCATATCCTGGAACGCCACCAATTGCTCCGATCTCAGCATCATTCGCAAATGCAAAAGGTTCTTTTAAAACTTTAGCAAGTTTCGTTTCATTGACTTCAATATCTCCACGAATCATAACTGTTACCATTTTTTTGCTTTCTGTAATATAGAAAACAACTTTTGCTAGTTTTGATTCTGGTAAATTTAAGAATTGAGCTAAATCTTGAATGGTTGAAGTTCCAGGTGTCGAGACTTCTTCTAAAGGTTTTAATTCTTCTTTTTGTGTCTCTGGTAGAATAGATGTTGCAACTTCGAAATTAGCAAGATAACCACATTCAGGACATTGTGCGATTTTATCTTCACCGCTGTCTGTCAAAAGCATATATTCATGAGCAACTTTTCCACCCATCATTCCTGTGTCTGATTGAATAGAGACAACTTCTGGAACGCCACAGCGAGCATAAATCCGATGATAAGCTTTTGCACAACGATCATAATAAGCATCTAAATCTTCTTGTGTTCGATGGAAAGAATAAGCATCTTTCATCGTGAATTCACGAACACGAATTAGTCCGCCGCGAGAGCGTGCTTCATCACGGAATTTTGTTTGAATCTGATAAAGCATGAAAGGGTAATCTTTATAACTCGTTGCTTCTGTTCTGGCAAGAGCAGTCACAGCTTCTTCATGTGTCATAGCTAACAACATACCATGTTTTGTTCTGTCTTCAAATCGAAGGAGTTCTGCTCCGACTGTATCATAGCGTTTTGTTTCATCCCACAGCTCTCGAGGGAGGACAACTGGCATTTTAATTTCCTGCCCATCAATCGCGTTCATCTCTTCACGAATGATGTTTTCAATTTTAGCTGCGACACGAAAAGCAGGGGGGAGCATAGAGTAAATCCCATTTGCCACGGGGCGAATATATCCACCGCGTAAAAGATAAATGTGGCTGATTAGAGTGGCTTCGGCTGGCTTTTCTTTATGCCGACGACCAACGAGACGACTCATACGCATAATAAACTCCTTTAACTAAAAATTGCGGTTTGTGCATCCTTTGCACGACTTTACTTTTGTATCACTTTTTGTATTTTTTTCAATCTTTTTTTGGCTTTTTGAATACAGCATTTGATTTTTTGCAAAAAAAATCTATTTAAAAGGAGGAGGAAAGAAAATGACAAAAAAACAGACCTGTAAAAATGAACCAATAATTTATATCGAAGTAGACAAAGATGGTCCCTATTTAGTTTTTGGAAATCCTCTCATTCAACAAGAAATTATTTCTCCCAATAAATATGGCCAATCTTGGAGCTATATCAAAGGAGAAATATATAATCAGAAAGATAAAGATTCTGATAAACCCATTGCTTTATGTCGATGTGGTCAATCGAAGAAAAAGCCTTTTTGTGATGGAAGTCATAAATGTGGCTTTAATGGAACTGAAACTGCAAGTAAAGAACCAATTGAACAGAAAGCAAAAACTTATCAAGGTCATAAATATACATTGCTCGATAATGAAGCGTATTGTGCTTTTGCTAGATTCTGTGACGCATTTGGACAAATTTGGAATTTAGTTCTGAATGAAGATGAAAAGTCTCAGAAGACAGCATTGAGAGAAGCTCAACAATGTCCTGCTGGACGCTTGATAATGAAAAATAATGAAACGGGGCAAATTTTAGAATTAAAACTTAAAAAATCCATAGGTATTTTAGAAGATCCTCGATTAGATATCAGTGGTCCATTATATGTTAAAGGAAATATTCCAGTTAAAGATGCTCAAGGGCACTTTTATGAGACTAGGAATAGGCAAACATTATGTCGTTGTGGAAAATCTTGTAATAAGCCTTTTTGTGATGGGTCTCATGCAACGGCTCGATTCCAGGATGGCTTGAAATTGCCGAAAGATTTTCAAAAATAGACTTTACGAATCTTTTTCCATCTTCTAAAGTACCTTTAAAGGTGAGAAAATGCATACAAATAAAATTGAAATTATGGAAAATTATCCTGTTCCTAAGGCTATCTTACTTTTAGCTTTTCCATCAATGTTAGCTATGCTCGTTCAAATTATCTATGGCCTTACAGATACTTTTTTTATCGCCAGAACAGGAAACGCAGATATGGTGGCCGCTATTACTTTTGCAATGCCAATCGTTATGGTTTTTCAAGCTGTTGGCAATATATTTGCTGTGGGAGGAGCATCTTATCTGTCGCGTAAATTGGGAGAGCATGACTTTAAGGAAGTAAAGAAAGCTTCTTCTACATGTTTTTATTTGTCTGTTATCTTAGGAATATGTTTAACCATTTCTTTTTGGCTTTTTATAGATAAGATTGTTCGTTGGTTCGGTGCAACACAAGGCACTTTTGAGTATACAAAAGAATACTTAATCGTTATGTCGTCTATGAGCTTTATCCCTATTTTACAAGTAACCCTATCAGGGCTTATTCGATCCGAAGGAGCAACAAAACATGCGATGATAGGCATCTTGTTGGGGACAGGAGCAAATATTATTATGGATTATTTATTCATCTTTAGAATGGGTATGGGGATAAAAGGTGCTGCAATAGCCACTTTAATTGGAAATATGATAGGTGTTGTGTATTACCTTTTTTATTTTATCCGTGAAAAATCGTTTTTATCGTTAAATTTTCGTTATTTTAAGCCTGATAAAGAAATGATTTATAACGTTTTGGCAATAGGTATTCCTTCTTCTTTAAGTGCTCTTATTATGGGCTTTTCGAATATACTGACAAATAATATTGGAAGTGTTTATGGAGAAAATGTCATTGCTGCAAATGGTATTCAAATGAGACTTATGAGTGTTATCTTTTTCTTAATTATGGGGTTGGCTCAAGGATATCAACCCTTCGCAGGATATAATTTCGGAGCTAAAAACTTTAAACGTTTGATCTCTTCTTTTAAAATTACTATGCTTTATGGGTCTTGCTTAGCGATTGTTGCAACCGTTTTATTGTATTTCTTCAGCTATCAGGCAATGTCTTTGTTTATAGATAATCCAGAAGTTATCCAAATAGGCCAGTTGATGCTTCATGCCTTCCTGTGGGCGATTCCCTTTCTAGGTATCCAGTTTACGATTACGATGACCTTTCAAGCAACTGGTCGAGCAATAGTTGCGATGTTCTTAGTTTTGGGGCGGCAATTGTTTTTCTTCATCCCTTTGTTGTTAATCCTTAATCATTATTTTACTTTCAAAGGATATATCTATGCCCAACCAATTGCTGACTTAGTTACAACAGCGATTTCCGTCTTATTATCAATTTATTTCGTTAGAGATTTACATAAATTAAATAAACATACAAGTGAGAATAAAAAAACCGTTCTGTAAAGAACGGTTCTTTATTGGCGATCCCGGCGCGATTCGAACGTGCGACCCACAGCTTAGAAGGCTGTTGCTCTATCCAGCTGAGCTACGGGACCTGCTAATAGCCATTCTTTTACACCAAAATAAATAATTTGTCAAAAGTTTATTTATACTTTACTTCTAAAACAAAAAGAGACATACTCTTTTAAAATAAAGGAGCTTAAAATGAAAATAGTTACAGTTGCTGCAGGATTGATATCCTATCATGGAAAATATTTAATTGCTCAACGCCGTAAGGATAAAAGCTTGGGTGGGTTTTGGGAATTTCCTGGCGGAAAAATTGAACCAGGTGAAACGTGTGAACAATGTCTAAAGCGTGAAATTAAAGAAGAGTTTGATATTGATATCGATGTCCAAGATTTTATCTCTCAAAAAGTACATGATTATGAAACATTTCAATTAAATATGTCTCTATATCATGCTTCCTGGAATGGAAATGGGGAAATCCATATTTGTGACCATGAACAATATGCTTGGGTTACTATTGAAGAAATGGAGCAGTATGAATGGGCTGGAGCTGATATCCCTTTTGTAGAGATGTTAACAAAAAAATTGACAAAATAAAAAATCTAGGATAAAATATTCCTCAATGACTATGAGGTTATTTTATGCGAGATATTTATAGAAAACGCTTTTTTGATGCTATCGGCTCTTCTTTAAAAGATGATAAAATTGATGATAAGCATTGGCTTCTCACTCCATCTATGTTGCCTTTTGTCGCGAGAGCTTTTTTCCTGATTGATTTTGAAACCCCTCTGGCAAAAGAAGTCCTGGAGAATATTCCACTTCCAGATGAAAAGCCTCAAGATTTCTTTCCTGCCGTATCTAGTATTATTATGTTATCTCGAGCTAATCCTTTATGCCCTCTTTATCTGGCAGCAGCTTTCGAGCATGGATGTATTCCTATTACTCAAGGATGGCAGTCTTACTTTAAAAATGTCTTAAATCATCCTATTGCCCGTCAGCTAGTTAGGCTAGCCTTTGTAAAACATAAAGATACACTTCTTCCTGAAGTAACTGTAAGGACTATTCAAGTTGATCGGCCTGGACAACAACCACATCGCTCATTTTTTATTTTTGAAAGAGATTAAAAAAAAGGCTCTTTGAAAGAGCCTTT
Source organism: uncultured Alphaproteobacteria bacterium (assembly GCA_949286465.1). Classification (GTDB taxonomy): domain Bacteria; phylum Pseudomonadota; class Alphaproteobacteria; order CAAHEQ01; family UBA3637; genus CALXXA01. Next base: position 46,640 of record CASECI010000011.1, on the reverse strand, counting down.
TTAATTTAGAAATTATCAGTATGAATAAAGAAATAAGCCTTAGGATGTTTGCAAACAGGGCAAATTTCAGGTGCTTTTTCACCAACATGAATATGACCACAGTTGGCGCATTCCCAAATAACGATACTTCCCTTTTGAAAAACTTCTCCAGTCTTTACATTAGATAAGAGTTTACGGTATCTTTCCTCATGGCGTTTTTCAATTTCTGCAACCATCTTAAATTGAGCAGCTAACTCTTTAAAACCCTCTTCTTCTGCTTCTTTTGCAAAAGTAGCATACATATCTGTCCATTCATAGTGCTCGCCTTGTGCAGCATCATCTAAATTTGTCGCAGTGTCGGCAATATCACCTCCATGGAGTGCTTTAAACCATAATTTAGCATGTTCTTTTTCATTGTTCGCTGTGATTTCAAATAAGTCAGCAATTTGATTAAAGCCTTCTTTGCGGGCTTTGCTTGCATAGTAAGTATATTTGTTACGAGCCTGAGACTCTCCAGCAAAAGCAGTCATTAAGTTCTTTTCAGTCTTACTACCTTTTAATTCCATTTTATTCTCCTTTAATTTAATTATGGCGTTTTTTACAATCAGAGCAAACACCGATAAAGCTCATCTCATGATGTATTACTGTAGCATTTAATACATCTTCGACAGATTTGTCAATACAAGGGGCTACACTTTCAGGTACGTCATAGACTTTCCCACAGCATTGGCATAAAAAGTGATAGTGCGGATGGAGTTGATGATCAAAATGAATAGAATCATCTAATCCTTTAATTTGCCGAAGTATTCCCTGTTGAGCTAGTTGATTTAAATTCCTATAAACTGTTGCTAGACTCAATTTAGGGTTAGCTTCCTTTAAAAGAGTATAAATATTTTCTGCCGTAGGGTGTGTGGAATTTTCCCTTAATGTGTTTAAAATTAAATCGCGCTGTTTTGAGTAATTCATCTTTAATCTAAAAGTAATAACAATTATCATTTTTAATTTAGCTTTTTTTTATGAATTGTCAAGATATTTTAAAAAAAAACTTGTTTTTATTTTCATCTATAATATCCTTGAAAAAAAAGGAGAAAAAAATGGAGAACAATTACTTATATTCTTTCTGGGGAAGAGTCATTTTAGCATTGGGAATAACATTAGGTGGTTTTTTCCCAGGCTATTTTTATTATCAATCAAAATTAAATGCAAATACTGTTTCTGTAAAAGGTCTTGCAGAATTAGATGTAAAGGCAGACTTAGCAATTTGGGATATAAAGTTTAATACAACAAATAATAATCTTACAGTTGCAGGCCAACAAATGACGAAGCAATTAAGTTTGATAAATTCCTACTTGAAAGAACGTGGTTTCACAGATGGCGAGATTACTGTAGGTCGCGTTGAGACAAATGACCTAATGACGAATCCGTATAGAGATCAGAATATTTCATCACGTTATATTTTAAGTCAAACAGTTACTGTTCATAGTACAAATGTTGATCAAGTAGAAGAGGCTTTGCGTCAAGTTGGTGTTTTAGTTGAGAAGGGTGTCGTTTTTGATGGGCAAAGTTATGGTTCTCCAGTTTCATATCTGTTTACGGGATTAAATACAGTTAAACCCAAAATGTTGGAAGAGGCGACTCAAAACGCTAAGAAAGCTGCCGATGAATTTGCTAAAAGTTCCGGAACGCGTGTTGGAAAAATAAAACAAGCATCTCAGGGTGTCTTTAGTATTCTGCCAAGAGAACAAACGCCTGGAGCAATGGAAAGCGCTCAAATTAATAAAAAGGTCCGTGTCGTTTCTACAATTACTTATTGGTTGGAGTAAAAAATAAGGTTGTTTTTTAAAAAAGAGCTCCTTTAATAGGGGCTTTTTTTTGTGACATAAAATAAAAAAACTATTGACAGTAATAATATGTAGTATTAACAATACATATTGTTATTGTAATATATTGGAGATGATTATGAAAAAGATAGAAAACATAAAAGATTTTATTGAAAAAATCGATTCAGCGAAGAAATTAAATCCGAAAGATTTATCTTCAGATCAAGATTTAACAATAGCACTGATGAACTTAATATCGATAGAAGAACATTTGGTTTTTTCAGGAGCAAAGACAGGAAAAACACACTTTTATGATATGATTCAAGATATTCGAGAGCTTAGAAAAAATTTGATGCAAAAAGTTATTCCTTCTTATGAAGGGGAAGTTTGGTGTATATCAAAGCATTTACTTGCTAGCTCTATGAGGTTAATTGAAGTAGGTACGAAACAACAAAGTTTAGGACGAAAGGAAGAGGCTTATCATTTGTTTAATCGAGCCTATGATTTGTACTGTCTTTTTTGGGGATTAAATATGAATTTAGTTGATGTAAAAGACGTTAAGATGATAGAAGGAAAATCAGAAAAAGAAGAACAGAAACAAATAATAACTTCTTCTCAAAATGAAGAAAAGGAAAAGGGCTTGATGAGTCGAATGAAATCATTTGTGCATAAGGCTGTTAATTGTTGTATTGAGTAGGTGAAATATGAAAAGAATATTTTCTTTATTTTTTATTGCATTCTTTTCTCTTTGTGGGTGTGAGGGGAAAAAAGAAGATGGATTATCCTCTGATAGGGCTTACTTTTTTTACGCAAAAACCTGTCCTCACTGCCATCATGCAGAAGCATACATCTCTCAGAAATATCCTGATGTCGAACTGACAAGATTAGATGTTGCAACGCCAGAAGGAGAAAGGCTATTTTTAGCTTGTGCAGAAAAGTTTAAGCTTGGTCAAATGATAGGGACTCCTCTTTTTTGCTTAGGGGATAATTACCTTATGGGATGGGGCCCCATGTATGAGCAGCAATTTGATTCCTATATAGAGCCATTTTTGAAATAGGAAGAAAAGTGCCTCATTTATTTGAGGCACTTTTTAAATTGAAAAAAATAACAAATGCTTTATAGTGATATGAAAAGGAGTGCTGATGGAACAATTGCCAATTTCTGTTATGAAAAAAGCTGTAAAAGGATTAAGTTATATTGCTCATCCACTTCGATTACGTATACTAGAATATATTGATGTTAATGGACCGTCATCTGTTTCAGAAATTACAAAAGCTGTCCGAGAAGAACAAGTTATTGTTTCACAAAGTCTTCGTAAATTCCGCGATGCAAATTTAGTCAGAACGCGTCGTAAGGGTATTTTTATCTATTATGATTTACAGGAAGAATATCCTGCAAGTATTTTTGTTTGTATTCGTCGATTATATGGTTATATGACAGATAGCTTTTATTTTTTACAAGAAGGAAATAAAACACTTTTACCGTCCGATTATACGAAGATGGTTGCCAATCAAATGAAATTATTTGTCAATTATGAAAAAATGCGGCTTTTAGAATATTTAACATTGTATGGAGCAAGTTCTGTTAGTGAACTTGTAAAAGGGGTAGATAGTACTTCAATGAAAGTATCTCAAAGTTTGAAAAGGTTACGTGATGATGGCTTCGTTGTGTGTCATCGAGAGGGGCGTTTTCAAATTTACGAGATTACAAGAGGCGTCCATAAAACAGCAATAGAGTGCATTCACAAAAGATATAATTCACTTCAAAATAAAAATGATTTTTAAAAAAAAAGCCTCCTTTAGGAGGCTTTTCTAAAGTAAAAGTTATTCACCGGTAACTGTTGTACAAACTCGAGAAACCATTCCTAGAACGGAAAAGACTTCTTTGTCGACAGTTGCAACACGGTAAATTCCGCCATCTCTTTTAGCTGCTTCTGTTGAGATGTCCCCTAAGGCAACAATTCCTAATAAGTTAAAACCACAAGCTTGACCAACTTTTCTGGGGATAACATCTGTAACTGCTATTGGTTCATTGGATGCATTTACTAAAGCAAAACCGAGAGAAGATGGAACTGCTGCACAACCTCCTAAACCGACGGTAGCTAAAAGAAGCCCTCCGAGCAACAAATTTTTTTTCATATTCTTTCCTTTTTTAGAGTTAATAAAAATAGATGCTTATACAAAGCATAAATACCTAATTAAAATACATACTATAGTATTAATAAATCATTAAATCTATCAGAAAGACAAAAAAAGCCGCTTTTGAAGAGCGGCTTACGTTGGTAGCGAAGGAGGGATTCGAACCCCCGACACGCGGATTATGATTCCGCTGCTCTAGCCACCTGAGCTACTTCGCCATTTAGATTTCTGTTTATATCTTTTTTGTTGGCTCGTGTCAACATTTTTTTTAACGAAGCTTCTGAAGGAAAGAGAGATATTTAAAAATAGGAATGAAAAGAATAGTCTCTCAAAATTTTTACTTGATTTTTGAACATATCTTTGTGTTATTATAAATGATATATAGTAAAGGAAAAAAAATGACTGAATTATTTTTTAATGGGCCAGCAGGACGTATAGAAGCGCGATATTTTCCTTCTCCTAATCCTGGGGCTCCGATAGCGTTAATATTACATCCTAATCCACAATTAGGTGGAACAATGAATAATAAAGTTGTTTATACTCTTTATCAGGCCTTCGCAAAATTAGGGTTTTCTGTTCTACGCTTCAATTTTCGAGGGGTCGGTAAATCTCAAGGCATTTTTGATGGGGATCCTAATAATGAGATGGCAGATACATTGGCAGCTCTAGATTGGCTGAAAAGAATGAATCCGGATTCAATTAATTGTTGGGTTGCCGGATATTCTTTTGGCGCGTGGATTGGGGCTCAAATTCTTATGCGTAGGCCAGATGTAAATGGCTTTGTTGCTGTTTCGCCTCCAGCAAATGTTTGTGACTTTTCTTTCTTATCGCCTTGTCCGGCGTCAGGCTTAATCATACAAGGAGAGGCTGATACTGTTGTTAATCCAGCAGATGTTCAAGCTTTGGCAGAACGACTCGATGCTTGTCGTCGAGTAAAAGTCAATTATGTAGAAGTTCCAGAGGCTGATCACCTTTATGTAGGGCATTTAAAAGACATATTTGATGCCGTCCTTGTTCATGTTCCAGAGCTTTTATCCAGTCATGGTAAAAAAGAAAGAAGATTAAAAAAGAAAATATCTTCTCTATCATAAGTAGATAAATAAATTTTTATAAAAATGTTGACAAAATAATGAAAAGTTCTACAATATCTCCCATGACCTGATGTAGAGGAGATTTCTTATGCGTGAAAATGTAAAGAAAACAATTAAGCAATATTTTTTCCCGGAACTTTATTGTATAGATTATGAAAAAATTGGAGATATGTACGGAGTACGAAAATCAACTTTACGTTCTCCTTTGATGGAAGCTGTTTGTTCTAACGATTTAAGAGCAGCTCATTTTTATGTTGATATCTTTAAGCATCGTAATCTTTTAGAACAGTCTGATCCTGCTATGTATAACGAAACTCCTTTAGTTGAAGCTATTTTTAGAAAGTATAATAGTATGGCGTTTCTTTTGATGAAGTTAGGAGCTAATCCCGACAATCGTGCTAATGGAACCTTTTCTCCATTAGAGGCGGCAATTTGCGCTAATAATCAAGAGATGGTTCAGGCTCTTATTCCTTTTGCAAAAATCAATCAACCAAATATCGAAGGAGATCATCCTTTGTTATTTGCTTGTTTAAAAGGAAATATGTACGCTGTCGAGGAAATCCTAAAAAGAGATGCTTCTTTAGTCAATAAAACAAATACGGCTGGCTTATCTCCATTAATGATCGCTGCGCACCAAGGACATGAGAATATCGTTCGTATTTTACTTGGATATAATGCTAAGCCAAATCTTATGTCTCAAGGAAAAACAGCTGCAGATTTTGCTTTGGCTAATGGATATAAGAAATTAGCTATTAAGTTACGTATTGTAAGCATAGGTCATCATTATGATCCCTTTTCGCTTGTTAAAGTGATGTCACTCAAAGAAAATTCGAGAAGTTAGTCTTTTTTCTGCCACTTCCCTGTCGATGTTTGTTGCCAATAATGTAACTCGTCATTTCGAAATTTTAAGCTTTTCCATAGTTCTCGAGCTTTTTGAAGAGACTCTTCGTCTAATCCGCTAAAGAAATAAAAAACGCGCTCAAAAGAGTCATTTTCCAAAATTGGCTCTCCGTCAATTAAAACAAGATAATCTGCTTGGTTTGGATTAAAATCTCTTTTGGCTGTAATAAAAATAGGCTGTTTGTCTGTATTCCCTTCTTTTTCCTCTCCATGTGGCAGAAATGAAGCAGGATCATATGTCCATAGGAGAGAATTAATATACTCAACTCGTTCAGGTAGGTCTGTTCGTATGAGCGCTCTTTTCCCAGTTGTATAAATTTTTTCTAGAATCGCTGGGAGCGCATTTTCTAAACTTGTTTTTTCCAAATGATAAAAATCAATTCTCATTATATGTCTCACTCGTTTCTAAGATGGATGGGTTTTCTTTTTCTTCGACGATTAAGGTTAATGTGAGTCGTTCGCCATTCCTATAGATACAGATGGGAATGGTTTGTCCAATAGGAAGGCGAGCAGTCAGACGAGATACCATCCTGTGCTGAGTAATAGGAATTTGATTAACTGAAATAATGATATCTCCTTTTTGTAGGCCTGCTTTTTGAGCAGGTCCATTTTCTTCTACATCTGAAACGTATGCCCCTGCGTTTAGAGAAAGGTTTAGATTTTTACGAAATTCTTCTGAAACTGGTTGTATCTTTAGACCCAGTTTGCCTCGACGAACTACACCGTCTTTTAATAAAGCATCTTTAATCCATAGAATGGTATTAGATGGAATAGCAAAATTAATTCCCATATTTTCTCCATTTGGAGAGAATAAAGCAGTATTCATTCCGATAACACGTCCTTCTAAATTAAAAAGTGGACCGCCAGAACTGCCTTTGTGTATAGCGGCATCAATTTGAAAGAAGTCATCATATGCTCCTAAAGATAAATCACGAGAGCGTGCAGATATAATACCAGCAGAAGCACTTAGCCCTAGGTCAAAAGGATTTCCCATGGCTATAATCCAATCTCCGACTTGAGCAGAATTAGAATCTGCCCATAGGACAGGTTGCAATTCATGCTTTGAACTAATTTTAAGTAAAGCAATATCTGTTGTTTCGTCTCGTCCAATAATGAATGCTTTAAGTTCTGTTCCATCAAATAATTCAATATAAATGTAATCACTTTGTTCGACAACATGATTATTTGTTAAAATGTGTCCTTCTTTGTCTAAAATAAAACCAGAACCAATCCGGCGATTTTCTAACTTTTGTGGTTCATTTTTATTTTCATTTGGGATTTGTATTTTTTCAGTTCCTGTTAAAACAGTTACAACAGAAGGGCTAACTGCTTTAATAATTGGAGCAAAAGATTCTGTAGGTAAGAAAGCATAAGATGGAAAAGATATTAAGAAGATAAAGTATATCCAGCAGAAGAATTTGAAACAATAACCCATAAAATGAATCCTATAATAAGAAGTAAAATGCCAAATAGTTGAAGCTTTCGCAAAGAAGCATCACATAGAACTCTTACAGCATATCCTTGGATAGCTTTAGGGAAAAATAAATAGATTGCACCTTCGATAAAGAAAATGCAAATCAATGCCCGTAGCCAATCCATTCCACATAAAGAAGTCATACGTTTGTCTCCAAGTCATCAAAAATAATCGGGATTTTCTTTTTAAATTCGTCACGGAGAAGACGCATAATATAGCGAATATCTGGATGAGCCGCATCAGAACAGCGCATATTAAAAATATGCCTCCATTCTCTTAAGTTTGCAGTTGCGACAATTTCTGTTTTAAGACAGCAAGGCAAGACAGAACGAGCTGTTTCAGGTTTTTCACCCAATTCGATAAGTTTTAAGTATGTTTTTTCAATTTCAAGCATAGCATCAAACCAATATTGATAAGCTTTAGATTGAGGGTTCATTTCAATGGGTCGAATAACAGTTATTTCTCCTTTGAATTTATCTTTTGAGTAGCAACAATATCTCGTGCTTTCTTGGCTAAAAGAAGCCACGCGATGGCGTGTTAGTTCATTTGCAATAGCACGGTCAATGATAAATTTAACAGATATGCTAAAATGTTCTAAAACAGACTCATGGTGACGTTCTACAATATGTTTTGCGAAACGAATGTGTGTATCATCTCCTATTTTATCAAAGGATTGGTAACATGTTCGTCCGCACCGTTCAATATGCTTGAGAATAGCATTTCCGTCGATGGGCGTTAGAATTTCAAAAGAAGCGGGAACGATTTGAACCATATTTTTTCCTTTCATTTTATAATAAATAGTTTCTATGAGTTTTATAGACTTGTCAATCGGATTATTTTTTTTTATAATGCAGCTCCAGAAGAAAAAGAATGAGAAGGATTTAATGTCTCAAAAAAAAGAAACTCTGGATACCCTCCATTGTCCACAAGGATGTCCGTTTTTAGAGATAAATTATTTTGAAGAAACGCAAAAGATACCGTATCATTGTGAGCTTTTTAATACTTTTTTAGCTTTTGATGGAGATATTATTCGTTGTTCTGAATGTGTCGGACATGAACATAGCATAAAGGAACAAGGTCTCAACTTTATAAACGCCTATCAAGGGGACATGGTGAATCGCAATGTAACGAAGCTCGGTTTTGCTAAATTATTTCCAGCAGCACAAAAACAGTTTGTTACATTTATGAAGAAATTTGGGTTTCAAGTAGGTGTCCCCAGCTCTATTCAATCAATGTCTTTGAAAAACTTGGATAAAGTACAAAAATATCTTTTGCAGGAATTAAATAAAAATGTCGTAGTCCATGAATCTCGTTCAGGAGAGCTTCAAGAAATAGAAGATATTTTAAAGAAAAATGCTGATTCAGATCCCGAAATTATAGATAAAAAAAGTTGTCAATTAATTTTAAATCTATATCAGGTATTAGATATTTCAGAAAGATTAGTGTTAAAAAATATTTTAAAAAATCCTAATTTATGTGTTCTTTTCATCGCGAAGGTACGGTTTATGCCAAAGAATATGGATTTATTAAAAAATGTTCGTAAGGAAATGGAACGTTTTTATCCGGATGTCCAAGCTGAAATTAATGCCCCCATTTTGCCTAAGATACTTCAAAATACTAACCAAAATGTGAAGTAACTCTTGCAAATTAAAGATATCCCCTTATAATAAATAAGGATGACTGAAAAAATAGATAAATGGCATTGCCCGGAAAAGTGTCCTTTTTTAAAAATTGAACCTCAGGTCAGAGGAATCATCCCATATCATTGTGAACTTTTTGAAACGTATTTACCTTTTGATGGGGACGTTCTTCGTTGCTCCGATTGCTTGGGAGATAATCAGCATGGCGTGCAAGACGAAGGGTTGGGTCTTATTTCTGCTTCACCAAGCAATACAGAAAAGCTATCCGCAAAATGGGCATTTAGACGATTTTCTAAAGAAGCTCAAGCAACATTTGTTGAATATTTAAAACAATTCGGGAAAGGAATCTCAATCCCAAAATCTGTTCGAAAGTTAACATCTCCTCAGCTTGCTTTGTTAGAACAACAAGTGATAGACATGTTAAAAGATACAGCCGAAGAAAAAAAAGAACAATCCGCTGATCGGCAAGATATTGAAAATCTATTAAAATCTAAAAATGAACAATTTCCAGGAATGTTGGATAAACAAACAAATCAGTTAATTGTTAATTTATATCTGGTTATGGATGCTTCAGAAAAAAGTATGCTAAAATCAATTCTTAATAATCCTAAATCTTTAGATGTTTTCTTGGAAAAATTAAAACGAATGCCTCGTAATGATAGTTTGCTAAAGAATGTTCGTCGGGAAATGACAGAACTTTATGATACCCAAGAAAGAGAAAGAGCTCAAATGCTTGCCGAAATAGCTCAACAAAAAAGCCTTTCTCATTAAAATAAAACCCCCATTGTAATGGGGGTTTTAAAATAATCCTTCAAATTATTCCTTGATCTTAATATTTGAAGCAGAAGTTCTTCCTTGGTCATCAGTGTTTGTATCAAATTCAACAGATTGATTTTCACGAAGACCACGTAAACCAGATTGATGAACCGCTGAAATATGAACAAATACGTCTTTATCAGACCCTTCTGGTGTAATAAATCCATATCCTTTTTTGAAATTAAACCATTTTACTTTTCCTGAAGACATGGTATCTCTCCTTAAAGTTTAAAGTTGCCGCGTCAAGGCTTTAAAGTTCGGTAATCGAAAAGGCAGTCAAGTTAAAAAACTTTAAACCTTAAGCTCTTCTGATTGGTCCGAAGACTCTTTTATGATAAGACATCTCTTTAAATAAGCAAGCTTTTTCTTGTTTTGAGGTGATTAATTTTGCTTGCGTTTTTATGCTTCTTCTTTTATATTAACGCTTAAAAGAGTATGAAATGACAGAAGAATTTACAGAGCAAATACATGATTCTAAATTAGCAGATGCATTAAGTGAAAGATATCTCGCTTATGCCATGTCTACAATTGTTTCTCGATCATTGCCGGATGTAAGGGATGGGTTAAAGCCTGTTCATCGGCGGCTTCTCTTTGCTATGAGACATTTGAAGTTAGATCCAAAATCTGGCTTTAAAAAATGTGCTCGCGTTGTCGGAGACGTGATTGGTAAATATCATCCTCATGGAGATGTCGCTGTTTACGATGCGATGGTGCGCTTGGCTCAGGATTTCGCAGTTCGCTATCCACTTGTAGAAGGGCAAGGTAATTTCGGAAATATTGATGGAGATCGAGCAGCTGCTATGCGTTATACAGAAGCTCGCTTAACAGATGTTGCTTTAGCCTTGATGGATGGGTTAGATGACGATGCAGTTGATTTTGGCCCAACATATGATGGTTCTGAAGAAGAACCTCTCGTTATGCCTGCGGCATTTCCGAATTTGTTAGCAAATGGAGCATCAGGAATTGCAGTTGGAATGGCAACAAATATTCCGCCACATAATGTAGGCGAAATTTGCGACGCGCTTTCTTACTTAATTAAACATCCTGATACAGATAATGCTCATCTTGTCGATTTTGTCCAGGGACCTGATTTCCCGACAGGCGGATTGCTTATAGAAGATAAAGAGACAATTGTTAAAGCCTATGAAACAGGTCGTGGGGCACTTCGTTTACGTGCTAAATGGGAAAAAGAAGAACTTGGTCATGGGCAATATCAAATTGTTATAACAGAAATTCCTTATGGGGTTTTGAAAGCAGATTTAATTGCAAAAATTGCTAAGTTACTCTTAGATAAGAAGTTGCCTTTACTTGCAGATATTCGAGATGAATCAGATGAAAAAGTTCGTATTGTTTTAGAACCTAAAAATCGGACAGTTCCTCCTGAATTGTTGATGGAACATATGTTTCAAAAAACAGACTTGCAGAGCACATTTCATCTGAATATGAATGTATTAGATGCGGATAGTACACCAAAAGTGATGAGCTTAAAGCAGGTTATGCAGGCTTTTTTAAATCATCGGCATGTCGTCTTGAAGCGTTCATCATCTTTTAGATTAGATAAAATCAAGCATCGAATGGAATTGTTGCAGGGTTTTTTAATCGCATATCTGAATTTAGATAGGGTAATTGAGATTATTAGAGGCGATGATGAACCAAAGCCCGTTTTAATGTCAGAGTTTAATTTATCAGATACTCAAGCTGAAGCCATTTTAAATATGAAATTGCGTTCTTTGCGTAAATTAGAAGAGATGCAAATTAAGACTGAATTTAATGATCTGAATGCGCAAAAAGAACAGCTGGAAAAATTATTGTCAGATGAAGCTTTACGTTGGCAGGCTATTGCTGTAGAGATAAATGAAATAAAAAAGAGATTTGGTTCTAAAATAGAATTAGGTAAGAGAAAAACAATCATAGCATCGGCTCCAGCAACAGTAGAAGTTCCTTTAGAATCCTTAATAGAAAAAGAGCCTATTACCATTGTATTGTCAGAAAAGGGATGGATTCGTTCTTTAAAAGGGCATGTCTCTGTTAATGATATAAAATTTAAAGAGGGCGATGGTTTATCCGTGTGGATACACGCACAAACAACAGATAAGATATTATTATTTGCAACGAATGGGCGTTTTTATACAATTATGGGAGATAAAATACCGGGGGGTCGTGGTTTCGGAGAACCTGTTCGTCTTATGATTGATTTGCCGGAGAATGAAGCAATTGTTACTATGCATTTATATGATAGTCAAGCATCATTCTTGGTCGCTTCAGCAAAGGGAAAAGGTTTTAGGGTTAAAGCGGAAGATGTCATTGCTCAAACACGGTCTGGTAAAATTATTCTCAACCTTGGAAAAGATGATGTTGCTAAATTCTGTTTGCCGGTTACAGGAGATATGACGGCAATTATTGGTCAAAATCGGAAGTTATTGGTGTTTAAAACGGAGGAAATACCATTCATGACACGCGGTCAAGGAGTAATTTTGCAGAAATACCAAGGTGGAGGAACATCCGATATTGAATTTTTTAACATGGAAGACGGAATGCCTTTCTCATTTGGTAATGGCATTCGCATTGAGCGAGACTTAACGGCTTGGTTAGGAAAGCGAGCTTTGGTTGGGAAAATACCACCAGTTGGCTTTTCGCGGAGTAATAAGTTTAAGTAAAATAAAAGCCGACTTTTAAAGTCGGCTTTTATTTTTATTGAATACCAAGGGCATGAAGATATGGGACAAGCTTAGGTTGAACTAAAATGATACCACCGACATTAGCCCATGGAGTTTCGTCTCTATTGGTATAATTGCATTCTTGTGATGCCATCTGTTATTGTTAAAATAACGTGATCGCCGACACGGAAATGATTTTCATTTGATTGAACTACAGCAACGGTTTGTCCGTTTTGTTTGCGAATAATAAATTCATAAGCCGTATCTTTTGTAATAGCTTTTTCTGTCGCGTTTCCAATCATACCGCCCACAATAGCACCTCCAGTTGCTCCAATGATATTGACAGCAGTATTTCCTCCGATCATAGAACCAGCAGCACCTCCAGCAACAGCGCCACCAATCGTTCCGACGCCTGATGTTCCTTCAATATTGACTGGACGCATTGAAATAATCGTTCCGTATTGGACTTGCGCCTGTTGGCCGATGTCGTACCGGCTGTAAGTCGAGTTGGTTTCTCCGACTCCGCATGCGGCCAATGTTAAGCAAATAAGGGCGCTACACAAAGTTTTTTTCATTTTCGTTCTCCTATTTTGTAAAAAAGGTTGCAGATCTTTTCGTTTTCGATAAGATAGCATAGAACCATTTATTTGCAAAGAGGAATTGATGATAAAAAAACTCTATGACCGTACGATTAAACGGATGTATGACTGGGCGATGGGCATTTCGGCTAAACCAAACGCTGTGTGGCTGTTGGTGGCTGTTTCGTTTATGGAAAGCTCTTTTTTCCCCATTCCGCCTGATGTAGTTTTGATTCCGTTGGTGTTGGCGAATCGGGAAAAAGCATTCATGCTGGCGATGTATTGTACGGTTGCTAGTGTACTCGGCGGGTATTTTGGGTATTTTATCGGATATATGCTTTATGATTCTGTTGCTTTGCCGATTTTAAATTTTTATCATGCCCGCGCGCAGTTCGAAGAATTTGCCGCTGCTTATCATCAATATGGAGCTTGGATTGTCTTTGGTGCCGGATTAACGCCATTCCCCTATAAAGTCGTTACGATTGCCAGTGGTGTGACTCACTTGGATTTAGGCGTTTTTGGAATAGCATCTGTTTTATCTCGAGGGGGCCGATTTTTCTTGGTGGCGTGGTTGCTATGGAAATGGGGATTGCCAATGAAAACATATATTGAAAAAAATCTTGGTTGGTTATCCATTTTATTCTTCGTTTTATTGGTTGGTAGTTTTGCTCTTATAAAATTTTTATAAAAGGCTCTTGACTTTTTGGAAAAAAACATGTAAAAGAGTGGCTCAAGTTTATTTTTTATGAAAGGATTAGATTATGGCAAAACGTTGCCTCGTCACAGGAAAAGGTGTGTTGGCTGGAAATACGGTGAGCCACGCTAAGAATAGAAAAAGACGCCGCTTTATGCCGAACTTGCAAAATGTTTCTTTATTGAGTGAGACTTTAGGCAATGCTATTCACTTACGTGTTTCAACGCGTGGTTTGCGTACAATTGAACACAATGGTGGATTAGATGCTTATCTATTATCGACTCCAAATAGTCGCTTAACAGCTGAGGCAAAAGAAATTAAGCAAAGAATCCAAAAAGCTGTTGCAGCTAAGTCTGTGTAAAATAAAATTATTAACAAAACGCCGCTAGATGATAGCGGCGTTTTTTTTTATTGATATCAATGTTGAATCAGATATATGATATCTAAAGAAAAATAACCAGAAAGGAATAAAATGATTTTCTCTGAAAAAATATTCAATTTTTTTAAAAAGAATGTGCCTCCTAACCATCAAGAACAAAGCGGCCGTAGCATGATTGAGATGTTAGGTGTTTTGGCTGTTATAGGATTGTTGTCTATCGGAATTTTATCGGCAATTATCTATGGAATGAATAAATATAGAGCAAATACAATTATCCAGGATGTTTCTTTAATGGCGGCGACGATTATAACGAACGAAGATTTCCTGAAAGTTGAAGATGAGGAGCAAATTATTGTAACTGAATTGCCAAATATGAGAGAAACTCAAACAGGTTATCCTATTTATGCAATTCGAGTGAATAGTGACATTTTTGGAGTAACAGTAGAAGAAGTTTCAGATAGAGTCTGCCAATTAGTTGTAGAAGGGCCAAATCCTTCTGATTTTTATATTGAAGTCAATGGAGTTTCGACGAAAGATTTAGGTTCTACTTTGTGTGATGAGGAAAATCAGCTTGTCTTTTATTTTGATGCTTATAAAGAAAAAGAATGGTGTGGCGGACAAATATGTAATAGTGGTTTTGTCTGTGATGAAGATAGCGAAAGTTGTGTATGCCCAGAAAATAAGCATGAGGAGAATGGGCAGTGTGTTTGTGATGCAGGCTTGGAGAGTTGTGGTGATAAGTGCTATGAATTCTGCTCTGGAGAATATATGACAGGATTTAGAGATGAAAATAGCTGCTTATGTCAGTGTGATACAAATCTAGGATTAGAATTATTAGCAAAAGAGGGGTATTGTGAATGTCCTGTCGGATCTGTTTTCTTGGATGGGAAATGTCAAGTGTTTGGATGTACAGGAGGAACGAAAGGGAATCAAGATTGGACCTGTCAGATTGATAGAAAACGGTGTGGATATAGATGTTCAGAAGATGGTAGCATGTGCTTTTTTGGTTTATGTATGGCTACTCAATGTTCTAATACATCTTTAAGTCATATCCCTGTAGCTAATCTTTATGGGTGCTTAAATGCGAATGCCGTTGAAGGGCAGGATGTTATCTGTACTAAACAGAATGCAGTTATTCATTGCTATCGAGCAGATAAAGATAAGAAATGTGGTTATTACTGTTCTTTAAACGGTAAAGATTGTACGTGGGGTGATTGCGAGGATAGATGTACAGACGATTCAGTATATACTGATTTGATTTATGAAGATTCTGGCAGCTATGAGTTTTGGGGATGTAAAAATCCAAATGGATTGGTATGTGTAAGTATTGGAGGATGGTCAAATGGCTATGCTTGTTATCAAAATGGGCAAGTTTGTGCATCTGGGTGTCTAAAAGATGGGAGTAACTGTCGATATAATGTCTGTGATGTAGAGAACCCATGTCCAGCAGGGACGACGTATGATCCTGAGGCATTTACATGTACACGTTCAGATGGTGTTTATTGTAGTTTAAGCCCATATTCAGGCTCTTCTAATATCATGTGTTTTATGCCGGGGGGAATGATTTCATGTGGCTCTACCTGTACTTGGGATGCTCATAATTGTCAGGTAGGAACTTGCGATGCATCAGACTGTGAACAGTTAGGAATGGAACATGTCAGTGTTGAAGGGTGGTATGGATGTCGTAATTCACAAACACAAATTACATGTCTAAAGCGTGATGATGGTGATTTCTTCCATTGTTATAAAGATGGTTTGTTATGTGGAACAACATGTACAGATTATATGGGAACTTCTTGTCCAGATTGTCAAAAGGGATATGAATGTCCAAATGGGGGTACATATGTTGAGAGTGCAGGATATGGAGATAATTCATGTTTATATGATAATGGTTTATCTTGTTCTCCTTGGACAAAAAATTGCTTTATTAATGGATTGCCATGCGGTCAAAATTGTAACATTGATGGAAGTAGTTGTAAGTCGGGCGTATGCATCGCTCAAGAATGCCCTTCAGGGCAGGAACCTGTTTATAATAATGAGACTAAACTTTTCGCTTGTGCTACAGTGGATCAAACTGTTCATTGTACGAATGGTTCGTGTACTATAAACGGATCTTTGTGTGGACAGGGGTGTAATTCAGATGGCTCTAACTGCTCAGTTGGCGTTTGTCGAGCTGAAGAATGTGAGGATTTAACATTTACACAAGTATCATATCAGTTCTATGGATGTTATGATGCTAAAAATAAAACAAGTTGTTATAAAAATGGGTCTACCTATACCTGTTGGAAAAACGGAGCTCAGTGTGGTGATGGGTGTACGATTAATGGAAATGGGGGCTCTTGTGATACAGGATGTAATTAACGTTTTAATGCTTCGCAGAGAAGATGATAAGCTTGTGTAATTTCTTTGAAAATCTCTTCAGCTTCTTTATCGCCTCCATTGACATCAGGGTGATGTTTTTTTGCTAAATTTTTATAGCTTTTTTTGACTGATGCTAAAGAAATAGGAGGTCTTAGTTTGAGCGTTTTAATTGCTTTTAAATGTTCAATAGATGCAATAAATGGTTTTTCTTTTTCTTGATATTTTTCAGACGTGGAAGAATTAAGAGGAATATCGTCAAATAAATGAAACGAGTCTTTAAAACGTTTGGAGTGAAGGTTATTAACTTTCCATGTGGGCCTATGTCCAACTAAATCTTCTCGTATTTCGTGTTCTATTTCTTCAGGGGACAGTCCTGCGTAGTAATTCCAGTTTTTGTTGTATTCTTGAACGTGCTTTAAACAAAACCAATAATAGCTTCGAAGAGATCTGTCTTTAGGAGCTCGAAATAATCCCTCTTCATGACAATCAGGGTGGTCACAAATTCTTATCTTATGAGAAGAGCTGCTATTTTTACGTGTATTTTTCATTATTTTAACAATTTTTTATGCAAAATACCATTTAATGGTTGATTGAACAAAATATTATTCGTATAATAGTTGTGTTGTCGATTCGAATAAAAGAATCATGAATTAATTTAATATAAAGGATTTAAGGGGAAAAAACAATGCTATTGTGTAAGAATGTCGTTGTAAATGGTCGTAGAACAAGTATGAGATTAGATAAAGAAACATGGTTGGCGCTTTCGGATATTTGTAAAAGAGAAAATATCTCGTTATATAAACTTTGCTCGTTGATAGACTCTTCTAAAGGAAATTCAGGCTTATCTTCGGCGACAAGATTATTCGTACTAACTTATTATCGTCGCTCACTCGCTAAATATGAAGTGAATGTTAAGCCTGTTGTTGAGGCTTCTCCAAGTTTCCGCGTTGAGCAAGTCTTGAATGTCGTCAGAGCACAGTAATGACTAGTTTTATTAAAAGAGTAGTCTTTTGGACTACTCTTTTAATATAAATTATGGTTTTGACAAAAATATATTGAAAAATGTTAAAAAAAATGAAATTTCTCATTTTATGCTAGAAAGTTTGTGATTTTTTTTGTATGATATACAAAAAAAGAAAAGGTAGTATCATGACATTGAAATCACTTGAACGAAATACTTTCATCTTTGTTATATGGTCTATAGTTTATTTTTATTGCCTCAATTGGTTTCTCTACAACAATTGGGGCTTTGATATGTTCTATGGCTGGCATTGGCGTTATATTTTTCAACAATGGTGGTATGACGGGTGGATTATTCAAGGAACTTATTATTGGACATTTGTGCTTACGCTGTTCTTAGCTATTCCAGTCTGGATTATTGGCTATTGCTTTTTTATGACAATCCCTTATCAAAGAATTTATGAAAGGCTATTCTGGAACCAAATATATGGACGTAAAACAAAAGCTCTTCAAAAAACAAGTCGGAAAATCAGAGTGCAGAAAAAACGATCCTATAAAGAAATTCGTCCAAAACCTTTATCAAATACATTCACAACGCCGGCCTCAAAAAGTGCTGATAATATGATGATAGCTAATCCTTCTTTGGAGCAGTCATTCCCCTTGAAGGAAAATACGCATTTTTCACATCGTGAACTGTCAGATGATTTGGACTTTAATATGAACTCGCCATTCGAAGAAAATGGCGCGACTGACGAGCTTATGCCATTGGACTTAACTCAAGAAAAAAAAGAACCGGTTGTTGAAGACCTCGTACAAATAATGGAAACAGCCGGATGTCACGTTCTTACAAATGTCGCCGTTAATGATATAGAAATCGATTGGATGGCTATATCAAAAGATAAAATTTTCTTCGTCCAAAAAGATTCAGAAGAGGGAGAATGGCTTGCTGATGAGGAAAGGTTTAATAATGATGATCCTTTGTGGTATTCTGAAAGTTCTCATCGTATCTCCCCTGTCACGCTTTTACAGAGAAAACAAGAACATATCCTCAGTTTACTTAAAACTGCAGGAATCCAAATGACTGGTCAGAGCATTTTAGTTAAGGATAAAGGAACAATTATTAATGCTGAAGATATGATGGCAACTTGGGCTGAGTTAAAAATAATTGTTTGTCGGACTAATTTAGGACAGCCAGATGAACTACCAACATTCCAAATGGCATTTCCTGCAGATAATGAAAAACCGGCAGATGAAAAATTAAACGAGATAAAACAAGCGCTCAATATTAAATAGGGGAAATAAATGGTTTTACAACGTCCAGGAGAATATGCAGATAGAGATAAAGCAATCTCACATTTAATCGTATGGTTTTTTATCGGTGCTATTATTGGGTTGCTGATGTTGTATCTTATTGTTCCTTTTTGGCATATTCTAGATAATGGCTTAAGTAGGCAATCTATCGCGGAAGTATGGAGCTATTTAGTATCTGCTATTAAAAAGCCAACTATAATGTGGCATCAATATACAAAGTGGTTCCGCCTTATGTTGCGCCAAGATGGGTTGTTAGGTGGGTTAATAGGTTTATCTCCATTTCTAACTTGGGGCTTTGTTTTTTGTTTAGCATGGGTCCTAAACCCTTATGACTTTATGTTAAAAACTTTTGGCGGGGGGCGCTTGGCAACTTATGCCGATGTCAAGAAAATGAAGCTGTTTGATGGCTTCGTTATCGTTTTAGGTCGCTTTAAAGGTAAGCTTCTTAAGATGCCCGAAACCTTATCTGCTCTTGTTGTGGCTCCTCCTGGAACAGGTAAAACAGTAGGGGTTGTTATTCCAACTATTCTTGAATCTCCAGGAATGAGTATTATTGTTAATGACCCTAAACCTGAATTGTGTTTTAAAACGTCCGGATATCGCGCAACACAAGGCCCTGTATTCGTTATTAACTGGGGTGAAGAAGATGATCCGGCTAAAGGAATTTATTATCCTTCTTGGAACCCTCTGTCTGCAAGTTGTTTGCCTCCTCCAGGACCAGCTCGCGATATGTATATTGACTCTATGGTGGCTGTTATTGTTGAAGAACCAAAAGGAGGTGCAGATCCTCACTGGTCTAAGACTGGACGTAATGCAATGTCTGGCTTCTTACATTTTATCTCCAGTAAGTGTGAAAGAGCTCGTGCAAATGACTATTTTACAGCACGCCTGATGGATGGCTCCTTTGATGAAGAGGATGCTAAAGTTTTGATGACATATTATGCAGAAATGCCGGATCTGAGCGCTCGTTCCGCAATGCAGGCTATTCAAGATGGAACTTTAACATACGATAACTATGCTCCTATAGGTACTTGGGAAGGTTTACCAGAATATTGGCATGGATGTGAACCTTGTATCGCTATGATTCTTGATTGGCTTAATGATACGCAAATGAAAATTGCTGCGGATATTAAACGTCGGGCTAATGAAGGTGATCAGATGGCTGCTTTAGCTGACCCGATGCGAGATGTTTTGGATTTTGCTGTTCAGGAATGTTCTCGTTTCCACTATTCTCAAAGAGCTATGCTAGAGATGAACCAATTGGCAAGTACGCCAGATAAAGAACGTGGGTCTATTTTATCAACAGCTTTAACAGGAATAGGCGTGTTTAAAAACTCTGCTGTTCGAGCAAGAACCCGTTTCTCTGATTTTACCTTTCGTGATTTAAGAGGAATGAGAGATCCAATCACGGGTGAAATGAAGCCTATTTCTGTCTACTTATCAGTTAATCAGGTAGACGCTCGTGCCTTATCCGTTATTACGGGTATTTTTATCGAATTGATGTCATCTTTCTTAATTGCCAATCCTCCTAACTTTGTCGGTTCTGATGGCGTTAAATCCGGGCCTTTCCCCGTTATGTTCGTCTTGGATGAATTTCCTCAAATGCCAAAGTTATCTGCTGTTAAAGATGGCCCTGCCGTCGGTCGTGGCCAAAAGGTTTCTTATCTGTTGATTGGACAGGATTTAGGCCAGATTTCAGGTCAGTATGGTAAGGACGATTTGGAAACGATTATTACAACAACCGCAGCTAAAGTTATTTTGGCTCAAAACAATGAACAGACCGCACAGCGCTTCGAGAAAATGATTGGTACGAAAACAATTAAAACAACTAGTGTTTCTTCTCAAGAAGGTATTTTTGGAATTAATCCAAAAATGAGCCAAAATGTATCGACTTCTTTGCAGAGCCAGTCTGTTGTTGGCGCTTCTGAAATGATGAGCTTGGATGCGATGAAGCAATATGTGATTATGCAAGGTTTCTTAAATAGGCCTATTCTGGCAGACTCTCCAAGATGGTATTTGGATAAAGGAATGAGGAAAAAGTGTTCTCTTCCTGCATCTCCTTTCGTCCCTTACTGGATCGTTGCTCAGCGGGAAAATACGGATTTGGATATGTTAGCTAATTCATTGAATGAAGAATTAGAAGAGTTGGAGACATAGATGAATGTCTGAAACTTTGTTCCCTTCTCCTAAACGCTCTTCTGTTCGTGTAACAGATCAAATGTTACATGATTTAGCTTATTGGGAAATGAAATTTCAACAGATGAATTTCCCTGGAATGGATTTAGTGGAAGCAACTGCTTATCCCTTGACTTTACTAGAAAAAGTTAGTCGTAGAAAGCAATATAAACGTGTCCAAAGAGATTTTTTACGATATCTTTCTTATAACTATATTAATGACTTGCGTGCTGCTGGTATTGACGAAGATAGCATCTTCTATTTGAAAAAAGGAATTATCCCAGAGAACTTTAATGTGCACTTAAAAATACCTTTTGATTATACCGGACAAGCCGATTTTTCTAATATGGTTCTTATTCAAGATAGACCTTTCCATGAAGATATTCATCGTTTTATGGATATGCAAATGGAAGGGATGGATATTAATACAAGACCTTTAAAATTATACATTCCTGTTCCGACTGGAAAAGTTTATATTCCATTGACCATGTACACTGGATCAGGGGGAAAAGGCAAGCATGATAGAAGTGTTTATGCCGGATATTCTGAAAGTGCTTTTAAAGCTCTTGCTCAAAAAAGTATGCCAGGTAGGTAAGAATGATTTTACTCAAGCGTCTTCTAAATAAAATTTATAAAGTCGGAGCTGTTTTGTTTCCTCCTGCAAAAGAGGATGATATTCGTTTATTAAGGTTAACTTTGGGAAGACACAAGATTCCAAACTTACCTATGGATTATGTACATTTTTTAAATCTAACTGATGGCATGCTCTGGAATGGGATGCAATTTTTTGGGGTCCACTCACATAAGAGAGATAATTTAGGATATACATTTCCAAGCTTGTTAGAGGTTAATATAGATTATTCTTCTCGAAAAAGAGGACAAGCTTTCCTCGTATTGGGAGAAGTAGATGAAGACTTAATTGTATATTCTCCGAAAGAAAAAACTTATCAACTTGTGGATAAAATAGATTTGCAACCAGAACTGAATTTGCCTCGTTTTTTTGATGTTGTTTATTTGTTTTCTGAAGAGCTTGTTAAAGAAAATATAGAAGAGACTAGAAAATGAATTTTTTTATAAAACATTGGAAGGGGGATTATTCTCTGAAAAGGAGCTTTTGGATAAATTATGTTCTCCTTAATATCGGACTTAGTTTTTCATTTGCATATTTATTGTTATATTTTATTCGTTCTGGGCGCATAGATTTAATTGAACGCTCTTTAATGAATTATTATTTAGCTGTTTTTTTGATTTCTTTGTGGCAAGCTGTTGGAATTTACCGCTCTTCTAGAAGGTATGAACAGCAAACAGGAAAGAAAGTATTGGTTTGGATTGCACGAACATTAACACTTTTTTCTACAGCTCATAATCTTTTATCTTTTATGATGATATTATCATTAACTCCTGAAGCCTCTCAAAAACTAATAGAACAATTTCAAGTGCTCGCCCAATTTTAAAGAGCTGTTATTTTTGATGGATGCGTCCACCAGGCATAGGAGCAGGAACACCGGTTGTTGTCGGGAAAGAAATAGGTAAGTTAAATAAAGTTCGAACAGCTAAAAAAGCAAATCCTTGCGCTTCAATATTTGATGTATTCCAATGAAGTTCTTCGCCTGTTATAACGGTTCCTCTTAAAGATTGTTTTAATCCTTTAATAAGGGAAGGATTAAAAGCTCCTCCACCAATTACAATCCATTTTGATGGGTATTCAGGAAGAAATTTTGCTCCTTCAACAATTGATTGGACTGTTAAGGCTGTTAATGTAGCAGCACCATCTGCAACACTCGAACCATCGACATCTTGAAGCAACATATCAAATTCGTCTCTGTCTGCAGATTTCGGGGGAAGCTTAGAAAAATAAGGATGAGACATTAATTTTTTCAACAAACGTTGATCAATCATTCCTTTGGCTGCCCACAACCCATCAAAGTCCATTTCTGCACCCATTCGTGTTTGCATCCATTGGTCAATTAAAACATTCCCTGGGCCTACTTCAAAAGCTGCTAATTCACCATTAATTCCAATATAAGATAGAGAAGTTAATCCGCCGATGGATAAAATAGCTAAAGGCTTTTCAATTTCTCTTGTCATGGCATCAAAGAAAGAAGGAAATATAGGAGAACCTTGTCCTCCTGAAGCTAAATCAGATTGATAAAAACGGTTGACAACTGGTCTTCCAAAAGCCTCTAACATTTCTTGAGCATTTCCTATTTGAATAGATAGTTTTTGACTAGGTCTGTTTAAAACAGTATGACCTGGAAATGCAATAACGTCTATATTAAGAGGATTTTTATCAGCTAAGTCTAAAAGTGCTTGTACAGTTTCAATATGGTGCTGAGTTACTTTTTGTTCAACTTCTTTTAAATGTCCGACGTCAAGTTGTCCTTTTTCTCCTAGAACCGACTTTATTTCTTTGCGAAGTTCCTCCGAATAAGGGCGAGAAATAGAGAGATTATTTTCAAATATATCAATCCCATCTGTTTTTACAAGAGCTGCATCGACTCCGGTAATCGCTGTATCACTCTTTAATCCTATAGCAACTAATGGGTGTATACCTTGATCCATTTTTATCTCCTTTTGTCTTTTCTATTTTTATTATACATGGTTTTTGATTAAAAACTAGACAAGATATGAAAAAAAAGGTAAAAAAGAAACATGAAAGTGGTCACCTTTGGATGTCGAATTAATGCATATGAATCCGCCCGAATCAAAGAGCTTGTTCCTGATTTGGATAATGTTATATTAGTTAATACATGTGCTGTTACCGGCGAAGCTGAGCGTCAATGTCGACAGACCATTAGAAAGTTAAAGAAAGAAAATCCTCATTCGAGAATTTTTGCAACAGGATGTGCCGTTCAATTTCATTCAGATATTTACGAAACAATGCCTGAGGTTGATCGTGTTTTAGGGAACCGAGAGAAATTAGATATAAAAGCACTATTGTCTTCAGAAAAATGTATGGTTGGTTCTGTTAAAGATGTTGCTTTTGATATTCCACTTGTTACGGATTTTGAAGGTAGAACGCGTGCATTTATCCAAGTTCAACAAGGGTGTGACCATAAATGTACTTTTTGTGTTGTTAATTTAGTTCGAGGGAAGAATAAAGGTCTTTTGCCGGATGTTGTCATTGAAGAGGCAAAAAGATTAGTTTTAAAAGGCTATTCAGAGTTGGTTTTAACTGGGATAGATGTTACAAGTTATCCTTATGGATTATCTGATTTAGTTGAACGTGTTTTAAAAGAAATTCCAACATTAAAACGTTTACGAATGGGTTCTTTAGATCCTGCGGGCGTAGATGACAAATTGATTGCCTTATTTGGTCAAGAGGAACGATTGATGCCTCATATTCATTTATCTATTCAAGCTGGAGATAATACAATTTTAAAAAGAATGGGAAGGCGTCATCGGCGGGAAGATGTTTTAAATTTAGTTTCAAAATTAAGGAAACAAAGACCTGATATTATGATAGGATCAGATTTTATAACGGGATTTCCGACAGAAACAGAAGAAATGTTTCAGCAAACTTTAGATTTAATAGAAGAAGCGCAAATATATTTGTTGCATGTTTTTCCTTTTTCTGTGCGACCAGGGACAGCATCAGCTCAGTTACCAATGGTTGATGTTCAAACGCGACGAGAAAGAGCTAGACAACTACGCGAAAAAGGACAAAACTTATTAAAGAACTATTTAGAAAATCAAATTGGTAAGAATGATATCGTCCTTGTTGAGCAAGAAGGATTTGGATTTAATACACATTATATCAAAACCTATGTTGATAAAGCGATACATCCAGGGACATTCGTGAATGTAAAAAATAAGGAAGTAAAAGATGGTGAACTGGTGGCAGAGATTTAAAAGCGGTTTAGAAAAAACCTCGAATCAAGTATCTAAAGCGTTTACATTCACACGGATAGATGACAAAGCTCTTGATGAAATAGAAGAAGCTCTTATTTTGTCAGATATGGGCGTAAAAACAGCGATGTCTCTTAGAACGATGCTCGAAAAAAAGAAAGTTCAAACGCCGGAAGAGGCAAAAGAACTTATTTATCAAGAGCTGGTTAGAAAAATGAAAGATATTGCAGTTCCTTTGCAGATTAATAGAGATAAAAGACCATTTGTTATTTTAATGGTTGGTGTAAATGGAGCAGGAAAAACAACAACAATAGGTAAACTGGCACAACAGATGAAAGAGCAAGGTCTTCAAGTTTCTTTTGGGGCTGTTGATACTTTCCGTATGGCCGCTATCGAGCAATTACAAATGTGGGGCAAGAAAACAGGTTGTTCTGTTTATGCAAAAGAGCAAGGAAGTGATCCTGCAGGGGTAGCATATGAAGCTTTGCAACGAGCTCAGAAAAATGGAGATGATGTTTTATTCTTAGATACAGCCGGACGACTTCAAAATAAAAAAGACTTAATGGAAGAGCTTCAAAAGATTATTCGTGTTATTCAAAAAATAGATCCTTCTGCACCGCATGCCGTTTTATTGACATTGGATGCGACAGTCGGACAAAATGCTATATCTCAAATGACTTCTTTTAAAGATATAACGCATGTAACGGGTATCGTGATGACAAAATTAGATGGGACTGCTAAAGGAGGCATCTTAGTTGCTTTAGCAGATCAGTTCCATACACCTATTCATTATGTTGGTGTAGGAGAAAGTAAAGAAGATTTACATGATTTTACAGCTGAAGACTATGTGTCTAACTTATTAGGAATAAGAAATGAGTAAAATTCGGCGTTTTTTTGAAAAATTAATATCTTTAAGTTCTGAACAACTTGTGCTAATAGCTTTGTTAGGGTTAGGAGCTTTTTTACAAGCAGTAAGTGTTGTGTGGTTTGATACATCGACAACAGCACTTTATTTGGGGACATTTGGCCGGCTAGATTTAAGTTTCTTATTTATTGTATCAGCAGTTTTTTTAAGTATTGCTGGTTTCTTCTCTGTTTCTATGGATCGCCGCTTTGGTAAAGGACTTTTGACGTTTATTATCTTGGCTGTTGTTGTTCAATCCCTTTTACTCTTTAGTCTTTATTCTGGGTGGAAGCCTTCTCTTGATTTATTATTTTCTTTGAAATTTGCATATAAACTTCTTTTAGGAATTGGGTTCTGGGGATTGGCGTTTCGTTTTTTGCCATTGAATCTTCAATCTAAAAAATTCTTATTCCTTGTCTTATTTGATTTCTTTGGAACATTGTTCGGGGGTATAAGCATTTTACTATTACCATCCTGGTTTGATATGCAGATGCTTATTTGGGCGAATATTATGTTAGGAATAATAATGTTCGTATTATTTAGGACTGTTTTCCATTTTCAGAAAAAAACACCTCAAGAAATGCTCCGCAAAAATGGCGGTATTAATGAACCCGCACAATTAAACTTAATGTTTTTGATTTATAGCGCTTCATTTTTGTATGCAGCTGTTCATTGCTTTATTGAATATACTTTCTGCTTGGAACTGATTGAATCTGAAAAACAAACACTTCATATTGCTCATCAAATTGCAATATTGTGGGCTATGATTGGAGCTATCTCTATCATTGGAATGCTGATTTTATATAAAATCAGAAATGGTTTTAATGTCTTACATGGAATGACTGTATTGGCTTTACTTCCTGTCGTAAGCTGGATCGGTTGGGAAGCGGGCTTCGAATGGATTATGTATTTTTCGAAAATTCTTTTTGAGCTGATTTCTTATTTTTGCGTCGGATATTATTTCCGTATGATTCCAAGACCTTTAACACATGGACATAAATATCGTTTGAAAGTATTCCGTCTTTCCTTATTAGAGCCTGTTGGTTTTTGCTTTACAGCTGTCATATTTTATTTCGGATTGTTTTCAAAGGCATTTTCTTTCTTAGGATTTTTCTTATCTATTACATTTCTTATCGTCTTATTCTTAACTCGCATAGAATACGCTCGTGTTTTACTTTCTTCATTTAAGACGTTTAGATGGCGAGGAGGGCGATTGCTGATTAGTACCCCTAAGGTTATATCTTTTGTCACAGAAAAAGCAGGAAGTTCTAATGCAGATGAAGCTATTTATTTCCTTCGAGTACTAGAAGATGCAAAATATAGTGGGTATAAAAATTTTATTCGCCGCGCGTTGAAGCATTCAGATGCACGTGTTCGTGTTTTTGCTCTAAATAGGATAGAGAAAAATAATATCTCTGGTCTACGTAAAATCGTTTCTGATTTATTAGAAAAAGATACAAATTTAGAAGTCAGGCAAACGGCTTTGCGTGTTATGTGTTCTATGGGTGAAAAATATGCACAAGAAAAAGCTATTTTATATTTAGATGATCCAGACCTAAAAAAAGGGGCTTTGGTGGGTCTTTTAAAAGCAGGGGGAGAAGGTATCTTAATTGCGTCAGAGGGTATTAATAAATTAGTTGCTTCAAGGAATAAAAAAGACCGTTTGCAGGCAGCAGAAATTTTAGAAGAGAGTTCTGTAAAAGGTTTTTACCGTCTTATTTTATCTTTAATGAAAGACTCTGATTTTCATGTTAAACGGACAGCTATTCTTGCTGCAGGTCATATACAGCATCCTTTGTTGTTACCAATTTTATTTAAATCTCTTGAAAATATGCATTTAAGAGATTCTGCTTTGGAAGCTCTTAAAGAGTATGGAACTAAAGCTTACTCAGCTATTGAAGATGTTTTGATCGATAATCATACCTCTATGATGATAAAGAAAACGCTTATTTCATACTTATGGATATCAGAAGATTTAGAAGCTCAAAAAGTTCTTATTCAGGTTTTGCAAAAAGTAACTTTCTATGAGCGCTTAGATATTTTACGCCATCTGCAAGATATGAACTTAATGTGGTCTTCCCGTAAAAAGAAAAAAAGCCTTTTACCGTTAATTGACAAAGATTTTCGTCAAGCTGTTATTGTTTTACTGCTTGCGAAGGATTTTGAATATGCCCCTATGCATGAAGCTGAAGATGCTTTTCGTAATTTAAGAGCTTCTTTAGAAAAAGAATTTTATCAGATTCGAAAAAGTTTATTGTTAGAACTTAAATTGCTTTACCCGTCTTGTTTATTTCAAGAGGCAATTTCAATCTTATTAAAAGATGAAGAAAAATCTCAACAACAACGAGCAGCGGCTATGGGAATTGTCGACGATATTTTACCTAAAAAATTAAGAAAATTAAGAGTTGTTTTACGTGAAATGTCTATGGATGAACGGATAGATAAAATTCCTTCTCGGCCTCTTCAAAAAGAGAAGAGTCTGACAGAACAATTAGCTTTTGTAATATCTAAATCGTCTTATCGGAGCCCATGGACACGCGCTTGTGCGTTAATGTGTGCGCGTAAGATGGGCGATGTACAGTTATTGCCATTTATCGCTGATGTTTTGCAAGACTCTCATCCTCTTTTACGCCAAAGTGCTATTTGGGCGATGGGGCGCATGGGATTAAGCTCAAAGATGTTACGAAAATATTTGGAAAGTGTCCGAAAAGATAATAACTCAAGTATTCAAGAAACAATAGCTTTCATCTTAAAAAATTAGGAGTGATTTATGAGATTAACATTAGAAAAAGTCCTTATCTTAAAAAATATACCTGCATTTGATGATGTGTCGGAATCTGCCTTAAGTGACTTTATTTATGCAAGTGAAGAAGTCGCTTATAAAGCTAATCAAGAAATTGTTAAAAAAGGAACAGTTAGTGATAGTTTGTTTATTATTTTACATGGGATGGTTCAGATTAAGGAGAATGAGAATATATTAAGTGAAGTAGAACCTCGACAAATGTTCGGAGAACTATCGGCTCTAAATCCAGGGATTGTGGAAGTTTCTGTAACCGCTAAAGAAGAAACAATCGCTTTAAAAATGACAAGTGATAAACTCTATGAAATCATGTCTTTGCATCCAAGTATTATGAAGGGTATTATAAAAGGACTTGTTTCTCGTTTGCAATTGTTAGATAATAGACATATATAATTTAAAACTTAAGTTTGTTTGGAAAGGAAATAAAATGAAAAAAGAAAAAAAAGAAGCTAAAATTATTCAAGAAAAAGGTACTTCAAAAAAATGGCTGCTTGGAGGTGTAGCTATTGTTGCTATAGCCGCTTTAGGCTATTGGGGATTATCAAGACAGGGAGATAATACATTTTCTTTGCCAACGATGGATAAAAGCGCTGTTATCGCTACAGTCGGAGGAGAGGATGTTCGGTTAAGTGAATTAGAAAAAGTAAAAAATTCTATTCCTCAATTGAAAGATATTCCTATGCAGGTTGTTTATAATCAATTGTTAGAAGCTTATATTAACAATAAAATTATTTTAGATCAGGCCAAAAAAGAAGGGTTGCAAAATAATCCTGATGTTCGTAAAGCTTTAAAAGATGCTGAAGATCAAATTCTTTTCCAAGCTTATTTAGCAAAGCAATTACAAGCACGTATGACGCCTGATAAATTGCAAGAAATTTATCAACAAGAAGTGAAAAATTTTGTTCCTCAAGATGAAATTAGAGCTCGCCACATTTTGGTTTCTACACAAAAAGAAGCCAATGATATTATTGTTCAATTGAAAGCGGGAGCTGATTTTGCAACTTTAGCTGATAAATATTCTTTGGATAAAGATCCAAATGCCCTTAATGGAGGAGATTTAGGATATTTTACAAAAAATATGATGATACCTGAATTTGCTGATGCTGCATTTAAGTTGAAAAAAGGAAAATTCTCAACAACGCCAGTTAAAACGGCCTTTGGATGGCATGTTATTAAAGTAGAAGATATTCGTAAGTCTGCTCCTCCTACATATGAAGAAGTAGAAGACGCAGTTAAAGCGAAGTTTGCTGAAGTAACGGCTGCTCAAATTATCCAGGAAGAGAGGAATAAAGCACAAGTTAAAGTTTTTGATGTCTTTTCTGGTCAAGAAGTTTCTCAACCAGCTTCCTCATCTACAAGCTCTCCCGCACAAGAAAAAGAAGTTGAAAATATGGACCAATCGGAAGAAACTGATGAAGAGAGTATGGTTGTAGATATTCCAGCTCAAAAATAAGAGACGTTAATCGTTTTTTAATAGGAAAGAATAGAAAAGCCTCCAAATTGGAGGCTTTTCTTATAATGAATTATTTCGAATAATTTTCCCGCGTACTCGAGAAGATGTATTTGAGTTAGATTCAGAAGTAGGAGCATCAACATCAAATTTTGAAATAGAATTATAAGTTTCTGTTAGAATTTCTTGTGCTTGTTTCATTTGTGTTAATGCTTGTGTTGTCTTAGATAAATCCTGAGATTGATTAATAAAGGTTCTTAATCTTCCCATGAGTGTAAACATTTCGAAACCTTTTTTATATGCAGAATCTACAATTTCGACACCGATAAGCCGTTGATAAATGCGGTTAATCGCATTCATAGTTGCTTGAGCAGAGCTCATCATGTTTTGAGCTTGTTGTTGCATGCTGGATAAAGCGATATCTAAAGAAGCTTTTTGAACAATGTTAATTCTTTGTAATAATAAATTATATTGTTCTTCGATTTTCTTTAAATCAGTAACGGAAATACTTTCCTTAAGAGATAATTCGTTAATAATAGCTGCAGCATCTTGTGCACGGATAAATTCTTCTTCCCCTTGAGGTGTAGGAGCTATTTTAATAATTTGATTGGTTTCATTTATCTTGGCATTTGCCATGCCAGCTAAACGAGAGGCCTCTTCTTTTCTCTGATCTGCGTCCATTTGAGCTTGTTGGCGTTCTCGTTCTAATTTTTCTTGCAAAGCGATATCTCTGATTTGAGCAGATGCAGAGGTAAGATAACGAACATAACCTGATATATCTGTTTCGATTTCAGGAGAATGGAGTAATCCCTTAATAACAATAGATATAGGTGGAAAACCATCAAAACCTGTCATTGATAAGGCAATAGAAGATAGAATCGTCCAGTTTGGTAAATCTATCGTTGCTTGAATGATAGCATTGCTTTCTGGTGAGCGAAGCATACTATCAGAGGTTCTAAGCGTTCCATTGGAAATGCTGTAAGTTCCATTTAATGAGGTAAATTCTGTTTCCCCACGAGCTAATAAATTATTTAATGTTGTTTCGAAATTATCAGCTTGTTGACCTTTATGTAGAATGAGTTTTGTTTGATTTTCTATTTCTGTTAAATCAATACCTGATAAAGTTCCTTCTTTAACGGAATAAGTGCCATTCGCTGATAAAGAGCGAACCATATCTTCTAAGGAGTTTCCTCGTGCATTGAAATCGCATAAGAATGTCGCCATTCCATTTTTTAAACGATATCTTCCTAATGCCCAATTGTCTTGAGCTACTTTTATATTTTCTCCTTGGATGATAGCATCAATAATCGGTTCAGCGGTGCTTGTGTTTAATGAGCCCTCTATTGATATTTTCCCTTCATTAAGAGTGCCTTTGAGATATTCTAAATTAAGAACTTTTTCTTTAAGGGTGAAGTGAGTTGACATTAAATCTATATCAGTTGTATCAAAAGTCATTTTATCTGCTGAAGCAGTGATATCAAGGTCTAGCCCTTCAAAATCACCAAAATTGAGTAAGTCATTGGAAAATTGGGCTCTTCCTGTATCTGGGTTGATACCACGAATGATGTCTTTTTTAGGATAAATCTTTTCTAAATCAAATAATGGAGATGTTAAATTAGCTTGAATTTTACGTGTCATATCATTTGTAATAGTCGCATCCCCTTTGAAACGTTGCGTTCCTATCATCCCATCAATCCCAGAAAGAGAGAAAGAATTAGGTGTGCCATTTAATGTCGTTTGGAAGATAAAAGTCCCAGTTAAATACGGGAAATGATCAAAATTTTCATCAAATAATTTCATGAATTGATGGAAATTCGGATGTGCTATGGATAAATTAACAGCATAGTTTGGAATGCCATTTTTCTTTTGTATTTGCCCTTGGGCTTTGATTTGAGCTTGTGACATGCCTAAGACAGTGTTGAAAGCAAAAGAATCCGGCTGCCCTGAAAATGTACCGGAAATAGAAACATTATTTAACTGACCATCAATAGGAGCTGAAATTAAAGCTCTATCAAGGAAAATGGAAGCTCTTGGTACATTAAAATCATATATTACATCTGTGAAAATAAGTTGATTGTTTTGCTTTTGAACTTTACCAGATAAAGCTAAGTTTGCTGTTGCTGCTCCTTCTAGTTTTAAGTCTTGAAGAGTTAACATGCCATTTTGGATTTGTCCCTTAGAGGATAATTTATTTACTGGAATATTCCTAAATGTTATATCTGTCCCATTAAGCCCAAAGGTTAAATTTACCTTATTTAAGAAGGTGTTTTCTTGTAAGTTTTCTTCAATCTTTTTCCACAAAGAAGAAAGAGATATTTTGTCCTTTGATAAAGGTATATTTAAATATGAGTCAAGATTAATATTTTTAAGGGATAAGTCCAATGCTGCCGTTGGTATTTTTTCTGTTAGGGATACGGTCATGTTTCCACTTAATTTTCCATCATTAGCTTCAGCATCTATATTGGATAAGGTAATATCAGTTTCTCGCAAAGTGAGATTTCCAGAAGCTTTGATGCCCTCAACATTGTTAAAGGTGAATAATTGAGGTAGAGTCATATTTAACCATTGAGTTGTTTTTTTCATGTCCTGCGAGTCTAGGCTGACTTCTAACTTTGCTTGTGGAGCATTCTCGATAATATCAATATCTCCTTTAATATTTAAAATTGTATTTCCAGGTAAGGAAGTTTTAAATTCATTCAATGTTGTCGTTCCATTATGGAAATATAGGTTTAAAGTCGTACCTGTTAGATTAGCATTACGATAAGTTACAGAAGTCGCTTTCAGTTTTAAATTTAAATCAGAAGTTATATTTCTATTCAGTGACATGAATTTAGATTTAAAATTGTCCTTTTTAGGTAAAATAGGCATAAAAGAATCTAAATCAATTTTGCTTAACACAAGAGAGGAATTGATTTGCGTTTTAGCTCCTTTTGTTTTCGGATAGATAAAGGATATTTCTCCTGAAATAGAGTTTTCAAGTTCGGAAGTTCCATATCTGAAAGCCATATCATTAAAAGAAGCTTTCTCGTTGGAAAAAGAGAAGGTTGCCGTCCCGATAAGAGGTTTTTCGAGTGTATCGGGAAGATTTGTATATCCGACAAGGGTTTCAAGGAAAGGAGACATTTTGGGAATATCTACAGAAAATCCTCCGGTTGTATCGGCTGTTTTTGTTAAGTTCTCAATTTTCCCAGTTAAGTTCATTTGAGCTTTACTATTGGAATCAACAAGAGACAATTTAATATCAGAAGATTGTTGTGCGAATAGTTTTCCAGTAGACAAAGTAAATTGAATAGGATTTTCGTTCCAAATAAAAGAGCCAGAAAATTTGAAAGGGCCATTAATGGAGTCTGCAGATAAATTACCTCTAATTTGATTTAAAGATTTTTTGAAGCCTGTGAGAGCATTTATATAAGTTATTGAGCCGTTTTTAACTGAAAGACTTTTAAATTGAGGGGGAACTTCAAGGATGGATTTTCCGATTAAATTATCTTGTTCTGGATTAATCGTTTTTTCTTGTAGAAAAGGAAAGTCCCAGTTTACTTGTCCTTTTTCACTCCTTTCCATAAAGAACTCGGGAGAATCTAATGAGATTGTTTCAATTATCAAAGGGGTTTCGAATAAGGAACCCCATTTAACAGTTGCAATGACTTTTTTTATCGTTGCTAGGTCAGGAGCAGCAGAGCCTGGAATATTTTTTATTTTAACATCATTTAAAGTAATGGTAGGAGATGGGAATAGTTGTACATCAACAGGTCCAGATACTTCCATTGTATGGCCTGTTAATTCTTGTGTAGCCTGAATGATTTGACTTTTGTAATTTTCGGCATCAAGTGTTTTTGTTAAAGCAAATAAAACACCTCCGATAATGAGGAAGAAGATAGAGAAGACAATGATTAATTTTTTCATAAGGAGCTCCCTTTAATCTAGACGTAACTATTTGTTATTAATATATAACACGTTTTTTAACATTTAGTAAAGAATGGGTTTAATTAATCTTCGAGTTTTGTTCTGGCGAAGAGATAAAAATCTTTTCGATTTGGGACATCTCCAAGATGTTCTCTAGCTTGATCGATTGTTTTAAGAATTTCACGCTCAGTTGCGTTTTCATAGGTCATTTTGAGTTCTTTAACAAGTTGTTCAATTTGCATTCCATCTGTCAAATTAAAGACTTCCGAAGAAACAGGTTCTTGAGGTCTATTTTTCATAAAGTTTTGTGCATCGTCCCAAAAAGACATTTTTTGCTCCTTATTTTCGTTTCCATAAAGTTGGCAGTAGTAAAACTGTAACGGTCATAAACTCTAAGCGTCCTAGCATCATGACGATAGAGAGTGTCCATTTTCCTATAGGTGGAATTGCGGCGAATGTTTTATCAGGTCCAATAACATTTCCGATACCAGGGCCAACATTGGAGATGGCAGAGAATGTTCCAGATAAAGCGGTTATTAAGTCTGTCCCTGATGCAGCTACAATAAGAGTTCCAATAACAATTGTTAGAATATATACAGATAAAAAGACCATGACACTATTAATGATTTCTTCTGTAATAGGTTTATTATTATATTGAGGAACAATAACGGCATGAGGCAAAATCATCATTTTTAAGTGTCGGCGAAGAGATTTAAATACAATATTAAATCGGAACATCTTTATTCCGCCAGAAGTTGAGCCGGTACATCCTCCAACGCCGAGCAAAAAGAAGAAGAATGCGATGAAGAAGGGCCCCCATTGTTGATAATCATCTAAGACAAATCCAGTTGTCGTTACAATAGAGATGATAGAAAAGGTCATTTGCCGTAAAGCTTCTTCAAAAGATGGAAAATATCCTGCGTGCCAAATAATAAAAGAAGACGGTAAAATAAATAACAAAAGCATGGCTAAGTAAGACTTTACTTGCGTATCATTTTTTATTCTTTCCCATTTCCCAGTAAAAAAAGCAACAGTAAACATAAAAGGAAGAGAAGATAAAAGCATAAAAAGAATAAGGATCCAGTCAATTGTTTTATTATTGAAATAAGCGATGGAAGTGTCATGTGTTGAAAAACCTCCGGTTGAAACACACGCCATCATATGGGCAATAGCATCAAATAAAGACATTCCTGCTAAGTATAATAGAGAAGCACATAAAAGCGATAAGACTAAATATAAAAGCAAAATAGCTTTAATTTTTGTTGCCAGAAAAGGTGAATCTTTTTCATATTTGTCGGAGTTTTCATTTGCAAAAAGTTGCATGCCACCGACACGTAATGTAGGAAGAATAGAGATAGCTAAGACAACAATTCCAATACCTCCAATCCAATGCGTAATTGCACGCCAGAGTAAAACGCCTTTAGGAAGGGAATCAAGATGCGTATAGGTTGTAGCACCAGTTGTTGTTAGACCAGACATTGCTTCAAAAAAAGCATCAGTAAAACTAGAGCATCCGGCGGATAAGTATAAAGGAAAAGCACTTACTAAAGCGGCACAAAGCCAAACAGATGAGGTAATTAGAAAAGTTTCTTGAGGCGAAAGTTTGTCCGTTATTTCTTGTCGTGTTATAAATACGATAGCAGCTCCTACAAATAAAGTAAAAAAGGCTGCTTTAAAAAAAGTATAAGCACTTAGGTTGTTTTGGTAATAAAGATCTACAAAAGCGGGGAACATCATGAGACCCCCGAAAAGCATTGCCATCATACCACACATAAAAAAGACAAGCCTAAAACGCATTTTTTATTACCTCTTACCAAAAGTAGTTTATTTTTAATGCTTGAAAAAATCAACGAAAAAAACTATAATTTTTCTATGAATTATTGCGATGCTCATACTCATTTACAAAACATTGAGAACTTGCATGAGACGATGTCACAAGCTTATGAAAATGGGGTCTCAGGATTTATTTGTAATGCAACGCATGAGGATGATTGGGAAAAAGTTATTTCTATTTCTAAAAAATATCCGCATGTTTTTGTCGCTCTTGGTGTTCATCCTTATTTTCTAAGCACACTAAAGTCGGGTTGGGATAAAAGATTAGAAAAACTTTTAAAAGATAATCCTTCTTTTATGGTTGGAGAAATAGGTTTGGATAAAATAAAAGCGGATCAAGATCCTCTGATTTCAAGCTTAGATAGACAAGAACAAGTTATGCGCATTCAAATGGATTTAGCTGCAAAATACAATAGGCCTTTTCATCTGCATTGTGTCAGAGCGTGGGATAGAGTATTGCATATTCTTAAAAGGAATAAAAGACCCGTCTATTTTGTTTCTCATTCTCATCATGGAAATGTAAATATGATTCCTCAATTATCAGCATTAGGAGCTTATTTTAGTTATTCATCAATTTTTTTGCCAAGAAATCGGGAGAAAGTTCGACAATGTCTGAAGGAAACACCAATTGATAGGCTTTTAGTTGAAAGTGATGCTCCTGATTTATCTAAAGAGGTATCTGTTATTCCTTCTTTAGTCGAAAAAATGGCGAATCTTCGTCAAGAAGAACCTACATTTCTGATAGAACATATACAAAAAAATTTTGAAGAGTTAGTCAATGGAAGATCAATTTAGCAGGACACGATTATTAATAGGTGATGACAGAATGGAGAGATTACGCCATTCAATGGTTACTGTTGTTGGGTGCGGTGCTGTTGGTTCTGTTGCAATAGAAGCCTTAGCAAGAACGGGAATAGGTCAAATTGTTGTCATAGATTTTGATAAAGTTACTATAAGCAATATTAATCGTCAGTTGGTTGCATTGCACTCTACAATTGGACGTAAGAAAGTTGAAATTATGAGAGAGCGCATTTTAGATATTTGTCCAACAACATTAGTTCAGATAAAGGATATGTTTGTGGATGAAAAAACGTGTGATGAAGCTTTTTCCCCTCGACCAGATATGGTTATAGATGCCATGGATAGTTTAACGGCTAAAGCTCAAATGATTTCTTATTTGCAAGAGCATAAAATACCTTTTATTTCATCAATGGGAGCGGCTTTAAAAAAAGACCCTACAAAAATTCATATTGATTCGATGAAAAAAACGACAGTTTGTCCAATGGCTGCTCATTTGAGAAAAACACTCAGGAAAAAGAATGTTTCTTTAGATTTTCCCTGCGTTTATTCAACGGAAATAGCTCAAGAGGGGCGAGAAGAACATCGACAAATGGGAAGTATGATGACAATCACAGGTGTTTTCGGATTATATTTAGCGAACTATATCATAAAAACTCTTTTGGAACGTTAATGCTTGACATTTTATATGGAATAAGTACACTTTCCAAAAAGAACAAAAAGGAAACATAATGTCAAACCCATTTGATTTGATGGATGATGAAGAGCAATCCTCTTTAGCTCCGGTAAAAGAATTTAACTATTTAAAAAATCTAAACCCAGAACAACGTCTTGCTGTTGAAACAACAGAAGGACCTGTTCTTGTTTTATCTGGAGCAGGAACGGGTAAGACGCGTGTTCTTACGACTCGTTTAGCCTATATTATTGATAAGGGATTAGCAAAACCTTGGCAATGTCTGGCTGTTACGTTTACGAATAAAGCGGCTCGAGAAATGAGCGAACGCTTAGAAAAAATGATAGGCCCTGATGCGTTATCTGTCTGGCTTGGTACATTCCATCGATTGGGCTTAAGAATCTTAAGAGCTCATTATAATGTTGTCGGTTTGGAAAAGGATTTTGTTATCTTAGGAGAAGATGATCAAGAGCGCTTACTTAAACAACTCATGCAAGCAAATGGAGTTGATATAAAGGAATGGTCTCCCGCAGCTTTGTTAAATGTTATCCAGCGTTGGAAGGATAGAGGATTGTCTCCTG
The DNA here is from genome assembly GCA_949286465.1 of uncultured Alphaproteobacteria bacterium. GTDB lineage: Bacteria > Pseudomonadota > Alphaproteobacteria > CAAHEQ01 > UBA3637 > CALXXA01. The sequence continues at coordinate 8,872 of CASECI010000011.1, read as the reverse complement.
TTATGGTGACGAAAAATGAAGATACAGGTTTTATGTATGGTCGAGCTCTGACATTTTATAAAATGTATCAAGATCGGTTAAAAGAATTAAACGCTGTTGATTTTGGAGACTTATTATTACATCCTCTAGAGATTTTTAAAACACGGCCAGATATCGCCGGGTATTATCAGAAACAATTTAAGTATATTTTGGTTGATGAATATCAGGATACGAATGTGGCTCAATACTTGTGGCTTCGCCTGTTAGCAATGGGTTCAGGTAATTTGTGTTGTGTTGGAGATGATGATCAGTCTATTTATTCATGGCGGGGGGCAGAGGTTGAAAATATTTTAAGATTTTCAAAAGATTTCCCAACAGCTAAAACAATTCGTTTGGAAAGTAATTATCGTTCAACTGCTCATATTTTAGGAGCAGCTTCAGCTCTTATTTCTAATAATGAAGGCCGTTTAGGAAAGACATTGCGTGTTGCTCCAGGACGAGATGGAAGTGGAGAATTAGTGACGATAAAAGGCTATTGGAATGGACAAGAAGAAGCTTTACATATTATCGAAGAAATAGAAGATTTCGTGCGTAAAGGGGTATCTCTTTCTAACATAGCAGTTCTTGTTCGGGCAGGTTTTCAAACGCGAGAATTTGAAGAAGCTTTAATTAAAGCAGGCATACCGTATCAGGTTATAGGCGACTTTAAATTTTATGAGCGTGAAGAAATTAAAGATGCGGTTGCTTATTTAAGGTTAATCAATAATACAAATGATGATTTAGCCTTTCAAAGAATTGTGAACAGACCGCGTCGAGGCATTGGAGAAGCTTCGCTTAAGGTTTTGCAAGAATATGCTAGAATGAACCATACTTCTTTATTCGAGGCAATTGATAAAGCAGAATTAAAAGTGGCAGCTAAACGGACATTAACAGATTTTAAAGCTCATGTGATGCAGTGGCGAGGTCTAGTCACGATGATGCCCCTAAAAGAGCTAACGAAAAAGATTCTAGAGGAATCAGGCTATATGAATATGTGGCGGACAGATAAATCAATAGAAGCAGAAGGTCGCCTTGAAAACTTAAAAGAATTACAAAATGTTATGACCGGCGAGTATGAGGATATTTCTGCATTTATTGAACATGCGAGTCTTGTTATGGATACAGATAAGGAACAAGATCAAGATTTGGTCACAGTTATGACACTTCATGCATCTAAAGGATTAGAATTTGATGTTGTCTTTTTGCCAGGTTGGGAGGAAGGCTTATTTCCTCATTCAAAAGCCTTAGATGAAGGTGGGCGAGAGGCTTTAGAAGAGGAACGTCGTCTTGCTTATGTGGGCATTACTAGAGCTAGAAAGAAAGTCAGTATTTCATTTGCTTCGAATAGACGCGTATATGGTCAGTGGCAAAATGCGTTGCCTTCTCGTTTTATTGATGAATTGCCCGAAGAGCACATAGACTTTCAAAGTGCTAGAGGATTAAAAGGAAACTTAGGAAATTTCAGCTCTTATGGACGTTCTGATGAATGGATGAATATAGGTTCTAATATCTCTTCTTTTTATCGGTCAGAGCAAGAAGATAAAACGGAAAATTATACTTGGGGGCAATCAACGGGGATGTTTTCTATAAAACCGTCATCAAAATTAGGAAAGCGTGTGCATCATGAAGTTTTTGGTGATGGAACAGTCATAAGAGATGAAGGTGACCGTGTTGAAGTTAGCTTTGATTATAAAGGTCGCAAGAAAGTTTTAAAGAAATTTCTTGCAGATATTAATTTTTAAAAAGCTTGCTATTTGTTAGGATTTCTTTTATTCTTTTTAAAAAATAAAAGAGGATAGAATAAGTGGCTTTTTTTGAATTTTTAGTCGGTTTTCGTTATTTAAAAGCCCGCAAAAGGACAGGGTTTGTTTCTGTTATTGCAGGCTTTTCTTTTTTGGGTATTATGCTTGGTGTTGCAACACTTATTATTGTGATGAGTGTTATGAATGGTTTTCGTGATGAGTTGATGGGACGTGTGTTAGGTATTAATGGTCATATGGCTATTTATCCTTCATGGGGGCCTACTCTTTCATTGAACGAAAAACAATTAATAGATTTGAAAAAAATACATGGTATTACAGCTGTTATGCCGGTTTTAGAAGGGCAAGTTATGGCTTCGTCAGAGCTACTGTCTCAGGGGGCTCTTTTGCGTGGAATTCGGCAACAAGATTTTAAGGAAAGGCCTTTATTAAATTCTAAATATCAAGGAAAAGATATAGGTCATTTTAAAGATAATCAAATTATCATCGGATATAGATTAGCTTCTAAAATGGGTGTTCGCATTGGTGAAAAAATTAATTTAATTTCACCGAATGGAAATGTGACGGCTTTTGGAACGATGCCTCGTATGAAAGCGTATGAAGTTATTGGTACTTTTGATACAGGTATGTTTGAATATGACTCTAACTTTATTTTTATGCCTCTTGAACAGGCTCAAAAATACTTAATGAATGAAGGACAAATTAGTCAAATCGAGATTTTTGTGAAGGATATGAATATACTTCCTTTTGTTCAAGAGGAAGTAGTTGCTCAGTTACCTCGTTCGCAAATAGCGGTTGACTGGAAACATTCTAATTCGGCATTCTTTAATGCAATAGAAGTTGAAAGAAATGTGATGTTCTTAATTTTAACGCTGATTATTATTGTTGCGGCATTTAATATTATCTCTGGCTTAATTATGCTCGTTAAAGATAAAAGTAAAGATATAGCTATATTACGGACAATGGGTGCTAGTCGCCGTTCGATTATGGCTATTTTCCTGATAGATGGGTTATTCGTTGGTGTTGTTGGAACGCTTGCAGGATTATTCCTTGGATTGCTGGTTTCTTACAACATTGAACCAATTCGACAGTTTTTGGGACGATTAGCTGGGCAAGATTTATTTTCTGCTGAAATTTACTTTTTGTCTCAATTGCCCTCTAAAACAGATATAAAAGAAGTTATTGCCGTTACAGTTATGGCGTTGAGTTTATCATTCTTAGCAACATTATATCCTTCTTGGAAAGCATCCAAAACCGATCCGGTGGAGGCATTGCGGTATGAATAAGTTAGTTGTTATTTTTTGCTTAATTTCATTTCCTGTTTTAGCTCAGATAAAAATGTCTGATTGTGCTGCAGACTATCCATTGTTAGATAGAAGTGGTTTTTGTCATAATTGTTATGAGGACATTCCTATCGAGGCAGATTTTGAAAATTGCCAAAAGTGTCCTAATCGACAAATGTTACATAATATGTGCGCTTTGAAAGATTGTCCGATTGATAAACCAATGCAAGGAATATATGGATATTGTTATCCGTGTTATGGGCAAGATTTATCTTATGTAGAAATGACAGAAGAAGAATGTAATCGGTGTCCTAATAGAAAATTTAAAGAAGGAAAGTGCCTATGACCAGTCCTGTTTTAAAATTGAATAATGTGAAACGTTGGTTTGGTGATGGGGACAAACGGCTACATGTCTTAAAAGGGGTTAATTTAGAGATTAAAACAGGAGAAATCGTCGCTCTCGTTGGTCCTTCTGGTTCCGGAAAATCGACTATGCTTTATATAGCTGGATTATTGGATCAACCTAGTTCTGGTTCCATTCATTTAGCGAATATTGCTTGTGAAAAAATGAACGAGAAGGAAAGAACTCTATTGCGTCGGGCTTATTTGGGTTTCGTATATCAAAGCCATTTATTGTTGCCTGATTTTTCAGCTTTAGAAAATGTTATGATACCTCAGCTAATAGATGGTAAATCGAAAAAACAGGCAAAAGAAAATGCTCTTTTTTTACTCGAAAAAATGGGATTAAAAAATAGAGTGACACATCGTAGCGGTGAATTATCTGGTGGGGAGCAACAACGTGTCGCAATTGCCAGAGCTTTAGCAAATCATCCTTCTTTGCTGTTGGCAGATGAGCCAACAGGTAACTTGGATCCTATCACAAGTGAAAAGGTTTTTACTGAGTTATTAACAACAGTTCGTGAGACGGGTTTGTCAGCTTTAATTGCAACTCATAACCCGGAATTAGCACAGAAAATGGATAGACGTGTACAATTAATTAATGGTGTGTTAGAGGAAGTTTAAATGAAGAAAAAATCTCTTTTAAAGATAACTACAATTTCTTTAATATCGCGTTATTTTCTCTATAGCTTTGCTATATGTTTTTTTAGTCTTCTTTTTGTCGGCGGTTTTTTAATAAAATGGTTGGCTACCTCTCCAACAAGTTCTTATGATATTGATTATTTTCGTTCAGATTTAATCTTAATGTTTTTTTTGTTTATAGGAATGATTATCATTTCATCTATTTCAAAAACTAAGATTAAATTTTATGGTTTTGCTTTTGGTTTATTTGTTGCTATTTGGTTGGCACTTGTTTATTACCATATTGGTGTTTTTATTTAAGGCTTAAAAATGGATCCGGAATTTATTCATTTACATGTGCATTCTCAGTACTCCTTGTTAGAAGGAGCGATAAAAATTCCAAAACTGATTGACGCTTGTGTAGAAAATCATATGCCCGCAATGGCGATTACGGATACAGCAAACTTATTTGGGGGTATGGATTTTTCTTACTCTTGTTCTGATGCGGGAATACAGCCGATACTGGGAACGCAACTTTTATTAAAACAAGAACAAGAAACTGGAAGATTGCCAACAATAAAAGAAGAAATTAATCCTCCTATGGATAAAATTGTTTTGCTTGTTCAAAATGAAGTCGGATATAAAAATTTATTAAAAATCTTTAATCATTATTATATGGGGGAAGGAAAGCAAACATTTCCACATATTACGATAGAGGAGCTAGAAGAATTTAATAAAGGTCTGATTTTGTTAACAGGAGGTCCAGAAGGTCCTATTGGGCGTTATTTACTCTCTGGTCAGAAAGATAAAGCTGAAAGTTTATTGCTTCGATTAAAGCAAAGTTTCGGTAATCGATTATATATAGAGATGATGCGTCATGGAATGCTAGCAGAGCGTCAAACAGAGGATGATTTTCTTGATTTAGCTTATAAAAATGATATTCCTTTAGTTGCGACGAATGATGTTTTATTTAAGACACCTGATATGTATGAAGCTCATGATGCTTTGCTCTGTATAGCAGACAAAACATATGTCGATATACAGGATAGACGCAAAGTAACGCCACAGCATTATTTTAAAACAACGGAAGAGATGAAGAAGCTTTTTGAAGACTTGCCTGAAGCCATTCAAAATACAGTTAAAATAGCAAAACGCTGTGGGTTCATGCTAAAGAAAAGAAAGCCAGCCTTTCCTCAATATGATTGTGGTGGCTTAACTGAAGATGAGTTGCTCGTTAAAAAAGCTCATGAAGGTTTAGAAAAGCGTATGAAGAATCGCTCTGAGGAAGATCGCAAAAAGTATAGCGACCGCATGGAATATGAGCTTGGCATCATTAGGCAAATGGGTTTCCCTGGGTACTTTTTGATTGTTTCAGACTTTATTCAATGGTCGAAAGCTCATGGAATTCCTGTTGGCCCTGGGAGAGGATCTGGAGCAGGTTCAGTTGTTGCGTGGGCTCTTACGATTACAGATATAGATCCATTGAAATTTAATTTGTTGTTTGAACGTTTTTTGAACCCAGAACGTGTTTCAATGCCAGATTTTGACGTGGACTTTTGTCAGGAACGTCGAGGAGAAACAATCCAGTATGTGCAAGAAAAATACGGTTTTGATCATGTTGCACAGATTGTGACATTTGGTCAATTACAAGCTAAAGCTGTTATTAGAGATGTTGGACGCGTTTTACAAATACCTTATCCTGTTGTTGATAGACTTTCTAAAATGGTTCCCAATGGCCTCAATGAAAAAGGGAAACCTTATACACTTAAAGAAGTTTTAGAGATAGAGCCTGCATTCGAGGTAGAAGCAAATCGAGAACCTCAAATTAAACGTTTATTGGAATATGCATTAAAATTAGAAGGTCTTTATCGTAATACATCAACTCATGCGGCCGGTGTTGTTATCGGACATGATCCACTTGATGAAATATTGCCTATCTATAAAGACCCTGATTCTGATATGCCTGTAACACAGTTCAATATGAAGTTTGTGGAGGATGCGAGTTTAATTAAATTTGACTTTCTGGGTTTAAAAACATTAACAGTCTTAGCAAAGACACTAGAACTATTGCGCCCCAGAGGGATAGAGTTAGATTTAATTAATATCCCGTTAGATGATAAAGAAACCTTTAAGTTATTATCAGATGGAGATACATCAGGCGTCTTCCAATTTGAAAGTGCAGGAATGCGGAAGATTTTAAAAGATATGGCTCCAGATAAGATAGAAGATTTGGTTGCTATTGTTGCTTTATATCGTCCAGGTCCTATGGGGAATATTCCAAGTTATATCGCTCGAAAACATGGTACAGAAAAGCCGGATTATTTGCATCCTATGCTAGAGGGTATTTTGAAAGAAACATATGGCATTATGATTTATCAAGAGCAAGTTATGCAAATTGCTCAAGTGATGGCCGGGTATAGTTTAGGTGGTGCAGACTTATTGCGTCGAGCAATGGGAAAAAAGAAAAAAGAAGAAATGGTCAAGCAACGCGTTATTTTTATTGATGGCGCGAAGGCCAGAGGCGTCCCAGAAGAAAAAGCCGCAGAAGTTTTTGATTTGATGGAAAAGTTTGCGAGTTATGGTTTTAATAAGTCTCATGCAGCAGCTTATGCATTTGTTTCATATCAAACAGCATATTTGAAAGCGCATTATCCTGTCGAATTTATGGCGGCGACGATGACTTTAGATAAAACAGATACAGATAAATTAGGCTTTTTCAAAAGAGATATTACGAAAATGGGGATACATATTTTGCCTCCAGATGTTAATAAGTCTCAAGTTAATTTTTCTGTAGAAGAAGGTTCTATTCGTTATGCTTTGTCTGCGGTCCGTAATGTTGGGGAAGGAGCTATGCAATCTCTTGTCGCAGAGAGAGAAAAAAATGGTCCATTTAAGGATATTATAGATTTTATAACGCGCGTAGATAGCTCTGTTATGAACAAACGGTGCTTCGAAAATCTCATTAAGTCAGGTGCATTAGATTGCTTAGAGTCTAATAGAGCAAAATTGCATCATAATTTAGAACGTTTAAGCCAACATTCAGCAGCAATAGCGACGCAAAGGAAAAGCTCTCAGATATCACTGTTCGGAGAAAGTATGGAAGTCCAAAATATTCAGTTAGAGAATATTCCAGAATGGCCATCTATGCAGAAATTGGAAATGGAGGCAGAAGCTATAGGATTTTATTTGTCGGCACATCCATTAGATGCTTTTGAAACGAGTTTTGAACGATTAAGAATAACGTCTTCCTCTGAACTTGTTAAAACGATAGAAGCAACTGGTTCTGCACGTGTTCGTTTGGCTGGAATCGTGAATGATATGAGAGAACGCATTTCTCAAAAATCTGGCAATAAATATGCTTTTATAACCGGCTCTGATACGTCGGGGACTTTTGATATGATGTGTTTTTCAGAAACGTTAGCTCAATCTCGAGATAAATTAAAATCAGGCCAACCTTTGATTTTTTCAGTTCTTGCAGATAAAAAAGAAGATGAAATCCGCATGACACTTCAAGCTGTTGAGTATTTAAATGAAGCAATTACAAAAGTAAGTAGTTCGGTTATGATTTACATGAGTGATCCTGCGTGTCTTTCAGCGATACAGTCAATTTTGAAAAATGCTTCTGTGGGAAAAGGGAAGGTTTTCTTAATCCCTCGAGTTAATAACTGGGATGTTGAGGTTGCTTTAGAGGGTGGATATGACTTAACGCCTGATATAATCAACTCTCTTCGATCAATACCAGGCGTGAATGAGATACGGCAAGCTTAAGCAGATTTTCCAGGTAATAAGCGTTCAAAAAAGGCTTTAATAGCTTTTAATTTTTGGTTTTTATTGAGTGTGCTTCGTAAGCTCGAACGTGTTTGCAACCCAAGCTTTTTATCAATTTCAGATGTCCGTTTATAATATCGCCCCGCTAAATTGACCATTCTACGGGATTGGATGATTTTTTGGCCTGTTTTGTCGTATGAATTTTCAGTCATGAGTAAAAGGCCAGTGTTCTTGTCGCGACGAAAAATTCTTTCAAGTGTTTTTGCTTGAGTATGAGAGTCATAATGTATAGAACGTACTTTTTCTCCGTTTTTGTAAATTTGCGATTTAATGCGGTAGAAAACGAAGTCTTTATTATCATCCGGATGTGTTGTAAAAGTATCCACAACTTTGTCCTTTCCTTTTCCAGGATAAGTACGCGTCATTTCATAAGGTTTTCGGACTTTGTCAGTTTCATATTTGAAAGAGTCAATAAATAAAATGTCTCCATTGTTGCTTCGATGTTCTGTTTTTCTTCGACGTCCAAACTCGTCAGATAAAACGGTACGATTTGTAAACTGCTGAAAAGCTTCTTTTCCAGAAACTGTCGCAGCGTATTTTAAGGTTGTCGTCATGACGATCTCCTAGTACTTTATTAAAATATATACAATTTATTATTATACTGAAAAATCCATCCAAAGTCAATTTATGTCGGAAAGTCTAATTTTCTCTTGACAAAATTTAGAGAAAGATGGGTAAATTAATAATAAATTGCTAAGATTTATATTAAAAGGGAGTCTATGATATGATAAAAAATAATGCCAAGCAACACGGTCGTAGTATGTTAGAGATGTTAGCAGTACTTGCGATAATAGGGGTATTAAGTATTACGGCGTTAGTTGGTTTTACCTATGCGATGAACAAGCATCGAGCGAATACGATTTACAATGATGTGCATTTGTTGGCATTGCATGTGATGGATACGGGCAAAGGTAGGGTTCCGGCAGATTTTTATTCTGAGTCTGGACTTTCTTACGATATTGA
>CASECI010000010.1 GCA_949286465.1 uncultured Alphaproteobacteria bacterium | reverse complement strand
GTATTTAAAGCTTCTAATCCACCTTGAGGCATAGAGAAGGGGTTGTGTGAAAATTCAATTGCGCCTGTCTCTTCATTTTCTTCATAGAAAGGAAAATCTGTAATCCAACAGAAAATAAATTGATTACTGTCAATTAATCCTAACTCTTCTCCTAAAGTTGTCCGAACTCGGCCGGCGAATTTTGCTGTTTTCAACCCTTTCCCTGCGACAAAGAATACAACATCACCATCTTTGACATCATTGATTTGTTTGATTTGTTCAATGCGTTCGGAGCTGAGATTTTTTGCCACAGGTCCTTTTGTCCCTTCTGCTGTAAAGCCGATATATGCGAGACCTCCAAAACCTTCTTCTTTTGCCCAATTACCAAGTTTGTCAAACCAAGAGCGAGGTTTTTCTGAAGCCTGTGGCGCTTTTATAGAACGGATAAACGCTCCTTCTTCAACCATCTTTGCAAAAATACCAAAGTCAGAACCACGGAAAACTTCTGTGACATCTTTTATCAATAATGGATTGCGTAAGTCTGGCTTATCTGTTCCATAAGTTAACATAGCTTCATCAAATGGAATTTCTCGGAATGGATAAGGAGAAACTTTTCGATCTCCTGCGAATTCTTGGAAAGCTCCTTGCATAACAGGGCCAACAGCATCAAAAATATCCTGCTGGGTCACAAAAGACATTTCTATATCTAATTGATAGAACTCTCCTGGACTACGGTCTGCTCGGCTGTCTTCGTCACGGAAGCAAGGAGCGATTTGAAAGTATCTGTCAAATCCTGATACCATCAGCAACTGTTTAAATTGTTGAGGTGCTTGTGGTAATGCATAAAACTGACCTGGATGTAAACGACTAGGAACTAAAAAGTCTCTAGCACCTTCTGGTGAAGAAGCTGTTAAAATAGGCGTTTGGTATTCTGTAAAGCCTTGAGCCCACATCCGTTCTCTTAAAGAACGAATGAAATTAGAACGCAGAACAATGTTAGCATGGGCTTTTTCACGACGTAAGTCTAAAAAACGATAAGTCAGTCTTTGTTCTTCTGATAAATCTGAGGCATCGCCATTTACTTGCATAGGCAGAACATCTGCTTCTCCTAAGACTTCAATATCTTCTATTGCAACTTCTATATGGCCTGTAGGAAGTTTCTCATTGATTGTGTTGCCTTCTCGTAAAAGTACTTTTCCATCAATACGAATAACGCTTTCGGGACGAACTTTCTCTAGCTTGGAAAAACACGGGGAAGAAGTATCCACAACACATTGTGTTAAACCATAATGATCGCGTAAATCTATAAATAATAAATTACCATGGTCACGTTTAGAATGAACCCAACCAGATAAACGAACTTGTTTGCCGGCATCTTCTGAGCGAAGCGCTGCGCAGGTATGTGTTCTGTATGTATGCATTTTTTTATCCTTTTGTTTTGTTTAAGTGTAAGGGCGAATTTCGTTCGCGGTGCCACCTTACTTTACGGTCTTGATTTTATCGTAACCGCCTTAAAACGCGCTATAACGGGCAAACCCGGAAAGGTCTAATCAGAGCAATGCTCCTTTCTTCTTTCAGCTCCACTGTGTCTGCAGTATCAAAGCTTGTGACCTATCTATACATCAAAAGAAGAATATAAGCAAGTACTATTCTTTTATACCACATAAGGTTTGATAAAGATGCGATTTGCTTTCAATAAGTATGTCTACCTCTTGAGGAGGATATTTTTCTAAAAGAGTAGGTTCTTCTGAAAATAAAGAAGTTCCTAATCCAAAACGATGTCCAGGTATCTCAGCTCCTATGCTTTCTAACACTGTTGGAGCCATATCATACATAGCCCACTTACGTTCTGTTCGAATAGGGGATTTTATTGGGTTGATAATAATATTTATAACTTCGCGTGTGTTTTTTTCTAATAGCGCTCTTTTTTCTTTGTATTTATCTGCTCCCCATGCAAAGTGATCTCCAACAATGACAATTGTGGTGTTTTCTGAAAATGGTTGGCTTTGAACCCATTTTACAAAATCTGTAACAAGCAAGTTAGTACAGTAAACCACATTATTAAAATAATCATCATCTATGATTGGACAATGGGGATCTAAATATCCTTCAGGTGGATGCATATCTAGTGTTAGAATCCCCATAAAAAAAGGAGTGTTTGTTTTGGATAAAGAAATTAATTTTTGTTTGGCCTGCTCAAATAACACTTGATCTTTTAAACCCCATTCAGAACCAAACATAGAAGAAGGAGTTGAATTTCTTTTACCAATCGGAAAATCTATAATCTCATCAAATCCATGATCTTTTAAAAAAACTTTTTTATTCGCATAGTTCGCATCAGAACCCATCATAAAGATATTTTGATAGCCATTTTCTTTTAAAATATCTGTCAGTGATTTTACTTTAGGAAGGAATGTTGAAAATTGAACAGTTTTTGTGCTTAAAGATTTAAGAGGAAAACCACATAAGCCTGCAACCATACTTGCACTTGTCCATTGTGTACCGACAGAAGGGTAATAGCCTTTAAAAGAGATGTTTTCTTTAGCTAAGTTTTGTAAATCTGGAATTAAATTGGATTTTTTATTTCCTACTATTGAAAAGGTTGTTTCCATAGATTCAACCATAATGTAAATAATATTTCTTTTTTGTTGAGGAAAAGCAATTTCCAACTTTTCCGGATATACATAATTTTCTTCATAGAAGCTTGTAGGCTTTCCAAATATTTGATTATACCATCTTACTAAATTAAAGTTGTAGTTAAAAGACCAGATAACACATAAGAAAAATAAAAAGAAAAAGAGTTTAATATGTTGATTTATCCAAAGTCTTAGTTTTTTCGAGCCTAAAAAGGGAATGAAGAAAAAGAGTGCTGTCAGTGTAATAGATAGAAAGAACCATTCTTTTATTATTAACAACAATAACTTGGGGTTTAATCCGCTCCAAGGGGTATTTATATGAAATAAAAGCTGATCAAGTGTAACGTCTCCGTAGTGCCAAGATATCCAAAACGGGAAAAAAAACAAAAGGGATAATATAAATATCCCTATGAAATAAAAAGAAACAGAAAAAAAACTTTGTTTCATAAATACCCTTCTTATTTAGATTTTAACTTAACATAAAAAGAATGTAATGTAAAAGATTTTATTTTGACTTACTTAGAAAAACATGATACATCAAAATGTATGTTAACGCGTAAGATAAAAAAAATTTTTTTATTTTGTTTGCTTTTTATTGCAGTGATGTTGATATCAACTTCTTATTGGATTGTTGATAAGTTTGGAGAAGTCACGCTTGAGCAAGTTTTATTTCATATTTATATGCCTCTTGATGCTGATCAGAAGATGATCATTAGCTTCATTCGAAATACAATTTTTTGGGCTATCGGAGTGGTTGCTTTAGTTGGTTTTTTAATTTGTGATAAATTTTATTTTAAAGGAATCCGAACTATCAAAAAGCTATTTCAAAGACATTTGACAGCATTTGTTTTTGCTGTTGTCATCATTTCTCTTATTGTTGCTTATGTTCAATTAAATGTACATGGAGTAATAAAAAGTTACATGTACCCTGAGAAATTATCTCGTTTTTATGAAATATATTATACGAATCCTCGTCAGGTTCAATTAACATTTCCCTCAAAAAAACAGAATTTGATTTTGATTTTTCTTGAATCTATAGAAACAAGTTTTGCGGATTCCTTTGATGTTAATCTGATTCCCAATATTGAGAATTTAGCTAAAGAAAATTTATCCTTCTCTGATCGCAATGCTTTAGGAGGGGCTTCTTCGATGGAGGGTACAGGATGGACATCTGCTGGGCTTGTTTCACAAATCTGTGGAATTCCGTTAAGAATGCCAATTAACTCTAATCATTATAGGATGTATTCCTCGTTTTTGCCTGGAGCAGTTTGTTTGCCAGATATACTTAAAGAAAATGGATATACGATTGATTTTTTGATAGGTTCTGAAGGGCAATTTGCTGGACTAAATGCTTTTTTCAATACACATGGGAATATTCGATTAAAGGATTTTCATTATTTTAAAGAGACAAAAAAAATACCTTCTAACTATAGAGTTTATTGGGGTATGGAAGATGCAAAGCTCTATGAGTTTGCAAAAGAAGAGCTTCAATTATTATCTCAACAAAAGGCACCTTTTTTCTTTGGTATGATGACGATAGATTCTCATTTTGCAGACGGATATTTAGATGAAAAAACATGTCATCAACCTTATAATGAGACCTATAAAAATGTTATTTCTTGTGCAGATTCAAAGATAGGTTTATTTATTGATTGGCTTCAAGAACAACCCTTTTATAAAGATACGACAGTTGTTTTAGTCGGGGATCACTTATGTATGAATAAGCATATATTTAATGATAAGATGCATAGAAAAATGATAAATATTTTTATGAATCCATATAAAAAACCTCAAGAGACAACAAATCGTCAATTTACGCCATTTGATATTTATCCGACGATTTTAGAAGCAATGGGAATCCAAATAGAAGGAAGTCGATTAGCTCTGGGAACGTCTTTATTTTCCGGCAGGCCTACTTTATTAGAAGAGATTAAAGATATAAGGTATTTTAATGAAGAGATAATGAGACGTTCTGCTGTTTATGATCAGATTTTTTATGGGGATTTATTATTGGATTGAATATCGGATAATAAAATCGTAATAGTTCCAAGTAAGGAAGTGTCAAATTCAGCTCGAACCAAAAAAGAAGGTAAAATGGGATTTACCTGTTTAAACCATAATCGTAAGGGAGGAGGATCTTTTTTTTGCATTTGTTCAAAGAACCATCCTTTATTTTTTCCTTTTAATACCTCAACCGTTAATGTGTATTTATCGGCTTTTCCTTGAAAAGGAGTATCTGAAAGAGGCAATTCTTCTACTCCTAAATAAGAGAAGGTCAGTAAAAGGTCACGTTTCCCATCCCAAACTTGATACTTAATAATAGGAGAAGTTGGTTTTTTAATTTTCATTAAAGAAAGAATAGTCGTTTGATAATCAATGAAATCAATGTGTTTTGAAAAATCGATTACTTTTTCTTTTCCTTTTTTTGTCATCATTGAATATAAGGGAGGCAGAGTATTATTATTACCTTTTGTAATAAATCTTTGTTTTTTATCTAATAGTAAACTTAAGATGCCTTTTGTTTGAGTAATTGTTTTCATGGTATAGGATTGATTTGTGTAATCAAGAGACATTTGAGCTTCTAATAAATTTAATCCCATAGCATAAGCTTGATAAGTTGCAGTCATGGATTGAGCAAAAGAAAAATGAGATAAAAATAAGAAACTAAAAAAGAAAATATATATACGCATGGGTTGTTCTTTTTTTAAATTTCTTATACCATAACAGAAAAAATAATTTTGAAAAGGATAAAAGATGCAAATAACACTTATAGTTATTATTGGCGTATTGTGTGTCAATTTAATTTTGTTGCTTTATGTGATGATACGATTAAATCAATCTAGTCGATTGTCTTATGATTTAGAACGGATGGAAAGAAGTAATAAAGAAGATACAGGAATGTTACGGCAAGAGCTTAATGCTAGTTTATTAGGCTTTAATGATTCGATACGGCGTTCTGTAGAGGCACAGTTAGATAAGATGCGAGCAACTGTTGATGAGAAGCTTCAGACAACGTTAGAAAAACGTATAGGAGAATCTTTTTCACAAGTAAGTGAAAGGCTCGAGAAAGTTCATCAAGGGCTAGGAGAAATGCAAAATTTAGCAATAGGTGTGGGAGATTTAAAACGCGTTTTAACAAATGTTAAAACACGAGGCGTATGGGGAGAAGTTCAGTTAGGAGCCTTATTGGAGCAAATGCTTTCTCCTGATCAATATAAAAAGAATGTTAAGATTAAAGAAGGGACTACAGAAGTTGTAGAATATTGTGTATGTTTGCCCGATGGATTGATACCAATAGATGCAAAATTTCCCTATGAAGATTATGAACGTTTATTAGCAGCTTCAGAGAAAGGCGATGGCGTTTTAGTAGAAGCTTCTGCACAAGAGCTAGAGAAGCGCATAAAACTAGAGGCAAAGCGTATATCTGATAAATATATAGAAGTCCCAAAAACGACGGACTTTGCTATTATGTTTTTACCAACGGAAGGTTTGTATGCAGAAGTCATGCGTCGACCAGGTTTGTCTGGGGAAGTTCAGCATAAATATAAAATAACCATTACAGGTCCAAGTACGTTAGGAGCTTTTTTGACAAGTTTACAAATGGGTTTTAGGACTCTTGCGATACAAAAGCGGTCTAGTGAGGTTTGGCAAGCATTAGGAGAAGCACGAAGTGAGTTTGAGAAATATGGACAGTGGGTAGAAAAAGTAAAAAAGAATATAGAAGCAGCGGGTAAGACTTTAGATGAGGCCGGAACGCGAACACGAGCGATAGAACGTAAGCTCAGAGATGTAAGTGAAAATGTTATAGAAAAAAAGATAGATGTAAATACAATAGCCAGTTCATCATAAACTTGATTGAGGATATTTTTTTATTGCTTTTTTTAAGATAATCACTTATTAAAGAAAAAAACAAAGAGGAGCGAATCTGAATGCTTAAGTAAAAGAAGGAATGTAAAGGAAAAGGGTATCCTTTACATCTTTTTTATGAGCATAAAAAATAAATAGACAGGAGATACGAATGACAAGATACGTATTTATTTTAGGAGGCGTAGTTTCAAGTTTAGGAAAAGGTATAGCATCTGCAGCTATTGGTTCATTACTCCAAGCTCGAGGTTATAAAGTACGTATGCGTAAGATGGACCCATATTTGAATATAGATCCAGGAACAATGAGTCCTTATCAACATGGAGAAGTTTTCGTTACAGATGATGGCGCTGAAACAGATTTAGATTTAGGTCATTATGAACGTTTTGTTGGTGTATCTTGTCATAAAACGGATAGCGTTTCGGGGGGTAGAATTTATTATAATGTTTTAACAAAGGAAAGGAAAGGAGAATATCTAGGGGCCACTGTTCAGATGATACCCCATGTAACAGATGAGTTAAAACGTTTTATCAAATCGGATTTAACAGATGAAGATTTTGTTTTGTATGAGGTTGGTGGAACCGTTGGCGACATAGAGGGCACTTTATTTTTAGAAGCTATTCGTCAATTTTCAAATGAGGTTGGTCGAGAAAATTGCTGTTTTGTTTATCTCACACTTTTGCCTTATATTGAAACGGCTGGAGAATTAAAGACAAAACCGACACAACAAGCTGTAAAGAAGCTCTTAGAGTCTGGTATTCAAGCAGATGTTCTGTTATGCCGTAGTAAGATGGAAATTCCAGCAGAGGAGCGCCGAAAATTAGGTTTATTTTGTAATGTATCGAAAGATGATGTTGTTGCAGCACTAGATGTAGATAATATTTATAAAATACCTTTGTCCTATCATGAACAAGGGTTAGATACGCAGGTTTTAAAACATTTTGGTTTGTATGAAACAGCTCCAGAGCCAGATTTAAAGAAGTGGCAAGATATTATAGATACGATGGCACATTTTGAACATCATGTGCATGTGGCTGTTGTAGGGAAATACTGTGGTCTTCCGGATGCTTACAAGTCTTTAAGGGAGGCCTTAGTGCATGCAGGGATCGCCAATAAGACTAAGGTCAAAATAGATTGGGTAGATAGTGAAACATTAGAGGAGATGTCGGCCCCAGAAGTCGAAAATCGTTTAAAATCTTATCATGCTATTTTAGTTCCGGGCGGTTTTGGCGTTCGAGGTGTTGAAGGAAAGATTAAAGCGATAACTTATGCACGAGAAAAGAAAGTTCCTTTTTTGGGAATTTGTTTAGGTATGCAGATGGCTGTTATAGAGGCTTGTCGGAATTTGTTGGGTATAAAAGATGCAAATTCAGCAGAATTTACTACCGATTGTACAGCTGTTATAAATCGAATGAAAGTTTGGGAAAAAGATGGGCAAAAGATGATCCGTCCGGAAGAAGGAGATATGGGAGGGACGATGCGTTTAGGTGCCTATCCAGCAGTTTTAAAAGAAGGGTCTTTAGCACAGAAGGTTTATGGTTCTTCGACAATCTATGAACGGCATCGTCATCGGTATGAGATGGATATTTCTTATGAAGCTGCTTTAGCAGAAAAAGGATTTATTATTTCAGGCAAGTCTCCAGACGGCTTGTTGCCGGAGATTGTGGAAGTTGAATCGCATCCATTTTTTATTGCGGGTCAATTTCATCCAGAATTTAAATCGAAACCCTTTGCCCCGGCTCCTTTATTTAAATCGTTTATTGAAGCAGCGAAAAAGCAAACAGAATTACTTTAACAGCTTTTGTCTGAGGTAAGAGAGAATAAGGAGGAGAGAGAAAATGTTTAAATTATCAAATTGGATAGCTGATGAAGAAAGTTTTATATCAAAGTTATCAGCTTTTTGGGATGTTTTGCTCGTTGGAATTGTTATAACGTTCGTTTCTTTTAATCAAGATATAGAATATGATGAAAATCTAAAAGATATATTATTATTTTGCGGTACGATATCTATTTTTTATGTTTTATATAGGATGATACGTCGCTTTGCGAGATTAATTAATGAACCTTATTTTGATTTTGAAGGACGGATTCAAGTCAGAAAGCAATCTTTATTTTTAAGTTATTTAATAAACTTATTATTTATTTTTTGTGCTTTTTTAATTTTATTAGAATTATTTAAAATTAACATACAATTTATTAATCATTTATCGATTGGCTTTTCATTTGCAGGTCTTATTATCTCTACAAGGACGTTGATACTTTCTGGTTTTGTTTTCTTGCTTATTATAGCTCTAACAAGATTTATTCAAAAGATTGTTTTAGGAAAATTACAAGAGTATGTAGAAATGGGGGTTGCTTTTAAAAATTCTCTTATCCGGACGATTGGATATTTAGGGGCAATTTTAGCTTATTGTGGTTTGTTTGCTGCCTTAGGAGCAAATGTATTGCCTTTTATTTTACTATTGGCGGCCTTATTTATCGGATTATGTTTTGGGTTAAAGGATATTATTCAGAATTTTGTTTCCGGAATGCAAATTTTGTGGACTCGATCTATTAAAATAGGTGATTGGGTTATGATAGATGGAGCAGAAGGTTTCGTGAAACGGATTACACTGTGTTCGACAGAGATAGAGACCCTTGATAAAGCTTCTATCATATTTCCGAATATAGATATAACGACTAAGAAAATAGAAAATTGGACACATGAAGATACTATTGGTCGGACAGAAGTCAAAATAACTGTTCCGTATGGAGTTAAAATGGAAAAGGTTCGTGATATTATGCTAAAAATAGCTAATAACCACCCGAGTGTTTTAGAAGATCCAGCTCCATCAGTTATTGTTTTGTCTATACACAAGGATTATGCAGACGTTGAATTAAGATGTTTTATTCCGAACAAAGTTCAAAGATTTTCAATAGCTAATACATTACGAGAAGAAATTTATGATGCTTTAGTTAAGGCAAAGATTAAGGCTTAACAGGCTCTTGACATTCGAATACTGCGGTGTTAGGCGTAAACAAAGCACAGTTAAAATAACGTGTTTCTACGCGTTTAGCCGGTTTGTTTTTAGCAAGACAAGCTGAGTTAGCCATTTGTTGTAATTCAAAATCGGTTGTCATGAGGCCATTATAACAAATGGCGACTAAAGGAGGGTGTGATTGTCCAACAGGATATGCTAATCCGGCCTCACGTCTGGAATCAACATAAGCAGAACAAGCAGATAGATAAAGACAGATAAAAATAAATGAAAAAAAACACTTCATAATACTAGACAACTCCTATTTTTTTATGCCATGATATGGTAGATAAGATATTTTATTTATAAGCTATATAAAGGATTTTGGGAAGAGAATAAATGGAAAAAAAATATCGGTTGATTACACGAGATGATTTCGATGGAATGGTTTGTGCTATTTTATTAAAAAAATTAGATTTAGTTGAAGACATCTTATTTGTTCATCCTCGAGATATGCAACATAATCGAGTTCCTGTTACCTCTATGGATATATCAGCTAATTTGCCTTATGTACCTGGCGTGTATATGGCATTTGACCATCATGCATCAGAGAGTCGTCGTGTAGGGCATCGAGCAAATTTTATTTGTGATTCGAAAGCACCTTCAGCGGCCCAAGTTATTTATAATTATTTTAACATGGGAGAAAAGTTTCCAGGTGTTTTTGAGGAAATACTGAAGGCCTTAAACAAAGCAGATACAGCAGACTTTACATCTCAGGATATTTTGAATCCAGAGGGCTGGGTTTTATTTAACTTTATTTTAGATCCGAAGACGGGTTTTACGAGATTTCACGATTTTCAAACAAAGCACGAAGATTTGATACGTTTATTGATAGATACCATAGAAGGAATGAAGATAGAAGATATATTAGCTCTTCCCGATATACAGGAAAGAGTTATGTTATATAAAACATATCAAGATCATTTTAAGGATCAAATAGAAAGGTGCGCGGTTATTTATCAAAATTTAGTTGTAGTAGATTTGCTTGAGGAAGAGATTATTTATCCAGGGAATAGATTTTTGGTTTACGCACTTTATCCTCAATGTAATTTATCATTGATTGTTGAAAAGGATACCAAGTCAGAACGGATAACTTTTTCTTTAGGTCGTTCGATATTAAATAAGACGTCTCATGTTGATGCCGGTGCGGTTATGGCAGTTTATAATGGCGGAGGGCATAAAGGAGCTGGTACCTGTCAGAGTTCTGGGGTAGATGTGGAAAAAGTCAAGATGGACTTAATTGCCGCAATATTGTTGGCATCGAAGCAAGAAGATATAGGGAAATAAAGGATGAATATCCACGAATATCAGGCAAAGAAAATATTTAGTCAATATGATATTCCTATTCTTAAAGGATATGTAGCCTATACGCCCCAAGAAGCTCGAAGATGTGCAGAAAAAATAGGCGGGAATAAGTGGGCTATAAAGGCACAGATACATTCAAATGTTCGAGGGCAAGGTTCTTTCATAGAAACGGACGCTGGGATAAAAGGAGGAATTCGCTTTGCTTCAACGCCTGATGGTGTTGAGCAAGAAGCAAAAAATATGTTGTTAAAGACATTAGTTACTCCATTAACAGGTTCGGAAGGTCAAGAAGTAAAAAAGGTTTATATTGAAGAATATGTAGATATCACGTTTGCATACAGTATAAGCATTTATATTGATTTCAGTGTTGAAAAAGTTTTTGTATCTATACAGGATGTTACGGGAAATAAGCAACGTCCTAAATATTATATGACAGAGCTCGATATTAATAAGAAGATTACAATTGTGAAAGCAGTATCTTGGGTAACAAGGATAGGCCTCCCAACAAAATATAGGACAAAGGCTGCAAAGATTATTCAAAAAATGTATGAGATTTTTAAGACATATTCAGCTTTTAGAGTTGATATTAATCCTTTAGTCATTACCCAGGATAATCGATTTGTGGTCTTGGATGGGAAGATTGTATTTGATCCTGATTCTGTAGCGAAGTATAAAGAAATTACATGTATGAGAGATGTCGAGGAAGAAACCCCAAGTCAAATAAAGGCTCGATTAAATAATTTCAGGTATGTCAAGCTAGATGGAAATATAGGCTGCATTATTAATGGTTCAGGGTTAGGAATGGCAACTCTAGATTTGATTCATTTATATGGTGGAAAGGCGGCCTGTATATTAGATTTAGGAGCAGAACCGACCAAAGAAACGGTAACGAATGCTTTTAAGACGATTCTATCAGAGCCTAATGTAGAAGGTGTTTTAATTAATATTTTTGGAGGTTCTTCTAGATGTGATATTATAGCGGAAGGATTAATAGCAGCTTCTAGAGAAATAAGTATTGGAATGCCATTAGTTGTACGTATGGATGGAACGAACGCTCAAATAGGATGCAGATTGTTATTTGAATCAGGTTTGCCTTTTATCGTGAAGCAAAGTATGGATGAAGCTGTCCGCGTTATTATACAATCTGTTCAGGAGATTGTTTGATGAGTATTTTAGTCAATAAAGACACACGCATTATATGCCAAGGTATTCTCACTCCAGAAGGGTTAAAACACACCGAACAAGCGCTAGCATATGGGACGAAAATTGTCGGAGGAGTTGCTAAAGGAAAACAAGGAGACCAAGTATTTGGTATACCACTTTATAATACAGTCAAGGAGGCAGTAAAAGCGCAACACCCAGATGTTAGCGTTGTTTATGAAGCTCCTTTACAAGCGGCAGAAGAAATTATGGAAGCCATTGATGCAGGGGTTCCTTTAATTGTGTGTACGACAGAAAGAGTCCCCGTTCAAGATATATTAAAGATTAAAAGTTCTTTAAAGAAATCAAAATGTCGATTAATAGGACCTGCCTCTCAAGGCATTATTACCGCAGGAGACTGCAAGGTAGGAACGATGCCGGCTCATTTATTTCCCAAAGGAAACGTTGGAATAGTATCTCGATCGAGCTCTGTAATGTATGAAGCATTACAACAATTACGTAAGAAGGGGCTAGGTGTTACAACATGTGTTGCATTAGGTGCGTATCCCATATTAGGCACATCATACAATGAAATATTAGACTTATTTTTGAAAGACAAAGATACGCAAGCTATTTTGCTGATAGGCGAAATAGGGGGAAATTTCGAACAAAATTTAGCAAAGTATTATGCAAAGAAACGTCATAAAAAACCATTAATTAGTTATATTGTTGGGAGTTTCGTTCCTCCAAAAACCTATATGGGGAATATAGGCGCTATTATCTATCAAGAGACAGAAACGGCTTCGTATAAAAAAGAAGCATTAAAAAAAGCGGGCTCTATTATTGTTGATTCACCTGTTCGAATAGGGGATGCCGTTTTTAAGGCGCTTATGCAAGAAACAGTAAAGGGAAAAAAATGAATACATATCTGACAAATTTGATATATACACGTATAAGCCATGATTTATCGAATGCTGCTGGAGCTGTTTATAATGGGACTGAATTGTTAGCTGAGGACCCTCAGTCAGTACAAGAAACGCTTCTTCTTTTGCAAAATGGAGCGCATATTTTGATGGATCGGATAAAGTTTTTTAGACAGACTTTTGGACTTCCTAATGTACAAAGTGAAGATGTAACGGCTGATTATTTAAGCACCTTATCGATGCCTATAAAATTAGTTGGATATTGCTTAGATTCATTATCAAAGGCTTGTGTTATGACATTAGCAGATTGTTTGGTAAAAGGTGGTGTAATTACAGTTAAAGAAGATGAAATTGTTGCCATGGGCGAGGCTTTAAGAGTTCCTGAGGAGCTTCAGGCAATAATAGAAAACGGTAAAGTCGCTGAAACACCTAATAACGCACCTGCAATGTATGCATATACTTTAGCCAGAGAAAAACATATCAAATTGTTATTGTCTTGTAATGAAGAAAAGCATCTTATTTCCTTAAAAAGAGTTGTCAATTCTTAAAAAATGTGTCATTTTACTAAAAAAGGGATGAAGATGAAAAAAGCGCTGATTATAGAGAAAGCAGCCCATATTGCAGCGATTACCAAGAAGATGCTTATAGATTTAGGGTTTGATGGAATAGTTGTGGATAATGAAGCAGATGTTCTACGTGTTTGTAAAGAAGAAAAACCCGAATTAGTTGTTATGTGTTATTCTGTGTGCCAAGATGATAGTGCGATATTTATTCCAAAGATGAAAAAAATATGCCATCCCAAGATAATTTTCTGTTCTTCGAACACAGAGCCGGAGAAAATACAAGAGGCTTTAGATGCCGGAGTAGATGAATACATCATGAAGCCTTTTGACCATGATATTTTACAAAGTAAGATTGCTATGGTTGGGCTGTTGTGAGGCGTGAAAATGATACCGAGTGATTTTTATTTTATTGCGCAAATGTTGAAAGAGGAGTCAGGCTTTTCATTAACGGCTGACCAGATTTATTTGTTAGAAAGTAGGTTGAGTCCTATTATTCGTCAAAACAATTTAATTAGCTTAGAAGATTTAATTAATTCGCTAAAGCTTAATAATAAAGAATTAAAAAGTGCTGTTATAGAGGCAGTAAGTATTAATAATACGCGTTTTTTTCGGAATAAATACGTTTTCGAAACGATTAAAGAGTTTTTATATATGAGACTGAAAAGGGAACCGAAGAAAGACAGTATTAAGA
Organism: uncultured Alphaproteobacteria bacterium; assembly: GCA_949286465.1. Lineage (GTDB taxonomy): Bacteria > Pseudomonadota > Alphaproteobacteria > CAAHEQ01 > UBA3637 > CALXXA01. The sequence continues at coordinate 34,614 of CASECI010000010.1, read as the reverse complement.
TTCTGTCAGCGGGGTGTGCGAGTGGGCAAGAACCTGTTTCAATAGCGATTTTATTAAAGGAGATGAAATTACCACAAGATATTCGAATAGATATTTATGCTCTTGACATGTCTCATCATATTATAGATAGAGCTAAAAAAGGCATTTATACACATTATGAAGTTCAAAAAGGATTACCTATTCGGTTATTATTAAAGTATTTCATACATAAAGATGATGCCTGGCAAGTACAACCAAGTTTATTAAAAATGATACACTATCATGTTCATAATATCATGAATATATTTTATGAAAGGGATTTTGATATTATCTTATGTCGCAATATGCTGTCCTATATGACAGAAGAAGCACAAAAGAAAGCAATTCAAAATATACATGAAATTTTATCTCCAAAAGGACTGCTGATAATCGGGGCATCTGAGATTCTACACAATATGGACGGTTTTGAAAAAGTGCCGGATAAAATGGGATGTTATCAACTGAAAAATGAGGAAAATAAACCTCTCGATGTATCCCCAAAATCGGCGTGGACGTTGATTAAGAAGCCTCTTTTTAAGCCGGCAATTCCTAAGAAGAAGTAAGATTTTATTTGTGTAGAGTATAATAAATTTTCTCTGCCTCAGGAAGAGCTTCTTCAACAGTATCGACAAAACCAACATAATCAGCTTTTTCTTGGTTGAGCGTTCCATCTTTATACATGCGTTTGAGTTGATTTTTGAAGTCATTCCAGAAACCAAATAAGTTTATGAATATGAGGGGTTTTTTAGGAATTTCTCCTGTTTGAATAAGAACAGAAAATTCAGCTAATTCATCTAATGTTCCCCACCCTCCAGGTAAGACAAGCATAACATCGCCTTCTTGAAACATTTGAAATTTTCGGACGGATAAGTTGGGGACGATTTCAATTTCTCCGTCTTTAAATAATCCGGGGTTTTCACATTGTAATTCAAGTAATTTCTGAGTAGTAATTCCATGAATAGAAGCACATTCACACAGAGCCCCATGAAAGACTTGGCCCATCATTCCATTATCCCCGATACCAAAGATAAGTTGTAGATGATTTTGCCCAATAATCTGGCCTAATTTGAAAGCCGACTGATTATATTGAGAATTGATACTTTTCGATGCTCCACCAAAAACAGTAATTTTTTTAAACAACATTTAAAACTCCTTATCCTTGCTATATTGCATATAATTCCTTAATCTTTTATTAAGATAAGAAGTTTAAAATTATTTTAAAAGAAAGGGTTGCTGATGACAAATAGAGACATTTCAAAGTATATTATTGATTATACAGAAAAGAATTCTAAAGAAAAACTTATTGAGCTGATTGGGAGAGAAAAAGAAATTGGCCGCTTGGTCCATATTTTGCTGAGAAAATCTAGAAATAATCCTGTCATAGTTGGTCCATCTGGTATCGGTAAATCCGCTTTAGTAGAAGGACTGATAAACTTTTTATCTTCAGATAAGGCTCCTGAAGTTTTAAAGAAGAAACATGTCGTTGGCGTTGATATTGCTTCGCTTATGTTAGACAGCGAAAATGATACAGAATATGCTCAACAATTAAAGGCTATTTTTGAGCTGATAGTCTCCTCAGGCGGAGAGAAAATACTTTACATTAAAGATGTTAGTTTCTTAGTTCGAACAGATGTTAGTCCAGAAAATATAGAGCCAGCAAAATTTTTAAAACTAAAACTATTAGAAGGTTCATTAAATTGTATTATTGAAACAGACCCCTTATCTTATAGAGGATATTTAGAAAAGGATATTTCTGTTTTGCAAATGCTTCAAACTGTATTTTTAGAGGAGCCAACGCCTGCAGAGACTATAGAGATAGTTAAAAATTTAAAGAAAAATTATGAAGATTTCTATAAAGTAACAATATCAGATGATTTTGTGACGGCAGCTGTTAACTTGACACATCGTTATATTAAGCAGAGATATTTTCCTGAAAAAGCTTTGGATTTACTTGACGATGCTGCTAGTTTGCTTCAGATGAATAAAGCAGAAGGCAAAATTGGACAGGAAGTGACAGAAGTACCGATTGACTTGGGGATGCATGTTATTTCTGATTGGACAGGAATTCCCGTAGAAAAAGTAGATACAGAGGACAAAAAAAGATTGGCTCTTGCAGAAGAGTATTTAAAGAAAAGAGTCGTTGGTCAAGATAACGCAGTTGTTGTTGTTGCCGATGCATTGAGAAGGTCTCGATCGGGGCTCCAAGATCCGAATAGACCGATAGGTTCTTTTCTATTTATCGGTGAAACAGGTATCGGTAAAACCGAGTTGGCAAAATCACTAGCGGAGTTTATGTTTAATGATGAAACAGCTTTACTTCGGCTAGACATGTCTGAATATATGGAGAAAAATTCAGTAACACGATTAATTGGTCCCCCTCCAGGTACACCGGGTTTTGAATTGGGAGGACTATTAACAGAAGGTGTTCGTCTTAAACCTTTCCAGGTTGTTTTATTTGATGAAATTGAAAAAGCAAACCCAGATATTCTAACTTTGTTATTGCAGGTTTTGGATGAGGGACGACTGACAGATAGTAAAGGTGTTTCTGTTGATTTTAGAAATACAATTATTATTATGACATCTAATGTTGCATCAAATATGCCGACTTATCAGCGTATGAGTGTATTAACACAATATTTCCGCCCAGAATTTTTGAACCGTATTGATGATATTGTTACCTTCCACCAGTTGAATGAAGAGCATTTGAGGAAGATTATAGACATTCACTTAAATAAGCTATTAAAACGAGCTGCAGCAGAGGGGTACTATTTAACGGTAGACGATAGAGCAAAACAGTGGTTCGTTGATGAAGTTTTTACCTCTAAATTTGGTGTTCGCGCATTAAAAAGATTATTGCAGCATCAAATTGAAAATCCATTGGCTTTTTTGATTATGCAAGAGAAAGTCAAACCAGGAAGTGAAGTTTTAGTCACAATGGATGAAGCGGGTAAAAAAGTTCAAATTTTTGCAAAACAGAAGAAATGACAAATTTAACAGAAGAGTTGTTGATTTGGTATCGTCAACATGGGCGAGATTTGCCATGGAGAGTTAAAGGCGGAGCCCATGAAAATGCCTATGCTGTTTGGGTGTCAGAAATTATGCTACAGCAAACTACGGTTCAAACAGTATATGATTATTTTAACAGATGGATGAAGCGATTTCCAACGTTAGAAAGTTTAGCGAATGCTTCACTTGATGATGTTCTTCATATGTGGCAAGGATTAGGATACTATACGCGTGCAAAAAAAATGCATGAGTGTGCTCAAGTTCTTATGGACAAATACCAAGGCCATTTTCCTTCTTCTCGTGAGGAGTTATTGAAATTACCAGGGATAGGACCGTATACAGCATCCAGTATTTGTGCTTTTGCATTTAATAAGCCTGAAACTGTTGTGGATGGGAATGTTATACGAGTGATTGCTCGACTTTATGGCATTCAAACTCAAATTGATAAAGAGGATATTTATCAGCGTGCACAGAAATTAACATCTAAAGATCATGCGGCAGATTATGCCTCAGCTATTATGGATTTAGGAGCAACTGTTTGTAAACCTCAATCTCCTTTATGTACAATTTGTCCTTGGGTGCAATCATGCCAAGCAGCAGCTTTGGGTCTGACAGAACAAATTCCAATCATTAAAAAGTTAGCAAAAAAGAAAAAGATAGGTTCTGTTTTTATTATTAAGAATCCTCAGAAGAAGTTTTTTATTATGAAACGAGAAGGAAAAGGATTACTATCTGGATTATGGGAATTTCCTTGGATAGAAGAGGGGGAAAAAGTCCCTTTTAATGCTAGGTGGAACAAACGAAAAGAGCATGTTCATCATGTATTTACGCATTTTAATTTAACTTTAAATTTTTATGAAACAGAAATAGAGCAAATGAATCCTTATTTAGAAAAAGGATTGTTTGTCGATAAAGAGGACATAAATTCTTATGCATTATCTACATTAATGAAGAAAGTTTTAAAAAAAGTTTAGAGAGCTCCCTTTAAAAGAAGCAATCCCCAAGATGGAGCATTGAAAGAGCCGTTTTGAATAGAGAATTTTTTAATTGTTTCAGAAGAATCTAAAATCATTTTCCATTTAGCAGACATATCCTCATTCGGTATTTTATATTCAAGATTAAAATCAGAGGCATTTAAAATAAGATTATATCGTAAGTTGTTTTTGTTATCTTTGATATAAATAGAAAAACAACGAACATAGCCATGCCAATCGGAGGTTTCCATCTGTGTCCCATCAGGTTTTAGGGCATACATGTTTTTTTCTTTTAACAGAGTAGGAGCTTGAATAAGCAAAGAGATAAGTTCTTTATTTTCTTTTCTTAGATGAATTACCTTTTGTATAAAATTGAAGATATTTTGTTCAAAATTATTTGGTTTCCCCCAGCTTAACCAAGAAATTTTGTTGTCTTGACAATAAGCATTATTGTTTCCATCTTGAGAACGCAATTTTTCGTCTCCTCCAAGAATCATGGGAATACCGTTTGATAAAAGTAAAGTAGCAATCATAGCCCTAATACGACGAATTCTAAAATTTAAAATAGTTGGATTATTGGTCGTTCCTTCAATGCCGCTATTCCAACTGAAATTGGCATTATTTCCATCTCTATTTTGCTCTTTGTTAGGGAGATTATGTTTGTCATTATAACTGACTAAATCATAAAGCGTAAATCCGTCATGGGCTGTTATAAAATTAACTTTTCTAAGGATAGCATTTTTTTCTGTTTGTTCGCCAACAATCGATTTTGTTAGATGGTGAAACATTGCTTGAGCTTGTCCCATGTCTCCTTTCCAAAAACGTCTTGTTGTATCCCTAAATTCTCCGTCCCATTCAGAGAAAAAAGAAGGGAAGTTTCCTAATTGATATCCATTAGGTCCAAGATCCCAAGGTTCAGCAATGAGTTTAATTTTTGATAAGACAGTATCTTTTTGTAAAACTTTAAAGAAGGCTGCATCAGGTGTATAAACATTCTCTCCATTTCGAGCGAGAGTGACAGCTAAATCAAAACGGAAACCATCAATATCAAAAACTTCAGCCCAATACCGTAAAGCTTGAATAGTTAGCTGTAAAGTAGCAGGATGTGCTAAATTTAATGTATTTCCACATCCAGTGTCATCTAAATAGTATCTAGGTTCTTCTGGCACAAAACGATAATAAGAAAGGTTATCAATACCTCTATAAGATAAGAGAGGTCCCATATATCCACCTTCTCCGGTATGGTTATAGACAACATCTAAAATGACTTCCATTCCATTTGTGTGATATGCCTGAATCATATTTTTGATTTCGAGAAGATTTGCTTCTGAAAGGTAGGAAGTGTGAGGAGCCATTAGACAAACAGGGTCATATCCCCAGTAATTATTTAATCGTAGATTTAATAAGTGTTCGGGAGTATTAAAAGCGGCGATAGGTAATAATTCGACGGTTGTAATTCCAAGATTTTTGAGATAACTAATCGTCTTAGGATGAGCTAGGCCTTCAAAAGTTCCTCTTATACGCTTAGGAATGGCCTCATTCTTAATGGTTGTTCCTTTTACATGAGTTTCATAAATAATAGTATCTTTATCGTTTATGTAAGGCCTAGTTGTACGAGGTACACGTAAGAGCGTATCATCAACGACAACACATTTTGGAACGAAAGGAGCACTATCTAAAGTACTAAAAGAAAATTCACGTTTTGAATGTCCTGCAATATAAGGCAGTTGAGATTCGTGAAAGAAAATAGGTTCAGTTATTTGCTTAGCTGCAGGATCTAAAAGAAGCTTATGCCCATTAAACCATAGTCCATTTTTAGGATCATAAGGTCCATAGACACGATATCCATATAATTGTCCAGGAGATATCCCTTGGACAAATACATGCCAAATATCTTCTGACCGATTCATTGGAATATGATAAGTTTCATATCCCCATGAGTTAAATAAACATAAAACAATTTTTTCAGCGGAATGAGAAAAAATAGAGAAATTGACACCGTTTTTTTGAGGTGTAGCTCCTAAAGGGGCAGGGAAACCAATATCAACTTTTAATTTTTTTAAAAACATAAGAATCGCCTATTTTTTCTTTTTTAGAAGAATTGTTCCAAGAGGAGGTAAAGTCAAATCTAAGGCATATTTTTTGAAATTCCAGCCAGGTTCTTTTGTTTGTATTTCCCCTTTATTAAGGACATCACTTCCTCCATATTTCAGGTTATCGGAGTTAAATATTTCTTCATAAACGCCTTCAATATCAGTTCCGACAAGATAGTGATGCAAAACCGTAGGTGTAAAATTACAAACAACGATGATAAAATCATCAGGATTTTGAGCTTTTCGGATATAACTGATGACACTATGTTCAACATCAGAACCATCAATCCATTCAAAGCCATTTTCATCAAAATCTACTTGATAGAGAGCCGGCTCAGATACATGTAGTAAATTTAAATCTTTTACAAGAGATTGTAATCCTTTATGTTCTGGATATTGTAATAAATGCCAGCCAAGGCTTTGGTCATATTTCCATTCCCAATCTTGAGCAAATTCATTTCCCATAAAGAGGAGTTTCTTACCCGGATGAGTATACATAAATGTATAATAAGCTCGTAAATTAGCGAATTTTTGCCATCTGTCTCCAGGCATTTTGTCTATCATTGGTCCTTTTCCATGGACAACTTCGTCGTGAGAAAGAGGTAGGACAAAGTTTTCAGTGAATGCATACATAAGACTAAAAGTCAGTTCACTTTGATGATATTTACGATAAATAGGATCTCTTCGCATATATTGTAAAGAATCATTCATCCATCCCATATCCCATTTGAAGGAAAACCCGAGTCCTCCCAAGTAAGTAGGTCTTGAAACCATGGGCCAAGATGTAGATTCTTCTGCAAAAGTTGTTGCTCCTGATTGTTCTGCATATACCCATTCATTTAGTCTTCTTAAGAAATAAATAGCTTCGATATTTTCATGACCTCCATATTGATTAGGAAGCCATTCCCCATTTTTACGGCCATAGTCTAAATAAAGCATAGAAGCGACAGCATCTACTCTCAGACCATCGATATGATATTCTTTTATCCAAAAGAGAGCATTAGCTAAAAGGAAGTTAGCGACTTCGTTTCGTCCATAGTTATAGATTTTAGTTCCCCATTCTTTTTGCTCACCTTTTCGAGTGTCTGCATGCTCATAAAGAGCTGTTCCATCAAAATAAGCGAGACCATACTCATCTTTAGGGAAATGGGCAGGGACCCAATCCATAATAACGCCAATATTTTGTTGATGAAGAGAATCAATTAAAAATTTGAAATCATCAGGAGAACCATATCTAGAAGTTGGAGCATATAATCCTAAAGTTTGATACCCCCAAGAACCATCGAAAGGATGCTCAGAAATAGGTAAGAACTCGACATGGGTAAAGCCCATCTCCTTAACATATTCAGGAAGTTCTTTTGCCAGTTCTCGATAAGTTAAGAAGCGATTGTTTTCCAGAGAGTTGCGTCGCCAAGAGCCAAGATGTACTTCATATATAGACATAGGCTTATGTAATGGATCGGCTTCATTTTTACGTTTATTCATCCACTCGGTATCGTTCCAAATATACCGTCGTGGATTATATACAATAGAGGCTGTATTTGGTCTTAATTCTGCGTAGAAGCCGACAGGATCAGATTTTAAAGGAAGCACTTGATTTTTAGAATCTAATATTTCATATTTATAATATTCTCCTTCGACGAGACCTGGAATAAAGAGCTCCCATACACCGGAGGCTTCTCTTCTACGCATCATGTGTCGCCGTCCATCCCATGTATTAAAATTGCCAATAACACTTACGCGTTTGGCGTTCGGAGCCCATACAGCAAAAAAAACGCCTTTGACACCGTCTAATGTTATTAAGTGAGCACCTAATTTGTCATATAAATTTTTATGAGTTCCTTCATTTATTAAGTGTAAATCAAAATCACTTAAGACAGGAGGAAAACGATAAACATCATATGTCGTATAAGATGAGCCATTTCCAAAGACAACTCGTAATTTATATTTAAAAAAGTTTTTTTCTTCAGGTAAATCAAGCTGGAATAAACCATAATCATGAATACGAGACATCTTACCTATCTCAGTTTGTTCATCTTCAGAGATGACGAAAATATCTAGTGCTTGAGGGTAACAGACACGAATGAAAAGTCCGCCTTTATCAGACTCATGCATACCCAAGATATCAAATGGATTTGTAATTCCATAAGTCATCATTTGATGCATATATTGTGATGATAATATACTTTTCATTCGACTCTCCCTCTATCTTTATATTTGTTTATAACATTGCTTTGTTTGAAAAGAAAGAGAAAAGTACTTAAGAATAACTGAAAAAAGGATGATTCTTTTAGTCAAAATAAAGTATGTTCCTTTTTAAAAGGGGAGGAGCTAAAAAAAGCCCCTATTAAGGGGCTGATTTTATTTTTCTATATTATCTTTGATATCATTTAAATCTGGACTTTCCTCCATTAACTTCCTAGCTCCTTTAACAGCTTCATTGACGCGTCCAGCGCATCCAGCCGGCCCACATGAGCAGCCTCCAGGGCAAGCCATAACTTCAACAAGATTTCCTGGTGCTCCATTTTTTGCGTAGGCCTTTAAAATCCGCATGTTAGCTGGAGTTAATCCGTTTATAGTGACAGGCTTTATCTCGATTTTATCTCCGACAATAGATTGGACAGCTCCTGCAACGCCGCCCGAAAGAGGAAAGCCGCGTCCTTGCTTAGAGGCGTCTCTTCCTAAGTCAGTTTCATCTAATTCACTTGGATTAATTCCTTTTGCTTCGAATAAAGCATCTATTTCTTCAAAAGTTAGTACAAAATCGACTAAATCATCCATCATTGCTTCATTTCGTTTAGCAACACAAGGTCCAACAAAAAATGTTGTTGCTTCGGGATCTTCTTTTTTGATTATTTCTGCTGTGTAATGCATAGGTGTCCCTGTGCTTGAAACCATTGGTAAAATATCTGGAATATGTCGACGAGCAGCTTGGTAATAAGCAGGACAACATGACGTTGTCATAAATTTTTCTCCTTTTTCCATACGTTCAACCAATTCTTTAGCTTCATTTAAAGTTGTTACATCTGCTCCATGAGCAACTTCAATAACTTTTGAAAATCCTAATAAACGTAAGGCAGTCGCAACTTGACCTAAAGTCGCATTAAACTGACCTGCAATTGATGGCGCTACCATTGCAACAGACTTTTTGCCTTGAGCAATAGCTTTTAAAGCATAAATCATCTGACTTTTTCCTGTGATCGCTCCGAAAGGGCATACCTTCATACATTGTCCACATTGAATACATAAATCATGATCAATTTCTGCAACACCTTTTTCATTCTTGCTGATTGCTCCAACAGGGCACACATCTTCGCAAGGAACAACAATTTTTGTGATGGCATGATATGGACAACTCATCGCACATTTGCCACAGTTTTTGCATTTTGTAGGATCTATTTTAGAACGTCCGTTCTCAAAATAAATTGCACCAAAAGGACAGTTATCTGCACAAGAACGAGCTAAACATCCCTGACAAACTTCCGTGACAATATAACGAGAAGGAACACATTCATTACATGCAATGTCAATAACAGTTAAATTTGCATCACGAGGTTTTTCTTGTTGAAGAGCTTCATGTGCATATTCGCTTAATGGAATAGCGTCATCACTTTCTTCAATGGAAAGTCCCATACCTGCGATTGCTCGGTCACGAGCTACAGCTCGTTCTTTGTAAACGCAGCAACGAACTGTGTCGACATCTTTTGGGCGCATTTCGACAGGCAATCGATTGGCTCCTTTTTCAAAATCATTATTATAAAATGCTTTTGCTAAACGGACGAGTACGTCTTTTTTAAACAAAAGGGCACGATTTTCATCTTTCATTCAAAAACTCCTTCTTAGAAAAACGATTGTTGTTTATTATGTTTAATTTTAGCACACAATTCAGCAAGACCTGCAGATAAATCTTCTCTTTGTAAAGCAATATGCGGTAAAACATGCAATTTCGCGGGCGTAAAATTCCAAATAGCTTTTATCGGTGACATAGAAATTTTATTGACCGTTTCTTGGGCTACGCTTGCAGGTGTTGCCAAGATAACGATATCAATTTTTTTCTTTGTTGCAAAAGAAGAAAAGTGATTTAAATCATGAACAGGTACACCGTGAATACTTTGACCAATTTTTGCCTTATCAATATCAAATGCACCGATAAAATTAATACCATTAAAGCCATGATATCCAAGTAATGCAGAGCCTAGGTTCCCGACGCCGATAAGAACTGCAGAATAAGGTTGATGCCAATCAAGAAAAGATTGTATAGCATCGATGGTTCCGTCAACTAAATATCCAGCTCTTTTTTTTGTGGGAGGTTCAACAAGTTGTAAGTCTTTTTTGACAACAATGGGAAGCATTCCCATTTCTTTAGCAAGCTCTGAAGAGGTTACAATAGTTATACCTTTGTTTTTACAATCGATTAATCGATCAAGATATAAAGGTAATCGACGAATAGAAGGAACTTTTCCAAGTCTTTTCTTTATTGTTTCACTCATGATTTTCTCGTTGGATATTTATTTATCTTAATTTACATAAATAAACAAAAAAGTCAAGAAAAAACTTATTCTGAAGGTTCCTGATGGATGAATGTTTCAGAATTAGGAATAGCCTCTTTAATTTCTTTTTCTAGAAGAGAACAGACTTCGTGTGTTTCGTTCAGAGACAACCCTTTTTTCATGTGCGCATTGAATTGAATGAATTTGTGTAAACCTGCATTGCGTGTTCTTAAATCATGGATGCAAGTTATTTCTGGATGTTGAAGGGCTATTTTTTTTATTTGATTTCGCACATCTTTTGATAACTCTTGGTCCATGAGGATTTGGCAGGCTTTAATGATAACTTTGATAGCTGTTATAATAAGATAAAAAGCAACTCCTATTGCAAAAATTGTATCCACCCAAGACAAACCTAAAGTATAAGAAAAAATCATGGAAGTGATAACGCCTAGGTTCATTAAAATATCCCCGGTATAGTGAGCACTATCAGCATCAATAGAAACAGAATTTGTTTTAAGAATAACGAAGCGTTGAAAAGAAATAAGGATAAAAGTCAAAACAATTGAAAAGAGCATTACACCTAGTCCGATATCAAATCGCTCTAGAGGTCTTGGGTTTTGAATATTCGTCCAAGTTTCATAGAGGAGGAAGAACGCGGAGCTAGCAATAATAATTCCTTGTGCAACTCCTCCAAGAGCTTCAGCTTTCCCATGTCCGAAACGATGATTTTTATCAGCGGGGACAAGAGATTGTTGTATGGCAATAAGGTTCACGACAGAGGCAAGTAAATCTAATCCAGAGTCCATAAGGGTAGATAAAATTGCTAAAGAATGCGTATAAAAAAAAGACATAAGTTTAACGCCGATTAGCAGGAGAGCTGTACCGACGGAAAAATAACTTGCAAGCCGCATTAGGCTTTCATTTTTTAGTTTACGTATCAACATGGTGACTATATTTACTCTATTTTTTCTTGAAAAGCCATAGATTTTTTTATTAATTTAACCTATATTTAGATAAAATAAGACAGAAGAGGAAAAAATGACAGATTTATATCAGATTTTAGGCGTAAGTAAAACAGCAACATCAGCTGACATAAAGAAGGCATATCATAAAATTGCGCGTACGTGTCATCCGGATGTAGCAAAGAACGACCCGAAAGCTGCGGACAAATTTAAAGAAGCAACGGCCGCATATGAAATTTTATCAGATGAAAAGAAACGCCGTCAATATGATGCAGGAGAAATTGATGAACAAGGAAAGCCAAGAGGTTTTGCTGGAGGTGCTTATGGAGGGAATCCATTTGGGAATGGCTTCCCAGGAGGAAGAACATATACATATCGAAGCACAGGTTCTGGGAATGAACAATTTCAAGAGTTTGATTTAAATGATATATTTTCGATGTTTGGAGGAGGTATGGGAGGTTCAGGTATGGGATCTGGGAATCCATTTGGTGGATTTACAGGAGCTGGACGTCATCAAAATTATGCAACTCCCGGTCAAGACATATCTTATGAGTTATCAGTTTCATTTAAAGTTGCTGCATTAGGCGGGGAAACTTCTGTTCGATTAAGTTCAGGCAAACAGATAAAGGTAAAAATCCCCGCAGGAATAAAAGATGGAGCAACATTACGATTAAAAGGGCAAGGTGGTTCAGGTCAAGCTGGTGGACCCAGTGGTGATGCTCTCATTAAGATACATGTATTGTCGGACCCGATTTTTACACGAGAGGGTGATAATGTTTTAATGAATTTACCTCTAACATTAAAGGAGGCCGTTCTTGGGGCAAAGGTGACAATTCCAACGCTGTCGGGGAAGGTTGCACTCAGTGTCCCAAAGAATACGAGTTCTGGGAAAATTCTTCGCTTGAAAGGAAAGGGGATTGCTGGTAAAGGAGATTTACTGGTTAAAGTGGAAATTATTCTTCCTGAAAAGCCTGATGAAGTTCTGGAGAATTTTGTAAAAACTTGGCCGGCAAAGTCTCAAGATCCACGTCCTCAGTTTTGAAAATAGTGCGATTAACTAAAATAACTTGTTCTTTTGGGTTTTTTTGCTATAATTTAACCTATGATGGATAGAGAGTTAAAAAGACCACAAAAGAAAATAGGTGCAACTCCTTTAATGGAAGAAGATAAATACAATTTTCTTCCTTATGTTTCTGATGATTTAAGCATTCTGCCGAGTGAGGCAGATACATATAAAACAGATATTCAAGCTTTGGAACTGATAAAAATACTCAAAGAGGGAAAAAGTGTTTCTGGGCTAGATTTTACAGGAGTGAACTTAAAAGGAGCAGATTTATCTGGCTATAATTTAGATGGAATTAATTTATCAAAAGCGAATTTAACAGATACCAATTTATCTAAATCTTCTTTAAAAAATGCAAATTTATCTTATGCCTATATGGAAAACACAAATTTAGATGAAGCAGATGTAACGAATACTGTTTTTAAAGGAGTTGTCCATAAAAACTGTTCTATGGAAGGTACAGTTATTGATGAAGAAAATAAAAAATATTTACAAACACTAGACTGGTTAATAGAACAAATAGAAAAGGGAAAAATAAAACTACCAGAGCTTCCTCAGGATCAATTACATTTTTTAGACCTAAGAATGATGGATTTATCAAAAGTAGATGTATCTGATATAGATTTATCAGCTTTTGTATTAGATGGAGTTAATTTATCAGGAACCTATATTGATAGGCGTCATATTTTAGGTTCGGACTTATTGTTTACTTTAAAAGAAAAGCAAAAAAGAATAGCAGAGCTTTCGGAAAGAACACTCGAAATTATGATGAATAAAATAGCAGTGGAGAGAGCCGAGAAAGCAGGTGAGTTTGGAAAGGCGGAGACTTTAAAAAAACAAACGATTTATTCTTACGCAAAGAAATTAAAGCGTCCCCCGAAAAAGGAAGAAAAAATAAATTCAGTTGATGTAAGAAAAACAGAAGAAGTAAAAGATGAAAAGCAACTGAGAAAAGAACCACCCGTATTGTCAGAGAATATTCAAGCGACCAAGGTTATTGGTCGTCAGAAAGCCCGTGTACGAACAGAGCGAACGCAATTGAAAAAGAGGGCTTAAATGAGATTAAATCCTGCGTATAATGAACGACGTCGTGCCTGTGCTTTTTTAGGTATTACATTTAGTGCTGGTTTTTTAATTTTTTGGTTATTAGCAGCATTATTTATTGTCTTAGCTGTTCTTGTTGGAGGTCGTTTTTCGGATTATTCTTTTTCTCAGGTTTCGAAATTTATCTCAGATAGTATTGAATCTCCAACATATATTTTAGATACATACTTTTCATGGTTTTATGATTATATATTTCATGAACCGAAGCACTATACTTGGGCTTCTTTTTTTAAGTGGAAAATCCCTTTAATTCCGTTGCTAGCGTATGTTTTATTCTGTGGTTTTATGATAGGCTACAATCCTTATGATTATCGGCCACAATATTTTAGAAGTGGTCGGGAAGCTCGTTCAGATGATATTCGGAAAATGGGATTATTTAAAGGGAAATATCTTTATATCGGAAATTTTAAAAAGAAACCCCTTCGATTAACGGAAACACGGTCTGTTTTTTGTATAGGAGCCCCTTTGTCAGGGAAAACAAATGGTGTTGTTATTCCTAATATTCTAACAGCAGATAATTCGTGTTTATTTATTCATGATCCTAAAGGAGAACTTGCAATAAAAACGAGTGGATACCGTGCAACAAAAGGTCCAACATTTATTATGGATTTTAGTAAAGTTGATAATCCTCAACAGGGGATTTATTATCCTTGTTGGAATCCTTTAAATGAAGATAATATGCCCCCTCAACATAAAGGAAGAGATTCTTATATTGATACTTTAGTAGAGTTTTTAATCCCAAATGGCCCAGAAGGAACAGATCCTTATTGGGTTAAAGCAGGGCGTTCATGCTTAACTGGTTTAACGATTTATATTACAAATAAAGTTGCTCAAGCGAAGGCAAATGATTATTTTTTGATGCGTCTACAAAGAAAGCTAATCGATAAAGAGGATTTAGAAGTTTTACTGAGTTATTATCAAGGGATGCAGCCTACTCCTGAAGTTAAGAGTGCTATTTTAGCTATTAAAGAAAATAAATTAACTTCTCAGAATTATGTTCCCATCGGTAGTTGGTATCCATTACCTCATAACTGGGTAGGTCGAGAAGCTTCTTTTGGAATGTTATTAGATTTATTAAATAACTGGATGTTTGCTAAGACAATAGAGCTTCGGAAAAAACGCGATCAAGGGGATATGATGGCAATGAGCTTAGATGTTTGGCAAACTATTTTTGATACAATTGTAGATGAAACCTTCTATTATGGTTATAGTCGGCGTGCACTATTAGAGTTAAATCAAGTTTTATCTTTGCCAGACAAACAAAGAGCTTCTGTTATTTCTATGGCTCAAACAGGAATAGAGTTATTTAAAAATAGTGCTATTCGGAGTAAGACATCATCTAATGATTTTACTTATAAAGATTTAAGAGGGATTAAAAATCCTCAAACAGGCGAATTTGAACCAGTAACCTTTTATATAAATAATGAGGGGGGGGCTGTTTGTAATTTATTTATAAATATGGTTACGGGATATTTAATGAGTAAAGGGCCTTCTCAAGCAGATATGGGACCTTATCCAGTTGAATTTATATTAGACGACTTTGCTCGAATGCCTTCTTTACAAAGTATAGCTGATGGAATTACTTTTGGTCGGTCTAAAGCAAATATTTTCTTAGTTGTTGTTCAGGATTGGCATCAAATCACTGCTAAATATGGTGAAAATACAACGGATATTATTATGAATTCTATCGGGGCTAAAATTATTAAACGTCAAAATAACCCAGAAACGAGAAACAAAGTAATGGAAGGAATTATGAAATTAACAAGAAAAGTAGAAGGTTCTCATGGTGGCGCTGTTGGGTTTGGAAAAGATGTCAATCCGTTCTATCAAAAAGGTGGGTATAAATACATTGAGGATACAACAATAGGGGGAACAGGAATACTGAATATGTCTATAGATAAGCAACTTGTTCTTGTGACAGGGTGGTATCACAGACCAATTCAAGCAACAACGCCACTTTATTTTAATGATGAAGAGATGAAGCAAAAAACATCTCTGCCTCAACCTTCTCCTGTCCCTGAATTTGTTAAGGAAAGAAGAATACGAGAAAATCAACAAGTTCTTGATATCCAGTTAGATGTTTTAAGTTAATTCTTTTTTATATTTTGTATAAAGAGATTTATCTTGAGATAAGTTTTCTAAACAAGATAAGATTTCTTTGACAGAAGAAACACTATATATATTTTTCAGCATTTCAGGATTCATAAATTGATGTTGCACAGGCAATATTGTCAATTTCTCTAAGACATCATAATAGCTGTTTAAATTAGCAATAATGAGAGGAGCATTAATAATTTTATATGCATTTAATACACTAACGTGGAAATATTCATCAATTGTTCCAAGTGCCCCTGGAAATACAATAAAAGCATCGGCATATTTTACAAAGATATCTTTTCTTTTTCCCAATGTTTTTGCGAGTAAGAGTTTTTCAAATTTTGATTGATCTTTTAATTCGTGAAGCATTGAGAAAAAAGGAACCCCTGTGATATGATGTTTTTTAGCTTTAGAAGCCCCTTTGTAGACTTGCCCCATTAACCCTTCCTGTCCGCCTCCAAAGATAACACGATAGCCTTTTTCTGAAAGAGAAAATGCAAAATCTTCAACTTGTTGAGGTAACTCAGGAAAGTCACCAAATTGAGAACCACAAAAAATACAAATTGTTTTTGTTTTTTTTCGAAACATAATAGGGCCCTATTTTTTCAGAGACTGTTTAATCGCTTGAATCGCCTCATTAATATGAGAGGGTTGATTGCCTCCTGCTTGAGCCATATCAGGTCTTCCGCCACCTCCTTGCCCACCTACATAAGGTGCAGCGAGTTTGACGAGATCAACAGCATTTACTTTGTTAGTCAAATCATCAGTTACGCCAACAACAATAGATACTTTTCCTTCATTTGTGCTGATAAGAGCAACAACACCGGTTTTAATTGCTTTCTTAAATTGATCGGCCATTCCTTTGAGTTCTTTTGCAGGAACGTCTTGAAGTGTTTTTTCGATGAAGGTAAATGGCAAACCATCTATATTTTGTTTTTCTGAAATGCCCTCGGAAGATGCAACAAAGGCAGCTTTTTGTCTCATGTCTGAAATTTGTTTTTCTAATTTTTTCTTATCGTCTATGAGAGCTTGGATTCTTCCTGTAATTTTATCCGCAGTTGTTTTTAATAGTTCTGAAGCAGCAGCTAAGGTATCACTTGTTTGTTTTGTGTACTCGTAAGCAGCCATACCTGTAACAGCTTCTATCCGACGAACACCAGATGAAACTGCTCCCTCAGAAATGATTTTAAACATTCCAATATCTCCTGTGCGAGAAACATGTGTCCCACCACATAGTTCTATTGAAACAGGTTTTTCTATTGGTCCAAAAGAAACGACACGGACTGTCTCTCCGTATTTTTCTCCGAACAAAGCCATAGCACCTTGTGCAATCGCTTCATCTGGTGTCATTAAACGTGTTGTGCCAGACAAATTATTTAAAATCATTTCATTTACTTTTTCTTCAACACGATCAATTTCTTCTTGTGTCATTTGACGTGGATGACTAAAGTCAAATCGCAGATAATCAGCACAGACAAAAGAGCCTTTCTGTGCGACATGTTTTCCAAGAACTTCTTGTAACGCCGCTTGTAAAAGATGCGTTGCAGAATGATGTCCTTGTATGCGATGACGTCTCTTGGTATCAACTTGCATGAGGACAGTATCATTTAAAGAAAATTGACCTTTTTCTAAAACGCCTTCATGAATAAAGAGTTTCCCAAGTTTCTTTTGTGTATCGATTACATGAAATAATCCCTTTTCTGAACGGATATACCCTGTATCGCCGACTTGTCCTCCTGTTTCTCCAAAGAAAGGCGTTTGGTTGGTGATAATATAACCCTTGTCGCCTTCAGTTAAAGTATTAACATTTTTTCCTTCTTTAACAAGAGCAACGATTTGAGCTTCTGCTTCAGTTGAGGTATAACCTAGAAAATCTGTCGGTTGTACGTTTTCAGATACATCAAACCAAATGCTTTCTGTTGCGGTATCTCCAGAACCTACCCATGCTTTTCTTGCTTCTTCGCGCTGCTTGTTCATGGCTTTATTAAAAGCGTCAACATCAACAGAAATTTCTTTAGAACGTAAAGCATCTTGTGTTAAATCAAGAGGGAAACCATAGGTGTCATATAACTTAAAGGCAACATCACCAGGGAAAATTTTATTTTCTCCAATAGAAGCAACTTCTGCATCTAATAATTTTAAGCCTTTATCTAAAGTTTGTTTGAAACGCGTTTCTTCTAATTTGAGTGTCTCTTCAATAAGAGATTGAGCACGTCCTAATTCTGGATAAACTTCACCCATGTGCTCTTTTAATCCCTCAACGAGCTTATACATTAAAGGATCTTTGCACCCAATTAAGTGAGCGTGTCTCATCGCACGACGCATAATCCGGCGTAAAACATATCCGCGCCCTTCATTAGAAGGTAAAACGCCATCAGCAATTAAAAAAGCAGAAGAACGAAGATGATCAGCAATTACACGCAGAGAAATTTTATTGGGGCCATCAGGGTCTGTTCCTGCAATATTTGCAGCATTTTCAATTAAAGCGCGCATGACATCAATTGCAAAATTATCATTTGTTCCATGAAGGACAGCACTTAATCTTTCTAGGCCCGAACCTGTATCAATACAAGGTTTTGGAATATTTATACGAGAACCATCCGGTAAATCTTCAAATTGATCAAAAACAAGATTCCAAATTTCGATATAACGATCTCCATCTTCTTCAGGTGTGCCAGGTAGTCCGCCCCAATATTTTTCTCCATGATCGTAAAAAATTTCAGAACAAGGACCGCAAGGGCCTGTGTCACCCATTTGCCAGAAATTATCTTTTGTCGCAATACGAATAATGCGATCTTCTGATAAGTTAGCTACTTTCTTCCAGATATCATGTGCTTGTTCATCATTATGGAAGATTGTGACATAAAGTTTTTCTTTAGGAATCCCGAGTTCTTTTGTTAATAAATCCCAGGCAAAGAAAATAGCATCATCTTTAAAATAGTCTCCGAAAGAGAAGTTGCCTAACATCTCAAAGAAAGTATGATGGCGGACAGTATATCCTACATTATCTAAATCGTTGTGTTTTCCGCCTGCTCGGACAGATTTTTGATATGTCGTTGCACGAGTAAATGGAGGATTTTCAGCTCCTGTAAAATAGTTTTTGAATTGAACCATTCCAGAATTGGTAAACATCAAAGTTGGGTCATTCAATGGAACAAGAGGAGAACTTGGAACATGAGTGTGTCCTTGTTTTACAAAATAGTCCACAAACTTTTTTCGTATATCATTTGTAATTGTCATTTAATCTGTCCTATAAAAAATAAAAGTTTCGCAATTATACCGAAAAAAAAGCTCGGTGACAAGACCGAGCTTCTTTTTTTTCAATCTTGTCTTTATTCTTCTGAAATAGCAGCAGCGTTTCCTTCTTCCATCATAGCTGGAGCATGATCATCTACAATCATTTTTTGCGCTAATTCATTTGCATCTGCACGAATAGCTTTTTCAATTTCGGCCATTAAATCTGGATTATCTTTTAAGTATTGACGAGCGCTTTCACGACCTTGCCCTAATCGATTTCCCTTATATGAGTACCAAGAGCCGGACTTTTCAACAACATTCGCTTTGACGCCTAAGTCCAAAATTTCTCCAGTTTTAGAAATTCCTTCACCATAGATGATATCAAAGTCAACAGTTTTAAATGGAGGAGCTACTTTATTTTTAACGATTTTAACACGTGTTTGATTTCCAATCGTATCCTCACGATCTTTAACTGCGCCAATTCTGCGAATATCAAGGCGAACTGATGCATAGAATTTAAGAGCGTTTCCGCCTGTTGTTGTCTCAGGGTTCCCAAACATAACTCCAATTTTCATACGAATTTGGTTAATGAAAATGATTAATGTGTTTGAACGCGCAACAGAAGCGGTTAATTTTCTGAGAGCTTGGCTCATTAAACGAGCTTGAAGTCCCATATGTTGATCTCCCATTTCTCCTTCAATTTCCGCTTTAGGGACAAGAGCAGCAACCGAATCGACAACTAATACATCAATAGCCCCTGAACGAACTAATGTATCAGCAATTTCTAAGGCTTGTTCTCCAGTGTCTGGCTGAGAGATCAATAAATCATTAATATTAACGCCTAATTTAGCAGCATAAGAAGGATCCATAGCATGTTCTGCATCGATGTAAGCGCAAGAGCCACCTTGTTTTTGAGATTCTGCGACGACATGGAGAGCTAATGTTGTTTTTCCTGAACTCTCTGGTCCATAAATTTCGATGATTCTACCTTTAGGTAAGCCGCCGATACCAAGAGCCATATCTAGGCCGAGAGAGCCCGTTGAAATAGCCGGAATTTCGACAGCGTTATCACATTGCCCCAACCGCATAATAGATCCTTTTCCGAAAGTGCGTTCGATTTGTGAAAGGGCAACACCTAAAGCTTTTTCTTTATCCATCATTTTCTTTTTCCTTTTGATTAAACTGATATTCTATTTTTATAAATACCTTATTTAAAAATCAACATTTTTCTTCATAAATAAGATTTGTACACGATTTGTTCTTTTTTATCAAGATAATTTTTAAATTTTTTATTTTTTATTAAGTTCTTTCGTTTTAAAGTCCCAATAAGGAGACTTATTTTAATGAAAAAAATGCATATAAAATTTTTATTATGGCAATATAAGTATGCTTTATTAACGGTTATTCTTGCATCTATTGTTCTGGTAAGTATGACTATTTTAACTTATGAGTGGAGCTGGCGTGTTTTAGAGCTGGATGAGGAAGTTGCTAAACAGACAGTTTATGCCGTAGGCCGCTCTTTTTTCTTTTTTTCCATATTTTGGTCTGCGTTTATTTTATTTATAGGGTTAACACGAATTTATGGTTTTTTCTTTCCTGAAAACATCAATCGGTTTTTGCGTCGTAAAAGCCAGTATTTATTCGAAGCTAATCAAGGTTTAAAAGAAGTTTTGATTGAGAAAGAACATTTGATAGATTGGGCGCGCATAGGAATAGCCCTTTTACAAGGAAATAAAATTGTTTATTCCAATCCAATGTTATCAGAGCTTTTACTTTATTCTTCAGAAGAAATGAAAATGAAGCCGTTTGATGCTTTTTTACTATATGAAAGCGATCTTTCTTTTGAAGATTTAAAAAAGATGAAGACAAAGGATTCTCTTGAGAAGCGATTGGATTTAAAGAAAAAAAATGGAGAAGTTATTTTCTGCCGGCTAAGAGTAACATTATTGTCAAAGCCCAAAAAGGAATATCTATTTTTAATTGATGATATATCTTATTTTAAACAAAAGGATGAGTTTTCAAAAGATTATACAGCTTTATTTTCGGTACTTTCTTATTTAAGAAGCTTTGATCAGAAGAATGATGAAGTCTTTTTAATTAAACAAGTTTTAAATTCAATTTTAAAAGCATATGATTTTTCAGTCG
This sequence comes from uncultured Alphaproteobacteria bacterium, assembly GCA_949286465.1. Classification (GTDB taxonomy): domain Bacteria; phylum Pseudomonadota; class Alphaproteobacteria; order CAAHEQ01; family UBA3637; genus CALXXA01. The sequence goes on along the minus strand of CASECI010000010.1, from coordinate 13,425 downwards.
CCTTTTTTGGTCGTTTTCAGAATAATAAAATCTATATAGAAGTTATGACGGGAAAGGAAAAAAAGCTCGTTTCCCGAATAGAGTTTCTGAATGTAGATGATCCAGAAGATCAAGAATCCGCTATGGTTCAGGTTTTACTTAGGAAGAAACCTTTTGGATATGCAGATACAGAAAATATATCATATTATAAAAAATATTGGTATTCTCTAAGTCCTGTTCTTTTTCACTCAACATATGCATTTCCCGTTATCATTAATGGCGTTGTTGAGGGGTTTATTAGTTTTTTTTCCAGCAGAAATCATGACTTTAATGGAACGAGGCCAGAAAGGTTAGGAAACCTAATTATAGAGTTGTGTAAAAATATAGAAGAGCAAAGAGCACGTAGTTTAACGCAGACGGCTATCCGTAACTATGAGGAAAGATTAAGAGCACAGATTCAAGAATTAGAAAGAAATAAACAAATCATGGAACAACAAGCGGCGGATATGAATATCATGATTGGAGATTTAATTACAGCGAAGGATGCAGCGGAAGCAGCTAATAGAGCAAAGACAGACTTTTTAGCAAATGTTAGTCATGAACTTCGAACACCACTGAATGCCATCTTAGGTTTTTCAGAAACGATAGAGATGGAAACTTTTGGAAAGATAGATAATCCACAATACATAGATTATGTTAAATACATTCATTCGAGTGGTCAGCATCTTCTTTCTTTGATTAATGATATTTTAGATTTATCTCGTGTAGAAAGTGGACATCAACGGTTAAATGAAAAGGAATTAGATATTCACAAATTAATGGAAGAGATTATGTCTTTAGTAGAGCATTATCCTGAAGCGAATAGGCGAGAGATGAAACTAGATATTGCTTCAGATGTGTCTATGGTTCGAGCAGATGATCGCATTATAAAACAAATCATGTTGAATTTATTATCAAATGCCATTAAATTTACGCATGATAGAGGAAAGATAGAGATAACAGTTCGTAAATCGGATAAAGGTGAGCTTGAGTTAATTGTAAAGGATAACGGGATAGGAATTCCAGCGGATAAGATTGGGACCTTATTTACGCCATTTACACAAGTTGAAAACATTATGACACGTGCTCATACAGGGAGTGGATTAGGTTTATCTTTAGTCAAGCGTTTGGTTGAGCTTCATGGCGGGCACGTTGATATGGTTAGCACAGAAGGGAAGGGAACAACTGTAACTGTTTATTTACCTACGAACCGAGTGATAGAAGCGACAACCGAAGAGAAAGAGAATAAAGATTTAACAGAAGAAAAGGATCATTAGAAATGAGAAAATCAGTGATAATTCTTTTGATGATGTTTTTTTTAGTAACGACAGCAATTAATGCAGCGCCTAACCGTAAACGCGTATCACGCACGACATCAAATGTATCTTATGTTGATGAAGAGGCGGATACGTCAAAGAAAAAGAATGAAAAAGAGAATTATTCTGCTTGTGGAGCAGGTTTTCATCCTATTCGTGTTGCTGGTTTTGTGAATTATCCTCCATTTGGATGGGTTGAGATTCAAAAAGGAAGGTTAGGTGCAGAGGTTTCAGCACGTAATGCAGGTATAGGTTACGCTTTGTTTGAGAAAATAGCGAAAGAAAGAGGACTTAAGATAAGGAATTCGGGTTATAAGAGTTATACCGAAGGTCAAAAAGCTGTTCGCTGGGGTCAATCTGATGTACTGTTAGCGACTTATTATGATAATGATCCTTATGCGAGTTTAGATATTATTTTTCCAGCTTATTTGAGTAATCCTTTTGTGATTGTTTCTTTGAAAGGCTCTCTTCCAGAAGTGAAAGACTTCTCAGACTTAAAGGGCAAAAAAGGAGTCGTTCGGCGAGAAGAAATGATTTGGCCCTTATTAAGGCCAACATTTCCTAAAAGTGTCCCAATGACGGAAGTTTCTGGAGCAAGGAATGCTTTTAAAATGCTAATTAAAAAAGAAGCAGACTTTATGATTACGAGTTTATATGCAGCAGAAGCAGAAATGCGACGTTTTAAGATTGTAGATGCGATGGATGTATCACAGACAGTTTATCGAAATCCAAATATGTTTATGGCTTTTTCTCAGGTAGGGCCTTGTGCAGGCATGCATAAAGATTATTTTGAGCAAAGGATAAAAGAGTTAGTTGCCGATAAAGATTTCATGCGTTCTTTTATTATGAAATATATTATAGAATGGGGAGATAAATTTAAGGATGAACCTTCTTTATTAACGGAAGAGGGATTAAATCTAAAAGATGAAACGGAGCTAGAAGAAACAGAAGAAGAGACACAAATGAAGGAGAATATAAAGTCTTTAGAAGAATTAGACCCGGATATTTTGATTCAACAAGAAATGGAGAAAATGAAAGTATCTACGACAGCTCCTATTTCTTATTAGGGATAGGTTGAGATTCTTTTTCTTGTGGATCTACATAAAGAGGGTTAATTTCTTTTGCTTTTTGTTTAAATTTTTGCAAAGCATTTCCTTTGAGAGCTCTTTTAGGGATTGTATATGTATTAAGAGGGTTAACTTGTTTTCCATTTTTTAATACTTCATAATGAAGATGAGGACCTGTTGAACGTCCAGTTGATCCAACATAAGCAATAATATCACCTCTTTTGACATAAGAACCGATATGTAAGTCATCATTAAAACGGCTCATGTGTCCGTAGGCTGTAGAATAAGTATTGGTGTGCTTAATCCGAATATATTTTCCATAAGCACCTTTCCACCCCATTTCGACGATAACACCATCCCCTCCAGCTGGGATTGGAGTTCCTAAAGGAGCCGGAAAGTCTGTTCCAGAATGGTGAATTTGATATTTTAAAATCGGATGCCTACGCATGCCAAAAGGGGAGGATATACGACCTCGACCGAGAGGTCTTTTCATTAATGTTTTAGGAGCACTTTCACCGTATTCATTATAAAAACCAGGAGTTCCAGCTGCATCAACGAAATAATATCGATTATAGACTTTATTGTTTGCAGTTAAAGAGACGTATTGTAAAATACTTTTTCCAACTTCTCGCCCTGTTTCAGTTACTTTTTTTTCATAGATGATGCTAAAAGGTTCTCCAGCTTTAAGATCAGTTCTGAAATCTATTTCCCCATCTAGGGCTTGAATAACTTGTGCAGCGATCGCTTTAGGTAATCCTGCTTTGTCTGCATCTGAGGAAAAATTACTTGTAATTGTTCCATCAACTTTAATCATTTCTGAAACGATTTTCCCTTCTTTCGCTTGAGGAATGAAAAGACCATTTTTATCTTTAAAGACAGATACAGTATCACCTTGTCTTGTTTCCATTTGTAGACCGTAAAAGGTGTTGTCAGAGCTAAAGAATAGTTCGAAAACTTGTCCAGGTCTTAATTTTCTAAGATCGATCACCAATTCCAGAGCTTTAGCTGTTTCTAAAGCTTCTTTCATAGAAAGATCGGCTCGTTTAAGAAGACCAGATAACGTTTCATTTTTTTCTAAAGTAAGAGAAGTTGTTTTTATTTTTCCAGTTTCAATATTAAATAAGAGTTGTTCTTCAGGTGTTTTGGGAATTTCTAATTTAACCTGATCAGTTTTTTTCTTTTCAGAGATAAGTTCTTTTTTTTCAATAGAATAAGAGATTAATTTATTAGCTGCAGGGATAATCGATGCAACTAATAAGACCCCAATACAACAACCAATAAAAATATACTGTAAACGGAGATCGAATTTTTTTTGTGCTGGTGTTCTCAATCGCCAATAAGCCGGTTTTAAGAAAAGGTAGACTCTATGAATTAAAGGGTGTATTTTTTTTATGATACGAGGCAAAGTTTTCATTATTTTGTCTTTCAATAAAATCTTGTTTAGGGTTGCTGTATTTGAATAAAAAGTCAAGGTGTTTTTTATAAAAAGGTATTGCTTCAATAGTAATAGAGTTATTTAAAGAAGATTAAGAATTTGATTTTTTGATAATTTTTATTTTGTAAAGGGAAACAAATGAATAAAGAAAAAGGTCGAACAATGTTAGAAATGTTGGCTGTTTTAGCAATCATGGGAGCTCTAACAATCGGAGGAGTTAGCAGTATTCGGTTAGCAATAAATATGGGTAAACAAATGCTAACAGAAGGGTTTTATCATGACATACGTTTTTCTATGATTGAAAAATGTATGGGGAGTGGAGCATGCCCTTACCAAGATTACCAAACAGGATTTTCGAAAAATTATAAATTGCTCTGTAATAATGCAGATATCCCGAGCTCTTTTTGTAAGGGAGAAGATGGTAAGATGGGAATATATAAGATTTATGATAATGCTCATTGGAGTATGGGAATGGCAAATGAAGATGGTCGCCGGTTGATGATGGCAACTTTAGTTAATTTACCTGATTCTGTATGTAAAAAAGTGGTCCAATCTGCAGTTCCCAACGGCGCAGAAAAGATGCAAGTTGGAAGCTATACATTTGACAATCCAGAAAATCAGCGTGATGCGATGGCCAAAGCGTGTGAAAATAGAGCATCTGATACTTTTTGGGGTGGACCAGTTTTGACAGTTTATTGGGTACCATAAATATATTGACATCAAAATAATAGAGGTTATTATACTACTTAACCAGTACTTAGGGGTGTATAAATGAGTAAGAAAACCAATAAATTTGTATTCGTGTCTTGGCAACATGGTCGAACACTATTAGAGATGTTAGCGGTACTAGCAATCATAGGCGTATTAAGTATTACGGCATTAGTAGGTTTTACCTATGCGATGAATAAGAACCGAGCAAATACGACAATATACGATGTGATGCTGCGCGGGACGAATGTTCCGATGATAGATGAGAACTATTACAGTAAGCCCTCAGGGTATGAGTTTCATTTTGCGGGATTAGGGGACGGGACATACTATGCGATGGCAACGAAGAAGGATAGCGGTCGTTCATATTATGTAGAAGTGACGGGGGTAAGTTATCGTGTGTGTGAAATGATCTTAAAGATGGAACCGACGGACATAGACCAGATATTAGTAGGCAACACAGTTTATCAAGGTGACAGTGATATATGTGGAAGCAATGATGGTTTAGCAATGAGGTTCTGTTTTGGAAGTGATGGGACGATATGTGATGGAACGGGCCATGGCGGTAGTGGGTCTAGTGGTTCCGGCGGTGAAGGAGGTTCTGGTTCAGGAAGCGGTTCCGGCAGTGGTTCTGGGGTAATAGATCCATGCGAAGGAATTGATTGCGGTACACATGGGATATGTCATGAAGGTGTTTGTGAATGTAATGGTGGCTACAGTGGGACGAAGTGTGATATAGCTCCAGAGTGTACAGATGATACAGGATGTACCTCTCCAAAAGAATGTATAGATTATGCTTGCGTTTGTCCTACTTTAGAACCCCCAACGGAATGTCAAGAGATTATGACAGTTAATGAGTGTGATACGTTAAGTAACTTACCAGATGGAACAGAGTGTATAACAGATGATCTGCAAGAAGGTATCTGTTCTTCAGGTTTGTGTGTAATTTGCTCAGATACGAATTCTAAAGCTTGTTGTGAAAAGGCCGGAAAACTCTGGGTTGATAACATTCAAACTTGTATGGATGTTTCTGATCCATGTAAGGGAGGAGAAGGAACACCATATTGTCCTTTGTATATAGATTCGACTTGTACGAACCCTTTATATTGCTGTAAAACACAGATATATAAACGATATGAGAAGTCAGGAAATAATGGTATAGATGCTTGGGGCTGCTTGCCAAAAGGATATCATTTAATTCCATTTGAACCTTTCCCAGCACCTTGTGGTACGGATATGGTTTGTCATTACGCAGCATGCGAAGGGGAAAATGATGTCGCAGCTTCTTTCTATATCTCTGGATGTTGTCCTGAAAGTTGTCTTGTCGTAAGTGATGGAGGTGGAGGACTTAATTGTGTTGATCCTGATGATACAAGCTCTTGGTGTGAAGTTTCTGAGGGATGGTATAAGTAGAATAAAGAGCCGCATTAAGCGGCTCTTTTTTTATCTACCGAATAATTTTTCAATATCTTTTAATTTTAATTCAATATAAGTTGGGCGGCCATGAATGCATTGTCCAGATGTTCCACATTTTTCCATTTCACGTAAAAGAGCATTCATTTCGTTTGCGTCTAAGGAACGACCCGAACGTACAGAACTATGACAAGCCATTTTAGCGCATAATGCTTGAATCCGATCTTCCAGAGCTGAAGCTGCACCATATTCTAATAAAGTATCGGCAATGTCTTTTATTAATTTTTGAATATCTGGGTCTCCCAAAACGGCTGGAATTTCTCGAACGACAATTGCGTCTAACCCAAAGGAATCAATGAGAAGTCCCATTTTTTCAAGTTCTTCTTTATGAGATAAAAGACGATTTGTTTCTTCTTCGGTTAAAGAAACTATTTCAGGGATAAGAAGCAATTGTCGTTCAATTTTGTTATTTATTCCTGCTCGGATTTTTTCATAAGTGAGACGTTCATGAGCAGCATGCTGATCTGTGATGATAATGCTGTCTGGAGTTTGAGAGATGATGTATGTTTCATGTACCTGTGCTCTGGCTAAACCAAGTGGAGGAAAATCTTCCTTCATATCTGTTTCAACAGATTTTTTGCTTTGAGAAGCTTGTACTGGTGTAAAGGATGAGTCTGTTGATATCACATTGGCAGAATAAGAATCGTTTAATTCTAGTGGTGTTTGTATTTCCAAATGAGCCGTTGTAAAAGACCGGCGTGGCGAATGAGGAATGATTCCTGAAGAGCTGCGTCCCAACGCACCAATACCGATTGTAGTTGATGTTCTATGACCAGCTTCAGCTAAAGCATTTTTTAATGTTCCCACAATTAAACCCCGAATAGATGCTGCATCCTTAAAACGAACCTCTGATTTCGCTGGATGAACATTGACGTCTACTTCGTGACAAGGTACTTTTAAAAAAAGAGCTAAGACAGGATATCCATCGCTACCATGGCCCATAAGCCCTTGGTAAGCTCCTTTCACGCAACCTGAAAGTATTTTATCTTTTATACAACGACCATTGACAAATAGATATTGTTCTGTACTTGTTGAACGTGTATAGGTTGGAAGGCCTATAAAACCATCCAATATAATACCATTATGTTCTCCGTGAACTTCTATGGAGTTCTCTTCAAAGTCTTTGCCCATGATTTTTGAAACGCGGTCTCGAAGTGTCGAAGAAGGGAGATATTTAAGGATTTGTCTTTTGTCATCACTTAATGAAAAAGCAATTTCAGGATGCATCATTGCTAATTTATGTAAAATATCCTTAGCATATCCAAGTTCTGTTTGAGTAGATTTTAAAAATTTTAAGCGAGCTGGAGTAGCAAAGAATAAATCTTTTACTTCAACTTTTGTCCCTTCAGGGATTCCAGCTGGACGGATAGGTTGTTTAATTCCTCCTTCTACAGAAATAGACCATCCTTCAAGACTATTTTTAGGCTTACTTGTAATCGTTAAGCGAGCAACTGATCCTATAGAAGGAAGAGCTTCTCCACGAAACCCTAGGTAATGAATGTTAAATAAATCATCTTCGGGTAATTTTGAAGTTGCATGACGTTCAATAGCTAATGCTAATTCTTCTGCATTCATTCCTTTCCCATTGTCTGTTACCGACATATAGGATTTTCCGCCATCAATCATGACAATGTCGATACGTGTTGCGCCGGCATCTATCGCATTTTCAACAAGTTCCTTTAAGGCAGAGGCAGGGCGTTCAATGACTTCTCCAGCAGCAATTTGATTAACTAAAGTCGGAGATAATAAACGTATGGAATTCATCCACGTATTCCTTTAATGTAATTAATGAGAGCATTTGTAGAACAATCATGTGTCGTTGTTGGTGCAATATCATGTAATTCTGGAAGAATTTTTTTTGCCAGAATCTTACCAAGTTCTACACCCCATTGATCAAAGCTATCTATATTGAGAAGGACTCCCATAACAAAAACTTTATGTTCGTATAAAGCAATGAGACGTCCTAAATTCCGAGGTGTCATTTTTGTCATTAATATAGAATTTGTTGGACGGTTGCCGGGGAATGTTTTAAATGGAATTAAAGCTTCTGGCACGCCTTCTTCTTTTAATTCTTCTGGTGTTTTCCCCCGCATGAGGGCTTCTGGCTGGGCTAGCGCGTTGGCAAGAAGAATATCATGATGTTCTCCAATTGGATTTAAAGAATTGATTGGTATAATAAAATCACATGGAATTAAATGTGTCCCTTGATGAATGAGTTGATAAAAGGAGTGCTGTCCATTTGTTCCTGATTCTCCAAATAAAATAGGACCTGTTGGATAAGAAATAACACTTCCATCTTGTGCATTCCTTTTTCCATTACTTTCCATATCTAATTGTTGCAAGTAAGCCGGTAGTCTGTGTAAGTAAGCATCATATGGTAAAACAGCATAAGTTTCTGAGCCATAAAATACATGATACCAAATTCCAAGCAATCCTAAGATAACTGGCATATTTTTATCAAAAGGAGCTTCCTTGAAATGAGTATCCATTTCATGTGCCCCTTCAAGCATTTCGACAAAAGCCTCATATCCGATAGCGAGCATGATAGATAATCCAACAGCAGACCACATGGAATATCTTCCGCCAATGAAACTCCAAAACTCAAACATGTTTTTGGAATCTATGCCAAATTTTTCAACTTCTTCTTTGTTCGTTGATAAAGCAACAAAATGATGAGGAACTGCAGCTTGTCCAAGAGCTTCAACTAACCATGTACGAGCTGTTTGAGCATTGACCATTGTCTCTTGAGTTGTAAAAGTTTTTGAAGCAACTAAAAATAAAGTCGTTTCAGGAGAACATTTTTTTAATTTTTCAACAATATCTGTCCCATCAATATTGGAAACGAAGTGAAAATTTAGTTTTTCCGTTTTGTATTTCTTAAGAGCTTCTGTAGCCATATAGGGACCTAAATCAGATCCTCCAATACCAATATTAACAATGTCAGTAATGGATTTGCCAGTTGCTCCTTTCCAAGACCCATTGCGAACTTGGTCTGAAAAAAGATGCATTTTTTCAAGAACACGATTAATTTCCGGCATAACATCTTTGTTGTTAACATAAATAGGTGTATTAGACCGATTACGAAGAGCTATGTGTAATACAGAACGATTTTCTGTAAAATTAATTTGTTTGCCAGAAAACATGGCATTGATTTTATCTTTCAAACCACATTCATTTGCCAAGTTAATTAAAAGAGGTAAGGTTTCATCTGTAATTCTATTCTTAGAGTAATCTAAAACGAAATCATCTAATTTTAATGAAAATTTATTAAATCTTTCAGGATCTTCTTTAAACAAATCACGCATATGCAAAGAAGATGTTTCTGAATAGTGCTTTTGTAAAGCTAAGTAGGCTTTTTGAGAAGTGAGAGTCATTTTTATGTCCTATTGAGCTTGTTGAGGTTTAGTTGTTTGAGGAGGTCTTAATTCCCAATCAGGAGGCAATATTAGTTCTTTTTGTTTAGACACTTGCGTCTCGTCAGGAGCCTTAAAAACAGTACTTTTAGCAGAGCATGCTGTTAGAAGTACCAGAGATAAAATTAAACATATGACATTTTTCATTCTTCTTTCTCCTTTGAAAATAGAGCTTCAAGTACAATAATAAAAACACCAAAACAAATCATCATATCTGCGATATTAAAAGCAGGCCAATGGTATCCAAAAGCATGGAAATCCAGAAAATCAACAACGGCTCCAAAGCGAATACGGTCAATAATGTTTCCAATAGCGCCACCTAAAACAAGAGCTAAAGCAAATTTAATAACATCTTTTTTCTCTTTGAAAAACCAAAAAGCAATGAAAAGAGTTATTAAACTTCCAACTCCTGTTAATACCCACGGCATCCAAGCGTGTTCAGAGGAGAACATCGAGAAGCTGACGCCTTTGTTCATCGCAAGAATGATATTAAAAAAAGATGTGACTTGTATGGGAAGGGGTAATTTATCCATGACCATCCATTTTGTCATTTGATCAAAGAAAATAATTAGAATAGGAATAAAATAAAAAAACATATATGCTCCTTTGTTTCTCTCTTTATATCAACAAGGGAAATAAAAGTAAAGGAAAGTGTTTTAAAAAGTATAAAAATTTGTTGCGTTTTCAAAGAAAAAAAGCTACTTTTATAAAATAAAAGAGAAAGGTCTAATAATGAATATTTTTACACTTTTGAAAAAGGAAGTTTTGAATTCTGTTCAAAAATTAGCTAATGAAGCACTTATTAATAAAATGCCAAATACAGATCGTGTTACGGTTGAGCCTCCTCGAGATGCTTCTCATGGAGATGCGGCGACAAACGCAGCGATGGTTTTGGCAGGTCAAGTTTCTTTGAAGCCTCGGGAATTCGCAGAGTTGTTAGTAAAAGAATTGCAAAAATTGCCAGCGATTGAAAGTGTGGAAATAGCAGGTCCTGGATTTATTAACTTGAAGTTATCCAATGCTTTTTGGTATGAGCAACTCAAAACAATCTTAAAAGAAAAAGAGCATTATGGCGATTCTGATATGGGTCATGGCGAAAAGGTTAATGTCGAATTTGTTTCTGTTAATCCGACAGGTCCGATGCATGTTGGACATGTGAGAGGTGCTGTTTTTGGAGATGCATTAGCAGGACTTCTTACAAAAGCCGGTTATCAAGTAACCCGAGAATACTATATGAATGATAGAGGGGCTCAAGTTGATAAGTTAGCTCGTTCAGCTTATTTACGATACAGAGAAGCTATGGGTGAGGACATTGGGGAAATACCAGAAGGCTACTATCCAGGAGAATATTTAAAACCAGTCGGGCAATATATAGCTCAAAAAGATGGTGATAAATGGATGTCTGTGAAAGAAGAAGATTGTCATGTATATTTCCGTGATATAGCGGTTAAAATGATGATGGACTTGATACGGAAAGATTTAGATAAAGCAGACATTCATTTTGACGTTTTTACTTCAGAAAGAGCTATCGGAGAAAGTGGAGGCATTGAAAAAGCACTTAAGGTTTTGGAAGATAGAGGGCTTATATATCAAGGTGTTTTGGAAAAACCAAAAAGTGCGAAAGCTCCGGAAGACTGGGAACCTCAAGAGATGACCATTTTCAAATCTACAGAATTTGGAGATGAAGCTGATCGTCCATTAAAACGTTCAGATGGAACTTATACCTATTTTACACCTGATATTGCTTATCAATATGATAAATATAAAAGAGGCTTTAAAAAGCTTATTATGGTGCTTGGAGCCGATCATGCCGGATATGTAACCCGTTTGAAATCTGCAGTAAAAGCTGTTACAAATGGGGAAGCAGATTTGGATATAAAACTTGTTCAAATGGTTAGCTTTTCTGATAATGGTCAACCTTTGAAGATGTCTAAGAGAGCGGGAACTTTCGTAACTTTCGCTGATTTACTTGAACAAATAGAGAAAGACGTAGTTCGTTTCTTTATGTTGACGCGCAAAAATGATAGTCAACTTGATTTTGATTTAGTAAAAGTTAAAGAACAATCAAAAGATAATCCTGTTTTCTATGTTCAATATGCTCATGCACGTGCTTATTCCGTTTTCCGTCATGCAGAAGAAATGTTCGGGAAAGATATATTAGATAATTTGTTAAATGCAGATATGACCTTGTTAAAGGATGAATCAGAGCTGTCTTTAATTCGGATACTCTCTTCTTTCCCACGTCAAGTTGAGCAAGCAGCGGAAGCAAATGAACCGCATCGTATCGCCTATTATTTATATGATTTAGCCTCCGCATTTCATGCTTTATGGAATAAAGGGAGAGATGATGTTCAGATGCGTTTCTTAGATGAAAAGAATAAAGAGCTATCAAAAGCACGTCTTGCCTTAATCCAAGCAACAACAAATGTTATTGCTTCAGGATTGAAAGTTTTTGGTGTTGTCCCAGTAAAGGAGATGTAACATGATTTTATTTGAAGATGAAGAAAAAAAAGATGATATCGTCACATTAAAAAATGATATGACGACAGAAGACGTTGAAGAGGAAGAGGATTCTCTTGAAACGCCATATGATTTCCGAGCAGAATATAAAGAAAGAATCACAACGACAGTTCCTCCTACGGAAGAGGTAGATAAAACTTTTTCTTCTATTCGCTTTCATGCAATAGGAATAGGCGTTCTGATAGGTGTATTAATTGCGGTATTAGTGAGTGCTCTCTTCTGGGGACAAGAAGATGATACAGAAGAAACACCCACAGTTATTACAGGAAATGATGAGCCCTATAAAGAACGTCCAGCAGAGCCGGGTGGTATGAAGATTCCAGATCAAGATAAAATGGTATATGAACGCTTACGTTCAGATGATATGGATACAAATGTGGAAAGACTTTTTCCAGAAGCGGAAACACCTGTTGAGCCTGTTATTGTTAAGAAAGAGGTTGAGCCTGTTCCTGTAATGACACAAGAAGGTCAAATCTTAGGAGCCCCAACTTTTGTTCCAGAGAGTGCTGAGCAAATGGAATTGGAGGTCATTTCAACACGACAAAAAGCAATGAAAATGGATGCTGTCCCGCAGAAACCTGTTGTTGAAACGAAACCTGTTCAACCAGCTTCTACAAAGGCTTCTCAAGGAACAAAGGTCGCTCCATCAATGCCTGCTGGTCAGACTTGGCATGTTCAATTAATTTCTTTGCCTTCTAAAGCTGGCGCTGAAAAGGCGTGGCCAAAAATCTTAAAGGCTAATTCTTCTTTATTGTCTGGATTGCCTCATGATATTGTTGCCGCAGAGATAAAGGGTAAAGGAACTTTCTATAGACTTCGTGTCGGTTCTTTTAAAACAAGGGATGAAGCTAAGTCTTTATGTGATAAGTTAAAAGCAAGAAAACAGGATTGTACCTTAACAAAATAGAAAAATGGAAAAACCTATTTCTTCTGTCATTTTTGGTTTATCTGGCCTACATTTAACTGAGAAAGAACGAACATTCTTTGAGGATGTTAACCCATTAGGATTTATTTTGTTTGATAGAAATGTTAAAGATCCTATTCAGTTGAAAGCACTAACAGAAGATTTAAGAAGAGCTATTCATCGACCGAATGCTCCTATCTTGGTAGATCAAGAAGGCGGGCGTGTACAGCGATTGTGGCCTCCTTATTGGGAAGGACTTCCATTTGCATCTACTTATGGAGAGTGGTATGTAGAAAAAAATCCTGATGAAGCAATGAAAGCAGTTATTACTCATGCGGAGAAACTAGCTCATATGTTGTTGGATGTCGGCATCAATGTTGATTGTTGGCCTTGTTTAGATGTAGCATCTTCTCAAACCCATTCTGTTTTAGGAAAAAGGCTTTTTAGTGAAGACCCTAATATTGTTTCTAGTTTAGCAAACAAAGCAGTTGAGACGATGCTTCATAAGGGACTAATGCCAGTTATTAAACATATTCCTGGATACGGGAAAGCGACTTGTGACCCACATGTC
>CASECI010000009.1 GCA_949286465.1 uncultured Alphaproteobacteria bacterium | reverse complement strand
ACGAATGTTCCGATGATAGATGAGAACTATTATAGTAAGCCCTCAGGATATGAGTTTTTATTTCCCGGTTTAGGACAGGATAGTGGTCGTCAAGGAGTATACTATCCCATGTCGACGAAGAAGGATAGCGGCAGTTCATATTATGTAGAGGCGACTGGGGTCAGTTATCGCGTATGTGAACTCATCTTAAAGATGGAGCCGACGGACATAGACCAGATAGTAGTGAATAATTCCGTTTATCAAGGAGACAGTGATATATGCGGAAGCACAGATGGTTTAGCGATGCGGTTCTGTTTTGGCAGTGATGGGACGATATGTAATGGGACAGGTACCGGTGGTGGCACTAGCTCAGGTGGTGACGGAGGTTCAGGATCTGGAAGCAGTTCCGGTAGTGGTTCGGGAAGTGGCAGTGGCACAGAAGAAAGTGACGCTTGTCAAGGCGTTATTTGTGGAGGTTGTCAAAGTTATACAGGTGTAGAAGGTTCTTGCTGTCAAGACGATAACAATAAATGTGATAATGGACAGATTTGTGTTAATGGAAACTGTATATGCAATGATAATAGTCAGTGCCCTAATGGGGAGGTGTGCCAAAATGGAATATGCAGTTGTCCAACATGTGAAGAAATAGGTTGTTCCTTAGGAAATTGCTCTAGCACTTGTGTCACGAGTGATAGGGGATGTGCTATTTCATGTACAGGACAAAGTTCTTGTCCTGAGGGGACTAATTTAGTAGAAGAAAATGGAATGTGTTATTGCATCTCTACAAATTGTAAAAATGGTGCGCAATCAAGTTATGTGTGTTGTAAAATGACATATATGAAAGATGAGTGTGGTGATGAAGATAACCCTGGAAGTCACGTTTGGTTAGGAGATATTTTCGGAAGTGGTACGTGTTGTTGTAGCAAAAATAATAGTCAAATTTGTTGCGAAGGACAAGGCGGAAATTGGTGCAATGGCGTGTGTTGTGATGCTTCAGAAGAATGTGGAGAAAATGGTGTATGTTGTCCAGTAATTGATAAATCAGCCTGTCTTTATGGAACAACCTTAGATGAAAATGGGTGCGAGGTATGTAATAATAATTGTACAGTACCAGCAAGTGAATGTATAACAAGTACAGGTGGAGATGGATACTGTACAGAGAGCTTGACGTGTTGTCCTGAAGATAAGTTTATTTATTATAGTAATACTTGTTGTGAAAGTGGAAAAAGAGCAGAGCAATTTACAAGTGTTATAACATCTTATGATCCTCCTCACTATTCTTGTTGTGCAGAAGGAGAAGTTTACAGAGAAAGAACAATGGCAGAAGGATGTTGTGTTTCGACAAATGAACAGAAAATGTATGTTGTTCCAGCAACAAAAACAGTAACTGATCGTATTGATGGAGAATGTTGTTGCCCTTCACCTAGTGATACTTGTGTATGGATGGGCGGGACAGGAGGTTATTGTTGTACTAAGTTAAATCCTAATGAGTGTCAAGAAATTGAAACTGTTTCTATGAATTGTGATGTTCTTGTTAATAAACCTGCTGGTTCGTCTTGTACAACAAAAGAAGGAATAACAGGAACTTGTGACGGAAACGGAAGTTGTAGAATTTAATTGGTTTGTTATAAAATTTATCTTTTCAAATAAAGGACTTGACATAACCATAAAGGTATTTCATAATCACTATATGATGAAAATGCGTAAAGTTAATTTAAACCTACTACTATTGGACTTTTTATAAAAGCCCGAGGTAGTGCATTTTCTCATATATTAGATAAATTAGCATCTTCCTTCGGGAAGATTTTTTTTTATTTTAAGGAAGGAAAAATGGAAGAGTTTGTCGATAATGCATATAAAATATCTGAAGAAAGAAATCAGATGAAAAAAGCTTATTTCGAAATTCGAGCAAAGGCTTATAAAAATGCTGTGCAAAAAAAAGATGAAAAAGAATTGGAAGTAGCTCAAATCGCAATTATAAAAGCGATGGTTATGGGATATACTCCTTGCAAACGTGATATTGATCCGGAAATATTACCTGTTGTTGCTCGTCTTGAGCCAGCAGTTCAAGAAGTTGAATGGACAGATGATCCTATTTCAAGAAAAATTGAAATAGTGAGACAACGAATGAAAGAAAACATTCGTTGTTAAATGTATAAAAAACTTGCAATCCCTTTAGAAATCGTCTACAACTAAAGAAAAAGATAAAGGGGATAATATGGAACCACAAGGACTTATAAGTTATGGCTGGCAAATGGCCTTTATAGGTATGTTTGCCGTTTTTGGCTTTCTATGGATGTTAACCATTTTGATTGATGTTTCATCCTATTTGATTCGTCTGACACAAAAAGATAATAAAGCTAATAAAATAGCTACGGCTATTGCCATAGCTCTTCATCAAGAAGGGAAATAAAATGCCAAAGAAAAATAAAAAAATACAATTTACATGTACAGCCTTTAGAGATGGTTTCCAATCTGTTTATGGTTCTAGAGTTTTGTCAAAAGATTATTTACCTATTGTTAAAATGGCGAAAGAGGCCGGTGTAACAAGATTTGAGTCTGGTGGCGGAGCTTCTTTCCAGTCAGCGTTTTTCTATTGTAATGAAAATGCTTTTGATGTGATGGATGCTTTTCGTCAGGCAGTTGGTCCAGATGTCCATTTGCAAACTTTGGCTAGAGGAGTCAATGTTGTTGGGTTAGATTCTCAAAGTTCAGACATCATTAAACTCCATGCAGATTTATTTAAAAAGCATGGTGTAACAATGATACGTAATTTTGATGCTTTAAATGATCCTGATAATTTAGCCTATAGTGGTCAGTGTATTGTTGATGCAGGACTTCAACATCAAATTTGTGTGGCAATGATGTCTTTACCTCCTGGGTGTGTTGGAGCGCATACGCCTTCTTTTTATGAAGATACAGTAAAGAAAATATTAAAAGCGAAGATACCATTTCATTCTATTTGTTTTAAAGATGCTTCAGGGACCTCAGTTCCTTCTGTTGTTTATGAAACTATACAAAGAGTTAGAAAATTAGTTGGCTCAGATATTCCTTTAGAATTCCATTCTCATGAGACGGCTGGAGTAGGAACTGCGTGTTATTTAGCAGCTGTTGAAGCTGGTGTGGATATTGTAGATTTATCATTAGCTCCGGTTTCAGGTGGAACATGTCAGCCAGATGTTGCAACATTTTGGCATGCTTTAAGAGGAATGCCTTATGAATTAGAAGTTGATATTGATGCTTTAATGAAGGTAGAAGAAGCCTTTAAAGAAGCAATGAGCGATTATTTTTTACCTCCAGAAGCTCTTCATGTTGAGCCTCGTATTCCTTGGAGCCCTATGCCTGGTGGTGCACTCACAGCAAATACTCAAATGCTACGGGATAACGGTATTATGGATAAATATGCCGAGATCATTGAAGCAATGGAAGAAGTCGTTAGAAAAGGTGGATTTGGAACTTCTGTAACTCCTGTTTCCCAATTTTATTTTCAGCAAGCTTTTAATAATGTAATGGTTGGTCCTTGGAAAAAAATTGCGGAAGGTTATGGAAAAATGGTTCTCGGATATTTTGGAAGAACCCCTAAAAAGCCAGATCCAGAAGTTGTTCAGATTGCTTCTGAACAATTAGGACTAGAACCTACGACAGAATCTCCACGGTTGATGAATGATAAAAACCCTAAAAAAGGTATCCAAGTAGCGAAAGAATTATTGAATACACATAACTTAGCCATAACGGATGAAAATATATTTATAGCAGCGACCTGTGGCGAAAAAGGAATTTCATACTTAAAGGGCGAAGCAAAAGTTGCTGTAAGATACAAAGAAAAAGAGAAAAAAACAAAAGTAGGGTGTAATGATTATAAGATTACTCTAAATGGAGAGACTTACAATGTTAAACTCAATAATGATACAGCGATAGTCAATGGGGAAGAATATAAATTCTCAGTTGGTGAACAGACAGTTAAACCTGTTGTATCATCTGATGCAGTACAGGGCCAAAACATTCAAGCTCCTATGCTTGGAACAATTACACAAGTAAAATGCTCTGTAGGAGATAAGGTGGAAAAAGGGCAAACTTTGTTTTTATTAGAAGTCATGAAAATGGAAAATGAAATCAAATCGCCAGTTTCCGGTGTTGTATCTTCTATTGAGGTAAGCAAAGGGACTCAAGTTCAGTCAGGTCAGATTTTGGCAAAGGTAGGATAGAAATTATGTGGGAAAAGCTTTTTAACTTATTCCAAGAGACTGGACTTTATGGTTTCTTTGGAAATATGACAATTCCAGAAGGAGCTTTGATGCCTATCGGAATAGGTCAATTAGTTATGATAGGTGTTTGCTTAATCCTATTATATTTAGGGATAGCTAAGAAGTTTGAGCCTTTATTACTTGTTCCCATCGCTTTTGGTGGTATTTTAGCTAACATTCCTTTTGCCGGTCTAACAGAAGAGGGCGGATTATTATGGATACTCTATCATATGGGAATAGAAAACACTCTTTTCCCTTTGTTGATTTTTATGGGAATTGGAGCAATGACGGATTTTGGCCCTCTTATTGCAAATCCTAAAACAACCTTACTCGGAGGAGCCGCTCAGTTTGGTATTTTCGGAACTGTTATCGGGGCTCTTTATTTGGGAGGATATTTTGATACTGTAAATTTCACCTTACAAGAAGCTGCTTCTGTTGGAATTATTGGTGGCGCTGATGGGCCTACATCCATATTTCTGACACAAAGATTAGCTCCTCAACTGTTAGCTGCAGTTGCTATTGCTGCTTACTCATACATGGCTTTAGTTCCAATTATACAACCGCCTGTTATGAGACTTCTGACGACAGAAAAAGAAAGAAAAATTCAAATGAAGCAATTACGTCCTGTCAGTCAGAGAGAAAAAATTATTTTTCCGCTTGTTGTCTTAGGACTTTGTATTTTATTTTTCCCATCAGCTACCCCTTTAATAGGGATGCTTATGTTTGGTAATTTATTAAGAGAAAGTGGCGTAACAGACAGGTTATCTAAAACAGCAGCTAATGAGTTGATAAATATTGTAACTATTTTTCTAGGTCTTTCTGTTGGTTCTAAAATGGTTGCAGAAAACTTCCTTGTTACCAAAACATTGATGATACTTGTCTTAGGTGTTTGTGCTTTTATCTTGGGAACCGCTTCTGGTGTTATTATGGCGAAATTTATGAATTTATTTTTAAAGGAAAAAATAAATCCACTTATTGGTTCGGCTGGTGTTTCTGCAGTTCCTATGGCTGCTCGAGTTTCTAATCGATTAGGACAAGAAGCAGATCCTCAGAATTTCTTATTAATGCATGCAATGGGGCCTAATGTAGCTGGAGTCATTGGATCAGCAATTGCAGCCGGTATTTTGCTCAGTTTATGTCAGTAAGAGGAAAGAAAAATGAAAAATGTTCAAGAGATAATCGCACGCTTAAATTTATTAGCGGAATCAGGTCAAAACGAAGAATTACTAAAACAGGCTGAGCGCTATATTAAAGAAGATAAGGATTTTCCTCTATTCTATTTATTTAAAGCAAATGCTCTTCGTGGATTAGGAGAATTTGATAAAGCGATAGCGGCTTATCATGAAGCAATAGCAAAAGATCCTAATGATGCTCTTGCTCGAACTTCATTAGGAAGTCTTCTTTATGAAAGAGGAGATTATATAAATGCTTTAAATGCTTGTGATAGTGCTATTTTAATAGATGATAAGCTCCCTGATTCTTATGTATACTCTGGAAATATATTAGTTGCTCTCGGGTATCCAGAACAAGCGGTGTCTGCCTATCATAGAGCATATACTCTTGATCCGACTAGTATAGATTTAGGCGAAATGATTGCCGTTATGTATGCTCAACAGGGAGATTTAGAAAAAACAACAGAAGTTTTCTTTTCTCTTATACAAAGTAATCCTAATGATGATGCCCTGCAAGTAAAAATGGCAGTGGCGTTGATGTATTTGCTTCAAAATGGAGCATCTCATAAAGAAGTTGCAAAATATGCAGTAATATGGCGTCAACTTCTGCCTCAAAATGAATATGTAAACCAAGTAGCTTCGGCTCTGATTGAGAATAAAGTTGATTTTAATCCTTTAACCCAACAAGCTATTGATGCTTTATTTACGTCCTACGCTCCTTTATACGATTTTTCTATGAAAGTCGGAGAGTCTGGAATGTTAGAGGAAGTACAAAAAACGATAAATGAGCTGTATACTACACAAGAATTAGATATTTGTGATCTTGGGTGCGGCACAGGACTTGTTGGTGAAGTATTAAAAAGTAAAGCAAAAATAGCAGGTCTCTTTGGAGTTGACTTGTGTTCATCTATGCTAGATCAAGCATATGATAAGAAAATTTATGATAGTATCTATCATAGCGAGAATAGTACTTATTTAGTTCAAAATCCGAATAAATTTGATTTAATAGTAGCCGGGAATGTTTTTTCTTATCAAAATTCTTTAGAAGAACAAATTCTGTCGATAAAAAATGCGCTCAAAAATGGTGGATATACAGTCTTTACTTTTAGAAAAAATACCATTAATCGTAAAGATATCCTTCTTTATCCTCCTTACTATTATTTGTTTACAGAAAACTATGTGAAAAGTCTACTAGAAAAGGCTGGTTTGGTTATTAAGGAAGTTAAGAGTTTGTCATTAACTGAACGTATAGATCAATCCATCGAGATGATGCTTTGTGTAGCTCAAAAACTATCATAAAGAATATCTTCTAAAAAACATTTGACAAAATATTAGACTTTTGATATGATAAAAAAATCAAGAAAGGTTCTCCCCTTTTATTTTCATGTATATCCTTTTTTGATATGAAGTTGTTCAGGAAAGCCCTTTTGCATAAAAAGGGCTTTTTTGCTTATGATAAGTCATTGTTGTTTCTTGTCGTAAAAAAAAGCGAAAAAAAAATAAAAAAAACTTCCTATTTTCGTAAAAAAGAGCTATGTTAAACAATATAAATTTAACATAATAAAGGAAGAAAAAATGGCAGGAAGTGTAAATAAAGTAGTGCTCGTCGGTAATTTGGGTAGAGATCCTGAAATTCGTCATACAAATACAGGAAAAAAAATAGCAAGTTTCTCTATCGCTACAAGTGATGTGTGGAAAGATACGAACGGTCAAAGACAAGAAAAAACAGAATGGCATAGAATCGTTGTCTTTAATCCTAATATCGCTGATTTTGTTGAAAAATTTATTCATAAAGGTTCAAAAGTTTATGTAGAAGGTTCACTGCAAACAAGAAAGTGGACTGATAATTCCGGCCAAGAAAAATTCGTAACAGAGGTCGTTGTCGGCCATTTCAAAGGAGAACTCGTCTTATTAGATGCAAGAGCTTCTGATGATGCTGTAAGCATGGATGCAAATGTAGAAATGAGTCCTGATTCTGGTTGGGATACAACACCAACATCCAATGCTTCTGCTTCTGCAGATTTTGATGATGAAATTCCATTTTAAATTAAAAATTATTTAAACGTTTTTATAATTCTTATAAGGGTGATATCGTATGACTGATATAAGTGTTCCTATTGATACAAGTATTCAACCTGTAGCAGTTGAAGAGGAAATGCGTAAATCTTATCTAGATTATGCGATGAGTGTTATTGTTTCTCGTGCTTTGCCAGATGTGCGAGATGGCTTAAAGCCTGTTCATCGTCGTATTTTATTCTCTATGTATGAAAATGGCTATGATTACAACAAACCATTTAGAAAATCAGCTCGTATTGTTGGTGATGTTATGGGTAAGTATCACCCTCATGGAGATAGTGCTATTTATGATGCTATGGTTCGTATGGCTCAAGATTTCTCAATGCGGCTTCCTCTTATTAGCTCTCAAGGAAACTTTGGTTCTATGGATGGCGATAAAGCTGCTGCTATGCGTTATACCGAGGCTAGATTAGCTCCTTCCTCTCATTGGCTTTTAGAAGATATCGATCGAGATACTGTTGATTTTCGGCCAAACTATGATGAAACTTGTGCAGAACCTGTTGTTTTACCAGCTCGCTTCCCAAATTTGCTTGTTAATGGATCTGGTGGTATTGCTGTCGGTATGGCAACAAATATAGCTCCGCATAACTTAGGGGAAGTCTTGGATGCTTGTATTGCTATGATTGATAATCCAGCAATTACTCCAGAAGAGCTATATGAATATGTTCCAGGTCCTGATTTTCCGACTGGGGGTATTATTCTTGGTCGAGGAGGGGCAAGAACAGCTGCTTTAACTGGGCGCGGTTCTATTATTATGCGGGGTCGTTGCTCCATTGAAGAGATAAAAAAAGATAAAACAGCTATTATTGTAACAGAAATTCCATATCAAGTTAATAAAGCGGCAATGATACAACGTATCGCAGAGCTTGTAAAAGAAAAAACGATCGACGGTATTTCTGATTTACGAGATGAGTCAGATAGACAAGGTGTACGTGTTGTTATCGAGCTAAAAAGAGATGCTCAGCCTGATGTTGTTCTCAATCAGTTGTATAAGTATACTCCTTTACAAACGAGTTTTGCGGTTAATTCATTGGCTTTGAATAATGGTCGCCCTCAAATTATGAATCTGAGGGATATTTTAAAGGCCTTTATTGATTTTAGAGAAGAAGTTATTCGTCGTCGAACTGTATTTGAATTAAATAAGGCTCGTGATAAAGCTCATATATTAGTTGGTTTGGCTATTGCTGTTGCTAACATTGATCGGGTTATTGAAATGATCAGAACAGCGGCTGATCCAAATGTTGCCAAGACTCAATTAATGGAAACAAAATGGCCTGCGGCTGATGTAGAACCTTTAATACAATTAATTGATGAACCTGATCGTAAAGTAATAGAAGGGCATTATTATCTATCAGAAGCTCAAGCTAAAGCGATTTTGGATCTGAAATTACAAAGATTAACAGGCTTAGAAAGAGATAAAATTCACGCTGAAGTAAACGAATTAGGTGAACAAATTAGAGATTTGTTATCCATCTTAGCTTCTCATGAACGTCTTTATGGTATTATGCGTGATGAATTTATTGCAGTTAAAGAAGAATATGCAACACCTAGACGTACAACCATTGAAGAAGGTGAGTTTGACCAAGATATGGAAGACTTAATTCCTCGCGAAGATATGGTTATTACTGTTACAAATACAGGTTATATTAAGCGAGTTCCTCTTTCCACCTATCATGCTCAAAACAGAGGCGGAAAAGGGCGCTCTGGTATGTCAACAAGAGAAGAAGATCAAGTGTCTAAGTTATTTGTTGCATGTACACATGATCCTATTTTATTCTTCTCCTCTCTTGGTATGGTTTATAAGATGAAAGCTTATCGTTTGCCTGAAGGAACACCTCAGAGCTTAGGAAAAGCTTTAATCAATTTATTACCACTAGATCAAGGGGAAACAATAACAGCAGTTTTAAAACTTCCTGAAAAACAAGAAGATTGTGAAGGCTTATCCGTTATGTTCGCAACTCAATCAGGGAATGTCAGACGGAATCGATTAGATGATTTCTATAATGTTATGGCAAATGGAAAAATTGCTATGAAGTTAGATGAGGGGGATAAACTGGTTGATGTTAATATTTGTAACGAAAACCAAGATATTTTACTTGCTGCAGCAGGTGGAAAATGTGTTCGCTTCCCTGTAACAGATGTTCGTATCTTTGAATCCAGAGCTTCTACAGGTGTTCGTGGTATGAAATTAACCGCCGGAGATAAAGTCATTTCGATGTCTGTTTTGGAACATGTGAAAGCTGATATAGATAAAAGAGATGCCTACTTAAAAGCATCTATTGCTAAGCGAAGGGCTTTGACAGGAGATGATGCAGAAGATACGTTAGAAGTTGAAAGCACAAGTGAAGTTACATTAACTCCAGAAGAGTTTTCTCAGATGGAAGCTGAAGAGCAATTTATTTTAACTGTTACAGAACGAGGATATGGGAAACGTTCAAGTGCCTATCAATATCGTATAACCTCTCGAGGAACTCAAGGCGTTACGAATATTGATACAGTTAAAGTACCTGCAGCAGTTGTTGCTTCTATGCCTGTACAGAATGACGAACATGTGATGATGGTTACAGATGCTGGTAAGCTTATTAGAATGCGTGTTGCTGATATTCGTATTGTTGGTCGAAATTCAAAAGGTGTTATTTTATTCCGATTAAATGATGATGAAAAAGTTGTTTCTGTTTCAGCCGTTAAAGATTATGAAGAAGAGACTGATAATACAGCTGATGATGTGAATAATCCTCAAGAGAATAATAACACGGATAGTAAAGGAGAAAATACGAATGAAGAAAGTATTTAGTTTTCTTTTAGGTTTTTTATTATTAACGACAGGAGGTTATGCTATGGATAAAGAAAACACATTGTATATGGACTTAGATTACGGTCGAGTAGTTATAGAATTATTACCAGATGTCGCCCCTAATCATGTCGCTCGTATTAAAGAATTAACACGACAAGGTTTCTATGATGGTTTGAAATTCCATCGTGTCATTGATGGTTTCATGGCTCAAACAGGAGATCCTCTTGGCAATGGAACAGGAGGAAGTGGAAAAAAGTTAAAGGCTGAGTTTAATAATACGCCTCATATTCGAGGGACGGTTTCTATGGCTCGTGCTTCTGATCCGGATAGTGCGGATAGTCAGTTCTTTATTTGCTTTGATGATGCAACGTTCTTAGACGGTCAGTATACTGCTTTTGGAAAAGTTATTGAGGGTATGGAGTATGTTGATATGATTAAAAAGGGCAATCCTCAAATGAACGGGATGGTTACTAATCCTGATATTATTGTTAAAATGCAAGTTGCAGCTG
The DNA here is from genome assembly GCA_949286465.1 of uncultured Alphaproteobacteria bacterium. GTDB lineage: Bacteria > Pseudomonadota > Alphaproteobacteria > CAAHEQ01 > UBA3637 > CALXXA01. The sequence goes on along the minus strand of CASECI010000009.1, from coordinate 7,247 downwards.
ATGCAAAAGATTAGATAAAAGCTCCTTTAAGGAGCTTTTATTTTTCTGTATTATTTTACCTATTTTATTCTATTTTTTAATAAAAACAAAATACTTGACAAAATATTTTTTTTAACTTAAAATAAAACATTATTTTAAGAAAGGGAACAAAATGGTAGAAATGACAACAGATAAAGAGAAAATTAAAAAAGGTTTCATTAACGCTATTGATAATGGAAAAATTGACGAGTTAGAAGAATATCTTATGTTCTATCCGAAGTTACTAAACGCTCGTTTTTACTCTGAGGGAAAAGATACTCCATTTAATGCAATGATGCGTGCAGCAGAAAAGGGGAAAGAAGAAGTCATTGATTTCTTGCAAGAACAGGAAATTTCGCCTCGTTATGATACAGAGGCATATTTATTAGCTGTGAAGAATGGCCATCGTTCTTGTGCGGATAAAATTGATGAAAATGGAACGGTTCGCGTAACGAGTTTACATATTCAAGAAATGATTGAAAATAATGATTCAAGTTTGTTAGCCGATATATTAAAGCGTCGTTCTGATCGTAATATTATTTCAGGGACGAATGCTCATGGAATGGGATTAACGTTAACATATTTAAATAATTTCTTAGTAGAGAGAGAAGCTGAAACTGGATTCATACTATCTTATATGATTAGAAAAGGCCATGGTAAAATGCTTCCTGAGTTAGAAGAAAAAGGCGTAAATATTAAAGAAACTTTATTGTACATGGCTGGAACCGCTCAAGTAGAAAACCTTAAACTTATTTATAAGTATTCTACAGATAATATGAAAAAGATTTATCAGGAAGAGAAGCTCATCGATTTTGCAACCTATTATAGAGCAATAGAAGAGAAAGATCAAAAAACAATAGATCAGCTTCTTAAAACTGGATCAAAAGAAGTCCAAAAGGTTATTAGACGAGATAGGGCAGAGCAAGAACAGCTCAAAAAAAGACTCCAACAAAGAGAAAGATAAAAAAAAGAGCCAGAAGAAACTGGCTCTTTTTTTAAAACGTAATTTTCTGTCCTGGTTGTGGAAAATTGAAAACAGCTGCTGCGGATCCGCCTCTTAAGCAAATTTCTCCGAATGTTTTGTTATTCCAGCCTGAAGAGCCAGGAGCAAAAATCATTTGTCCATCGGGTACAGAAAAAATACCATTCCCAGTTTTAATAGAGTGGGTTATGTTATTTAAGGAAATTTTTTGAATATGAGGGCAAGAAGTAATATTTGTTTTAATATTTCCATATCCATCTATACTTAAAACAATGTTTTCTGGGATGTCAGGAATGTCTTTGACTTCGTCGCCTAATAACTCCCATGAATTTAAAGGTTGCCCTGAATGAAGGGCTAAACTTGCGACACAGGGCGGGAAGACATCTCGAGATCTAAATTGAGAACCATCTGTAGCACATTTAACTTTATAAATAGGAGCATTCCCTTTTATAAAAGAAAATGTATATCCTCCATAAACACCAATAATACGAACTTTATTTGGTAATTCAGTAACAGCTAAGAATTCGCCAGCATTTTTTTCTCGCGCTTCCAAAGCGTCTTTACGTGGAGCCGTATTATGGTAAATAAGATGATTTCTTCCTAATTTAGAATTAAAAGCTAATTGTGCAACGACAAATCCTGTTTCAATTGTATTAAATGGACGAACGGACAGTGGGCGTACCATAGGAAAAGGCATATTTTTTATGCTAAATTCTTCACAAAGTTTAAGAGAAACCTCTGAAAATGCTAAATCTTCATGACCTGTAGATTCACCATAATCCGCAATAAAATCAATATACATAGTATACCTCCTTTTGGTTAGCTTATCTTAGCCTCGTTTTATGCCAAGTGCAATATTTTTTAAAAGAACTTGCTATTTGTAAATAATGAGAGTTATGATAAAGGGGTCAGTACGAAAGGAAATCAGTTATGTTTGTGTTAGGTGTAGAGGATTCTTTATCTCATCGTTCTTGGGTATATCGGGAAAATGATGAGAAAACAATAGAAATGTTAATGCAAAAGTATGATCTTCCTGAAATCCTAGCTCGTATACTTGTTGCGCGCCATGTTGATTCTCATTTAATTGATGCTTTTCTTAATCCAACGCTTAAAAGGCAGCTTCCTGAACCTTGCTTATTAAAAGATATGCAAAAGGCAGTAGACCGAATTGCAGATTCTATTATCAGAAATGAAAAAATAGGTATCATGGGAGATTATGACGTAGATGGAGCAACTTCAAGTGCACTTTTAAAGCTTTTTCTAAAAAGCATTCATATTAAAACGCGTGTTTTTATCCCCGATAGAGATGATGGTTATGGCCCTAATGCTAAAGAAATGCAGAAATTTTATGATGATAAAATTCGCTTAGTTGTTACTGTTGACTGTGGAATGACAGCTTTTGAACCTATTGATTTTGGGACGAACCTTGGCTTAGATGTTATTATATTAGATCATCATGAGCCAGAAAAGAAATTACCAAATGCGTATGCTGTTGTTAATCCGAAACGGCTAGATGAACCAAAAGATCATCCATGTCATTCTTTAGCCGCTGTCGGAGTTGTTTTTCTAACAGTTGTTGCTTTGAATAGAACTCTTAGAGAACGAGGATTTTATAAAGATAAACAAGAACCAGATCTAAAACAATGGCTTGATTTAGTTGCTTTTGGAACTGTATGTGATGTCGTTCCGTTAAGAGGCGTAAATAGATTGTTTGTAAAAACAGGAATAAAACAAATTGCTAATAGAAAAAATATCGGGTTAACGGCTCTTTCTGATATAGCAAAAATCTCAGAAAAAATAGGAGCTTACCATTTAGGTTATATTTTGGGTCCTCGTGTAAATGCTGGAGGGCGTGTTGGCAAATCTGATTTAGGAATGAAACTTCTATCGACTTTTGATGAGACAGAAGCAATTCAGTTAGCCTCTGAGTTAGAAGAACTTAATATTCTAAGAAGAAATATAGAGACGGATGTTCTTGAAAGTGCTATTCTTCAAGCAGAAACCTCTCTTGAAAAGGGGCTTCCTTTTATTTTAGTTAAAGGAAATAACTGGCATCAAGGTGTCGTCGGTATAGTGGCGGGTCGATTAAAAGAAAAATATAATTTACCGTCATTTGTTCTGTCAATAGAGGGAGATGATGTTAAAGGATCTAGCCGCTCTATTCCTGGGATTGATTTAGGAGCGTTAGTTATAGAAGCTTTGAATAAGGGTATTCTTGCACGTGGAGGAGGGCATCCTATGGCTGCAGGATTTTCATTAAATAAGAATAAGATTGATGAATTTGAAGCTTTCTTAAAATCATTTATAGAGCCAAAAATGCTTCATTTAGAGGATACATCGAATATTTTAGAAGTAGATGGTATCCTAGATATACTTGCTGTTCATGTTGATTTGTTAGATAAATTACAACAACTTGAACCATATGGTGAAGGAAATCCAGAGCCTAGATTTGTCATTCATGATGTCAAGATAAAAAAGACAATCCTAACAAATAATGGGCATATTATTTGTAAGCTTTCTGGTAGAAATGGAGGACATTTGGATGCGGTTTCATTCCGCTCTAAGGATACAGAGATGGGACATATTTTACTATCTCATAAACCAGAACAACTTTTCCACTTTGCCGGAAGTTTGAGACTAGACACTTGGAATGGTAAAAATAAAGTTCAATTGTTTATTCATGATGCGTGTCTAGCTTCTTAATTGAAATTTTCTGTTTTAAGAGAAAAAAGAATTCGCTATTGATTTTTATATCGTCTTTTGATAGAAAAAGAGAAAGGATTGATTATGTGTATGTATTTTAATCTTTTTTGGTCTTTTTTCAAAGTAGGGTTATTCACCTTTGGAGGGGGATATGCTATGTTGCCTCTTCTACAAAGGGAAGTCGTCTCTAAGGGGTGGGCATCTGATGATGAACTTCTTGATTATTATGCAATAGGGCAAGTAACTCCAGGAATTATAGCAATAAATGTTTCAACATTCGTTGGCTATCGTATAAAAGGAATTCCAGGCGCCCTTTGTACAATGGTAGGCGTTGTTCTTCCTTCGATTTTAATTATCTCTTCCTTAGCTTATGGATTGGCGTATATTTGGGAAAATACATATGTTCAGCATGCCTTTTCTGGTATACGATTAATGATTGCTGCTTTATTAATGCCAACTATTTTAAAGTTAATACAAAAAAGTGTTATTGATTATTGGACACTGTTTATCCTTATATTATCTTTTGCCGCAACTTTTTATTTTTCTATTTCCCCATTAATTATTGTTATCTCTTCCGCCATATTAGGAATATTACTTATTAAATGGAAAAAGAATAAATCATGATATATTTAACACTTTTTATAGAATTCTTTAAGATTGGATTATTTGCAATCGGTGGCGGATTGGCAACTATTCCTTTTTTATTTCAATTAACTGAGAAATTTTCTTGGTTCAGTGTCGAAGATTTAACGAATATGATAGCGGTTTCAGAATCAACACCAGGTCCTTTGGGGGTTAATATGGCAACTTATGCCGGGATAAAAGCCGCAGGAAGCTTAGGAGGAGTTATTGCTACAACGGGTTTGGTTTTGCCGTCTCTCATCATTATTATTTTAATCAGCAAAGTTCTTGAAAAATTTAAATCTAACTCTCTTATTTCTTCTGCCTTTTATGGCTTACGGCCAGCCGTAGCAGCTATGATTTTTTCATTTTTATGTGTCCTTTTAGAAATGATTGTTTATCAACTACCAATGGGGAAATCTTTTGGAATACAATTATTTTTATTTATATGTTATTTAATCCTTGTTTTTCGTTTTAAAATTCATCCTATATTTTTTATTTTTATAGGAGCAATTATGGGTATTTTATTAGATTAAATTATCTGTATTCTTACTTATTGAATGATAAAAATTTTTCTCTTCTAACACAGTAAAAATGATGTTTATATAGATGTTCATTTTCTTTAGAAATAAAAAAAAGAAAATATTTTATAAAAAAGTGCTTGAATTTTTTTTAAAATACATGTATACATAAGCGTGTTTTCAAAAAGGCACTGCGATGACCCCATCGTCTAGAGGCCTAGGACATCGCCCTTTCACGGCGGTAACGAGGGTTCGACTCCCTCTGGGGTCGCCAAAGTTGTTGAGAAGTGCAATTTTGCATTTCAGAAAACGGGAAATGTAAGGAATAGCCTACTTTCCCGTTATTTATTTCCAAAGTTCGAATGATTGTTTTTAAAATCGTGCGCCGATGCTCAAGATTCGAACTTTGTCTAAAATATGTCCCGACTTTGTTGGCAATCTTCATTAAACAAATGACTGTTTCATTAAAGGCATCATCAGCCTTTTGGTGTGCTTTGATGTTGTTTTCAAGACGTGCGACAGTCGCTTTCAACTCTGGCATCTTGGCTTGATACATATCATCATCGATTTTTCCATCAACATAAAGGTTAAACAGGTTATCTATACGCGTTCGAGCGGTAGCAAGCTCTCTTTGTATATTCCTTATTTCCGATTCGCGATAGGCGACTTCTTGCTCTTTGTGTTGTTTCATGTCTTTTTCAAGCGCAAAAATCACTTTTTCAGGAATAACGATGGTATCTAAAATATCGGCAACGGTATTTTCAATGACTTCTTCGCGCACCCATTTCTTTTTCCCGGCCGCGTCCCAATACATAATATAATTATACTTGCCTTTCTTTTGGTCTGTAGTGCATATTTTGCCACTGTTCACACATCTTATAAGGCCACGAAACAAAAACGGTTTATCGGCGTATTTGTAGGGCTTTTTATTTGCCCCGGTTCGGACAGCCTGGCACCTATCCCATAAATCTTTTGAGAGAAGCGGCTCATATTTATGCGGATATATCTTCCCTTTGACTTCCATCTCTCCATAATAAAACGGATTTTTAATTATTTTATGGATAGTCTGTTCCTGTAATTTCTTTCCACCGGAGCTTTTTAAGCCTATTTTATCAGCCTCTATTGCTAATTCTTTCAAGGAAAGTTTTCCTATCGCATATATTTCGAACAGCTTTTTTACTTTGTAAGCGACATCCGGCACAATACGAATGTCACTTTTACCGTTCTCATTTCGGTAATTTTCGTATCCAAGGGGTGCTTTGGCTACCCATTCGCCGGATTGTATTTTGTAATCAATCGAACGCATGACATTTTCACGTAAGGCCAAAACATAAGATTTTGCCCGCATGACAGAAAAATCCCACATCATAATATCCACCGTCTTGCTTGCGGCTGATATGGTTAGATTTTCCATATAAAAGTGAAGCTCAATTTTGCCTTTTTGGACAAGTTCATTCAATATGATGCTTTCTTTAAAGGAGCGTTGAACGCGATCAACAGCATCAGCACAAATAGCGATAGGTTCTTTTTGAGCCTCGCAAAACTTCAACATTTCATGAAACTTGCGCCGATTCCCAGTCGTTGAGGATTCAATGATTTCAAAAGTTTTGATGACCTCAAAGCCCTTACGTTTCGCCAATTCGGTAAGACGGCCAACTTGTGCTTGAAGCGAATATCCTTCCTCTTGTTCCTTGCTGGACACGCGCGCCAGTATGATTGATTTCATTGTGCATCTCTTTCAGACATCTATAGGCCATACGCAAACGCAAAACGCCCATTGCCAAGTCTGCCTGACAAACAGTTGTTTTTGCGATTTGTTGCAATTCGGCCTCAAGTGTCCCGGACATAATACATTATTTCCTTGTCGATATCAAGTCCGTTACTTGAACTTTGGATTTTTCATGAATATCTTCATAAAAGTTGAGTTCATTCTTGCGGACAGGGCGGCAGTGTGTATACGGACAAGGTCTATCACTTTTTGAATAACCGACAAATGGATATCTTTTGTTTTTTCTATAGCTTGTTAAATATTTAATACGTGGGACATCATCATCATCATCCCAAAACCAGCAGAGGCATTTGTTCTTGATAATGTATTCCCAATCAGGTTCAGGTTCTTCAATGATTTCCCAGTCATCACGTAAAATATTATCAAAATCGGCAGGGCACCAATAATCGTTTTTTTCATTACAAACTAAATTATTCACTCTAAAAATATATTCGTCTTTAGGCCAAAGGCTTCGTCTAACCTTTTTGCCCTCTTTTAAAGCCGGTAATACATCTTCAAATTTCATTCTTCCTCCTTTATTATTTTGAACTGTTTATCAAAAAAGGTACCGCACCGCCCGGAATACAGAAACCCGTGCATAATGCCCCAGATGATGGCCTGTATTCGATGCTCG
>CASECI010000008.1 GCA_949286465.1 uncultured Alphaproteobacteria bacterium | reverse complement strand
TTTCTTTTGGGAATGTGGTATAGAATCTTTTGCGGAGATACCGTCTATTCAAGATTTGATAGTAACTCCAGTTGCAGGTGCTTTAGTAGGTGAGGGGTTTTATATTGCAAAGAGGAATATTATTGAGAATGATTATCAGCTATGGAATTCAAAATTTTTAGGGAAAAGCGCTCTTTTATTAATGGATCCTATTACAGAAGTTGCTGACTGGTTGTTAGATGATAAAGATTCGACGATGGCCCAATCTTTATCTATTCAATCTTATCCTTCTTATAGCCCAGAGCAAGGTACAGGATACAAGGTTTTTGTTCAATTTTCTTTTTAATGAAGAATTCTTAAAATAATAAATTTATTTTTATCATTGTTTTGCATAATAAGTATAGACTTGATTTAAGGTATAAGCTCATTAAAAGAGGACAATATTTTTTTAAAAACATTTTTTGAATGGGCAACTTTTATAGCGTAGACGATATATCATTTTCTTGCTTGCTAAGATATTATGGAGGCCTTTCAGATAAGATTACTGAGCAGATAATTTTTGTGTGGTGTTTCCTCAGATTTTAAGCGGTTCTTTCGTTTCATAAAAAAACACTCCATGAAAGGAGTGTTTTATGGGGCGGAAGATGAGACTCGAACTCACGACATCTGGTACCACAAACCAGCGCTCTAACCAACTGAGCTACATCCGCCAGAGAACGAATAGGATTTTTAATCGTTTTGCTTACAATTGTCAAGTATTTTTTTGTTAAGAAGAGTATTTTGAAAACAGATATGAGCTCTTTTTCTTAAATCATCTCCATTTTGAAGGAGTTCTGTATAAATATGATCTCGTCGACTAATTTTTGTTAAAATAATTGTGTTGCCTTCAATTAAATAAGCAAGCCTAAAATTACAATGGCCTCCTCCAATGGGGTGAGCAAACATTTCATATCCTTTTTTCCAGTCTGAATTTAGAATAGGCTGGATGTTTTCTATTTCTTTTAAACTTTTGATAAATGTAGTAGATTTTTGATAAATAAGAGGATACTTTTTTTTGATTTTATAGAATTCTGCTTTAAAAGACGGAAGCATTTTTATTTGACGATTTGATTGTGGAAGTGGCTTTGTCAGTAAAGCAGAATTTTCGGGCTTATTTTTTAAATTAGGTAAAACTTGATTCTCGTCATTTTTATCTAAAAGGGGAATAAATAGAAATAAATTTTTCCGAAACCAATTTTTAACTTCAGGAGTAGAGATCTCCAAAGGAGTTAAGCCTTTTTGGTTTGCTATCAAAAAAGCATCAGTGAGGTAATTTTCGGGTAAGTTAATAAATAAATTTAAAATATCGATTTTGTTTTTCGAGCAAGCATAATGTAGAGGCGTATTTCCTTTTTCATCTTTATCTAGAAAAAGATTATAAAAAGCATTATGAGATAGAAATAATGCTTTTTTTATTTTGTATATAGGTTCCATTTTATCTTGTAGAATCCAATAAGAAAGGATATTAAATTTCTTCAAAAGATAGCACATGTGTTCTGGTTGAGCTTTGAATCCCTCTATAAAATAATCATAGTTTTGATCGATATTGAAGATGGCTTTTGTTTTGTCGGTGTGAGAGAAAAGATAATTAAAGTAAGCTTGATCAAAAATGTCAATATAAGAACTAGATATAGTTTCTTTTAAGCATGATTGATTAAGTTTGAATAATGAAATGGCTTTGTGCTCAGTAATAATCTGGTTTTGTGATAAAAAAAGGATTAAAGGAATTTTCTGATTGTTCACAGTATAAGTCAAAGAAAGTAATCTAAAGAGAGTCTTTTTCTTTTGAGGTGAGATTTTGTATATATCAAGATTTTTGGGACACATAATCTCGAAGAATGGAGTAAGTTCAAGTGGAGAAAGATTTTGAATTCCTAGGTTTAGTAAAGTTATTTCAAAGAAATTAGTAAAAAAGTTTTGTAATAAATCCGCATAATGATACTTTTGAGCAAACTTTGATAAGATAAAAAATCCTTTGAAAGAAGATTTAGCTATATTACTTGTTGCATCAGGGGAAATATTCTTTTGGGAATAAATAAGACATTCTTCTATTAAATTTTTCCAAAGAGTCAAACAGTCCTCAAAAAGAAATTGTTTATTTTTATTATTTATTATTTTGTTATTGAACAAAGATTTATTTAAAAAGAAGTCAAACTCATTGATAAGGTTCGGCCTACCAATAAAGAAGCTCAACAAAACGTTGAGTATTTTTTGTCCATTTGTAGAAAAGAAAAGCTCATTTATATCTATGTTTTCTAAGAAAGCGCGCATGATAAAAGGCTTCTCAAGAGTTAAGAAAAGGGGGATAGAGTCGAATTTTTTTTGAGAAGAAGAGAAAACACACTGATACGAAGCTAATAATTCAAATAGCTCCTGAGAATGATTTTTATAAACGCTGATTATTTTACGAATAAAAGTCGGGTCATTTTTGGTGGCACAAACGCCATAAATAGATGTGTTCATCATCATGTAATGAAATCGTTTAAAATCTTGAGAGCAGACATCAATCATAATATTAAGAATCTGACGAGATAAAGAGGGAATAGGTTTATTTTCATATAAATCCTGAATAGCTTTTTCCCATTGAGAACCAAATCTGTGAAGGACAAGAAAATAAGAAGCATAAAAAACATCGATGCCGGCTTTTAAGAGAAGGGGAATTTCTCTTAATGTGAAAGTGTGTAATTTTAAATTCTGAGCAATTTGTAATTTTTCTTTAAAGTTAGAAAAAAGAAAACTCATATGATAAATAGATAGATATCGTTTTCCATCAGATAGATTCGGTTCATTCATAAGGTAAAAGCTTTTATTGTTTTTGGTTAGTTTTTTGTATACTAATTCTTTTTTGAAGAAATGTAAAGAAGTTAGATGTTTAAAAGTAAGAGTTTTTTTTATTTACAAATCATTTATAATTTTATATATTCTATGACAAACAAGAAAGGTTTTTCATGTCGGAAGAAATTTTAGACATAAAGCGTGCACAAGCAGAGTTGCAAAAAGCAGGGCGCTCTAATCCTGGTCCATGGACAGCACATTCAGAATATGTCGCCCAAGCGTGTCGTAATATAGCACAAAAATGTCCTCATTTAGATCCTACACAGGCGTATATTTTGGGGTTGATGCATGATATAGGACGTTATGTTGGTGTAACGAGTGAGAAGCATTTGATAGATGGATACAGATACTGTATGAAGTATGGTTGGGAAAAAGCTGCTCAAATATGTATTACTCATGCCTTTATCATTAAGGACATTAATACGCTGATAGGAAAATTTGATATTACTCGTGAAGAACACAATTTCATTAAGCAGTTTGTTGAAGAAGTTACATATGATGATTATGATTTACTCGTTCAATTATGTGATAAGTTAGCATTACCAACTGGTTTCTGTATTGTGGAAAAGAGATTCGTAGACATTGCATTGAGATATGGAACATTTCCTGTAACAGTCCCTCGCTGGAAAAGAATTTATGAAATTAAATCTCATTTTGAAGAAATAATGGGGTGTTCTGTTTACGATGTTTTACCCGGTGTTGTTGAAAACACACTGAAAATATCTTTTTAGTATTCCAAGAAATTTCTATTTTAATAGAATCAATATTCAGATTATTTTGGCGTCCCTAGCGGGAGTCGAACCCGCGTTATTGCCGTGAGAGGGCAGTGTCCTAGGCCTCTAGACGATAGGGACTTATCATGAATGAGACATATATATGCCATAAAAATAAAGTTTTGTCTACAATCATTTTATATATAGAGATAAAAAAAGTTTTGATTCTTCTGAAAGTTTGCTATAAATTAAAGCAAATTGTTATCAAAGGAGTTATCAATGAATTCAAAAAACGAAGATCCTACAGTTGATTTATCATGGAAAAGATATATTTTACCTCCCGTTCATAAAGAAGGATATCCTTTTATTTTTTGTTTTGGTATAGCAACAATATTGCTGTTTATGATGGGGCAAGTATTTTTCTTATTTAGTTGGCTAGGATATTTGAGCTTGCTTTTAACTATTTTTACGTTTTATTTTTTCCGCAACCCAGAGCGTGTAACACCGCAAGGAGAAAGCTTAATTATTGCTCCGGCCGATGGGATTGTCAGTAATATAGTTGAGAAAGTTCCTCCCTCAGAAATAGATATGGGTACAGACCCCTTGATACGCATTAGTATATTTATGAGTGTTTTTAATGTACATGTTAATAGATGTCCAGTCTCTGGTACAATTCATAAAATAAATTACAGACCAGGCAAATTTATAAGTGTTCAAGATAAAGACAGCGAAGATAATGAAAGAGAAGAATATAGTGTTATTACGAAAAATGGAATAAAAGTTGGCTTTGTTCAAATAGCAGGATTAGTTGCTCGTCGTATTGTTTCTTTTGTAAAAGAAGGAGATTCTTTAATAGCCGGTGAAAGATTTGGTCTGATTCGTTTTGGAAGCCGTTTAGATGTTTACTTGCCAAAAGGCATTGTTCCTAAAGTTGTTTTAGGTCAAGTAGCCGTTGCAGGAGAAACAGTTCTAGCAGATTTAAAGGGCCAACAAGAAGCAATAAGAGGAGAAAAACAATGAAAGGTCAAAAACGAGCTATGAGAAATGAAGATATCAAAGAGATTCCTATCCGCCCTATGTTTCCCAATATGGTAACAATGTTAGCTCTTGCTTGTGGCGTGTCATCTATGCAATTTGCCTTTTGGAGTAATTGGGGAGCGGCGGTTGCCTGTATAGCGTTGGCAGCTGTTTTTGATGCATTAGACGGGCGTGTCGCTCGTATGCTTAATACATCTTCTCGATTTGGAGCCGAATTAGATTCTTTATCAGATCTTGTAAGCTTTGGAGTAGCTCCAGGTTTCTTACTATATCAATGGACAATGGATCCAGCTATTCGTGCGACAGCTGTTGCAGAAGGAGTTAAAGATCCTTTGGCTGTTGGGGTTCCTTGGATGATTGTTTTGTTCTTTGCTATGTGTTGTGCTTTGAGATTAGCTCGTTTTAATACGATGCTAGATGAAGAGCCTCAGCCAGCTTACTGGACGCATTTTTTTATGGGATTACCTGCTCCTGGTGGTGCTTATTTAGGTTTATTACCTCTTGTCTTTTATCTGTGGACAAAAGATGATCTCTTTAGAAATGAGTATCTTGTCAGCTTTTTTATGTTAACAAGTGCCGTATTAATGGCAAGTCGGATTCCTACACCTTGTTTTAAAAAAGTTCATATGCCTAAATTAAAACCAGCGTATCGGCAGATAGCTACTGTCATTATGCTTGCGTTATTAGCCTCTTTCGTTACTTTTATGTTTAAAAACTTTTGGGCTTTTGCCAGCATTGTTGGTTTAATTTATGTCATCATGTTGCCTTTAGGGATTATCTTTTTCTTTCAACAAAAAAAGCATTATAAATAAAAAGGTTTTAATTATATAAAAAAACTGATATAATAAACTATAAACTTATTTAAGAAGGGGAAAATAATGCGTTTGTTAGCTTTATGTCTAGGGTTATGTTTAACAAGTCCTGTTTTAGCATCTGATTTACCTGCTGATCCTTGGGCAAATCGATCTCCAGTAGATGATCGTGTCTATAATACTTCTGAAATCTTGAATGTCCGCGAGGGAACTGCTGTTAGAACTCGTCAAGGTATCGGAGATAACCCAGGTGAACTAGATTCTTATAAAATTGATAGAACTCAATATACTGGTGAGGCAACTACTTTCGGTAAAGCATACGGACAAGAGATGATTGCTCCTGAAGTTAATAAAGCAAATATTCTCTTGATGACAAATCACTTACGGAAAGTTGGCTATAAAATTCCGAAAGAATACGATACATACATTAATAATGCACCAGCTTGGTATCAAAGAAAGTATATGCAAGCTTTGCAAGAACTAGAATCTTCCGGTGGTTCTCAAAGTCCTATTTTGAAGATGTCTCATGACTTTAAAGAGTTTATTGAAAGAAAAACTGGACTGTCTTTAGAAAACTTTGTTGATACTTCTTTTAAAGTTATAAATGGTCAATAGGTGATAAAAGTGAAAATTTTATCATATATGCTTTTCTTTTCTTTTCTGTCGCTAACTCTTTCAGCTCAGGGAATAGATGTTCAGCGTCTGAAAATGGCTGGAACGCAAGAGATTCAATCTGAGCCTGTCATTGAAGAAGAAAAACAGGATATCTCTCAAGCTGATATAAATCTTTCTCCAGAAAAGGATAAAGATAAGATTGTTCTGGAATATATTCAAAAGCGACCAGCTTTTAAAGATCCTCTACTTGCAAAACGTATGTATTCTGTCATGAGGGGGTTAGATAATGCAATCGAAAAAGCTCATGAGGAAGCTTTAGAAGAGTTGGATGATGATCCAGAAAAAAAGAAAGAAGAACAAGAAAAGTTAAATAGTCAAACACCTATTAGATTTAATTTTAAAGCAGATGATACAGCTCAATTAACGCAAGAAATTAATGAAAATCCACAGGCTGTTGTTGCTCAGATGATTTCTTCTTTTGAAGCTTCAGACATTGATGAAAATACGTTAACAAATCAAAAAAAACAAATTGATCGGATGAACAAGCAATTTACAGATAAGATGGGTATGGATGTTCAAGAATATCAGGATTTATGGAAGCGGCAAGCGCAAGAAGATACTCAAAAGGCTATTCCAGGTGTTAACTATGATTTAACCAATGTAGCTCTAGAAGGTGAAGTAAATGTTTCTCAATGAGAAAGATGTCTCTACTCATTTAAGAGGGGCAAATGCCCCTGTTTTTATATTAGTTCGCCCACAAATGGCAGAGAATATAGGAATGGCTGCACGGGCAATGATGAATTGTGGATTATATCAAATGAGAATAGTTGCACCTAGAGATAATCCAACATGTGAGAAAGCTATCAGAGCAGCCTCAGGAGCAGAAGAAATTTTATTAAGAGCTCATTTATACGAAACATTAGAAGAGGCAATGGCAGATTTATCTTTTGTTTTTGCAACAACAGCAAGAAGTAGAGATATGGTAAAACCTGTTTATACAGCACAAACTGCAACAAGTTGTTTGGCACAATATATCAGCAAAGGTTTAAAGACAGGTATTTTATTTGGGCCAGAGCGGACTGGTTTAGAGAATGATGAAGTTGCACAAGCAAACGCGATTATAGAGATACCATTAAATCCGGAACATACATCACTTAATTTGTCTCAAGCTGTGTTATTAGTCGGATATGAATGTTTTAAGGAGCTATTATCAAAGGAATTTGTAATAGAAAAAGAAAAAGAGGTATTGGCAACAAAATCAGAGATTGATATGTTTTTGAAACATCTGGAAGAATTGCTTGAAAAAGGGGATTATTTTCGTATATCTGATAAAAAACCTCGCATGTTAAGAAACCTCAATAATATCTTTACAAGAGCCTCTTTAACAGCCCAAGAAATACGTACACTGCATGGTGTTCTCAATGCTTTGACAAGAATAAATAAGGATTGAGATTATATTTTTATTGATTTTTTATTTGAAATCGGATAAAAAAATGACAACGCCGCTGTAACTCAGTTGGTAGAGTAACTGATTCGTAATCAGTAAGTCGCGTGTTCGAGTCACGCCAGCGGCACCATTTTGATGCAAGTGTTGCGTCTATTTTTATATTGGCGTTAATTTATTTAGGTCATAAGGTGTTCTTTGATAGACGATATAATTTAGCCAATTAGAGAAAACTAAATTAGCGTGAGCTCTCCAGTTGAAATAAGATCCTTTTTCTGGATTGTTATCTTTGAAGTAGTGTTTTGGCATTTGAATATCCATGCCTTTTTTTAAGTCTCTGAAATATTCATTTGCTAAAGTATCTGCATCATATTCAAAATGGCCAGAGATAAAAATTTGGCGTGCTTCATGAGCCATTACGATACAAGCTCCGGCTTCTTTGGCATCAAGAGCAATATGAAGGTCTGGCGTATTTTCGATATCTTTTATTTTCCAGCCTGTATGTCGAGAATGAGGAACGAATACTTGGCTGTCTGCTCCTTTTAAAAGTAAATGGTGAGGCTCATGAGGTGTGTGAGCAAAAACACCAAAGCATTTTTTAGGCAAGAGGTGTTTTTGAATGCCGTAATGATAGTATAATCCGGCTTGAGCTCCCCAACAAATGTACATCGTTGAGAAAACATGAGAACGTGTATATTTCATTAACTCACAAATTTCAGGCCAATAATCGACCTCTTCAAAGTTCATAGTTTCGACAGGAGCTCCAGTGATAATCATACCATCGAAGAGCTGATTTTCTATTTGTTTAGGAGAAACATAAAATTGTTTTAAATAATCAATATCAGTGTGTTTGGATGTATGAGAATCCATTTTAAGTAAAGTTATTTCTATTTGAAGAGGGCTATTTGATAACAGTCTTAAAAATTGCAGTTCTGTTGAAATTTTAGATGGCATCAAGTTTGCTAAGGCAATTCGAAGAGGTCGTATATCTTGAGTTGTTGCTCTTTTAGGCTTCATCACGAAAAGCCCTTCTTGTTCTAATTTTTCTATAACTGGTAAATTATTTTTTACTAAAACAGGCATGATAGTTCATTACCATTTTTTACATTTTTTTGTTGTTTCTCGATAGGATTGATCCGTATCAATTACTTCATTTTCTTCTCGAAGTCTTTTTTCAATATATTTAATAAGAGGATCTACATCTTTTTTTACTTCAGCAACCATTTGATTGAGAACATTTTGTGCTTGACTAGGAGAGCTCAAAGAGCGAGGCTCAATTTTATTTGCTGCAATATTAAAGGCTTCTTTAATTTTAGGACCAAAAAAAGTAAGTCCTTCTTGTTGAACGCGGACATGATAATTTTCGTGTTCTTTAATAACATTATAAGGGCAAGTGCCGGGCCTGTATTTTTTATCAATATAGACATCGATTTGTGGAAAACCTATATTGACTGTTAGTTCATCTAGTCCAATACAAGCCCCCGAAGAGTCTTCCCGAACGAAAGAGCGTGCTTGCATATTTACTGTTAATTGAGCAACTGTTAGTCCCATAGTTGTATCATATGGTTTACTCGGGAATTGCGAATTTGAAAGAGAGTTATTGTATTTAACTATTCCAGGATTAATATTAACACGAACGGTTACAGGTCGTTTAAATGAGCTACAAGAAGCAGCGTGAGCTGTCATGATTTGAGAGCTATAAAAAAATAAAGTGACATATAAAATAAAAGAAATATACTGTTTCATAGATGTAAGTATAATTAAATAAAAAAGGTTTGTCATGCAAAAAATAATTTCATGGAATGTTGCGTCTTTAAGGGCAAGAATGCCTT
>CASECI010000007.1 GCA_949286465.1 uncultured Alphaproteobacteria bacterium | reverse complement strand
TTCCGCATATATCACTGTCCCCTTGATAAACGGAATTATTCACTACTATCTGGTCTATGTCCGTCGGCTCCATCTTTAAGATGAGTTCACATACGCGATAACTAACCCCGGTCGCGTCTACATAATATGAACTGCCGCTATCCTTCTTCGTCGACATGGGATAGTATACTCCTTGACGACCACTATTCTGTCCTAAACCGGGAAATAAAAACTCATATCCTGAGGGTTTACTATAATAGTTCTCATCTATCATCGGAACATTCGTCCCGCGCAGCATCACATCGTATATTGTCTCATTCGCTCGATGCTTGTTCATCGCATAGGTAAAACCTACTAATGCTGTTATGCTTAATACACCTATGATTGCCAATACTGCTAGCATCTCTAGCATACTACGGCCATGTTGCTTAGATTTAAGATGCCTAAGAACCAATTACTTTCCTCCATTACTTTATTTTTTCAGAGAATATTTAATATCCTTCCAATTTTTCTTCAAATTCGCCAGGTAAAAAATCTATTATAGGCCGCTCAATAAATGTAAATGCTCCGTATTGACCTAACTCTTTTGCTCGATAGGCTGCACGAGCTGACGCAACCATAACATTGGCCGTCATTAGTGGATTTATGCCCTCTATCGTATAAGTTTGTTGAATATCGGGAGTCAACCTCTCTAAACGACCCCCATGATTCATCGTATCAAAGCGTTTTACATTTTCGACTGCAACAACATCTGTCGCATCATGAATAAAATAGGGATCTTGTCGAATTTGATCCGTTATCTTTTCAAAATCTGCTCCAGGTTCTAACTCTATATAAACTTGCCGTTTATGGCGACCCGCCCCATTAGGCAACGTCAAAGAAACTGCATCTTTAACACCAGGGATAGCCTTCACAGCCGCTGTATGCCCCATACTTCTTCCGCCTGTTGTTCCGCCAAATGTTGTTGTCGTTTGACCAATCGGAGAAATAACTTTTAATATAGCTCTAATAGCCGAATCTGTTCCTGGATCCCAGCCTGCTCCGAAAATAGAAACTGTTTTATGGGAAATTGCCAAAGGATTCAGGGCTTGTTTTGTTGCTAAGATTTGATCATGAACATCAAAACTATCAACTGTTGCAATCCCTTTTAAAATTAATTCCTTAACTTTATCAGGAGCCTCTCTACTTGGAATAGAAACTAATGCGACATCAACTTTATCTAGTGTTTCTATATCACTAACAACTTGAAGACCCGCTAGTTCTGAAGTATCTTTTCCTATTGATTCAGGACGACGAACAATTCCTACTAGTTGCATGTCTGGAGAACTTTCTAATGCTTTCTTACAAAAACGACCAACATTGCCCCACCCCACTATTGCAACTCTTATTTTTTCCATTCTTCACCTTTTTGCTTCATTATATAAACTTAAATACGCTCGAGCTGAACGACCCCAAGAAAAATCCTGATTCATTGCTTGTTTTATCATATTATCCATATGATGCGGTCGATCATAATATGTAGAATTAGCCCAACCTATTGTATTATATAAGGCTGACGCAGAAATATCATAAAACTTAAAGCCCGTTCCAATCCCTTCTTTTTCATTATAATTTTGAACTGTGTCTGCCAAGCCGCCCGTAGAACGGACAATAGGCAATGTTCCATATAACTGACTATACATTTGTTTTAAACCACACGGCTCATAAATAGAAGGTATTAACGTAAAATCACTCCCCGCATCAATTAAATGCTCTGTTGGGGCATGGAAACGCCCAACACTAATTTGCCCCGGATAATAATTAGGTAAGTTACCTAGATAGGCTTCTGCCCAAAGTTCACCATCCCCCATAACAATAAATTGTGCTTGCATATTCTTTAAAACGCCTTCTATACATTCTGTAAACATACGAATGCCTTTTTGTTCTGACAAACGAACAACCATAGAAAACAAAGGCATATTGTTATGATGAAGTCCAAACTTTTCTCGTAAAACCTTCTTATTTTCTTGCTTACCTTCTTTATACGTTTTAATGTCATAAGGATATGCAATATGTTTATCTGTTGCAGGATTCCACAAATCAATATCTATCCCATTTAAAATACCAGATAAATCTTTCTCTCTTTCTCGAAGAAGCCAATCTAGACCCGCACCACCCATTGGAGTTAGGATCTCTCGTGCATAATTCGGGCTAACTGTTGTAATTTTATCCGCAAAACGGATACCTCCTTTAAGTAAATTGACACGGCCGTAATTTTCAAAAGCACCCATATTAAAATCAGACCATTCTATCTTTGCATATGGAATAACATCGGCATCATAAATTCCTTGATACGGTAAATTATGTATCGTCAATACGCTTTTAGTTCCTTCAAAAAAAGGATCGTGTTCTCTTTTTAAATAATAGGGTATTAATGCTGTTTGCCAGTCATGAACATGTATAATATCTGGCTTATAGTTCATATCTTTTGCTAATTGCAATGCTGCTCGACAGAAAAACGAATATCTAAAAGCGTTATCACGGTATTCTTCGTGAGAATTTTTATCATCATAAACACCATATCTGTCAAAATATTTATTAAATTCTATAAAGTAAGCGTCGTAATGACAAGGAGTTTCTGCATAATAAACACTATAAAATTCCTCACAATTTCCCATTTTAACACAAGAACCATCATACATTTTAGTTAGATGATATTTTTCCCGATTAATTAAAGAATAAAGAGGAAGTATTAATTTTACTTGAGCTCCTTCTTTTTTTAAATATTTTGGCAAAGCAGCAACAACGTCGCCCAAACCGCCTGTTTTAATAAAAGGAGTAGCTTCACTTCCAACAAACAATAACTTCATTTTTCTATTTTCTCCCCTTTAGGTATTGTTTTAGTTATAGCCGACTTTTTTGTAGACGACAAGCATAAAAATTAACAATTTGTTTATTTTTTATCTTGCAATAGAAAAAATACTTTGGTATGTTCTAATTTTCTAATCGGTGACACTTTCTGATGTTGCCATTTGAGATGTTTCTTGTTGCATTTTCAAGTAATTCTCTAAGTCTGCGTCAGTTAAGACCGCACCATTTTCTTCTTTTGCAACATCGACAAGTGCATCTGGATTTAAAAGCACGCCACTCACGACCAATAAGACTGGCAATATTTCAGAATCTGGCTCTTTTTCTTTTAAAACATGAGCCGCTTCACATAATTGGAAAAAAGGTGAAACAATTTGATCTTCTGCTGAATACCATTTCGGAGTAGTTCCTTCTTCAAAAGGTCTGCCTTCCACAACCCATTCTGTTCCAGGTTCATCAAAAAAATCAAAAAGAAGAGCCTTTGTATCCGTTGCTAAAACAACAGGAACCACATAATCATCTAAAGAGACGTGTTCAAAAACTTCAAATCCATATTGAGACGCTACTTCTTTTAAATAATTTAACCATTGTTCCGAAGCTTCTTTTATCCCAATTTTTGATGAAAGGCTGTTAGGTTGTATTCCCTCTTGTTGTTCTAAAGGTTCAACATCCTGTCCTTGCGGAGGGATAGAGGGCATCCACCCCGTTGAAGCAAGAGCCCTTGGGCGTTCTAAACCTTTTTTACGAGGAAGTATCTTTATTTTTTTGCTCTGCTGTGCGACTCTTTTAAAAGGGCTGAAGAAAATTCTTCCCCATTGTACTTTGCATAAACGTCTCCACCCCCAAAACCACACAGGAAAAAACAATAAAAAACAACAGAGTAAAGAAAAATCATATAAAGTATCAATAGACCATTGTTCAAACATAAATGCACGATAAAGTTTTGCCCAATCAATAAAGGGATTATATAAGATAACGCCTTGACTTTTCGTGTATGTAAATAAAATTCCGAAAGGTGTTACTTTAAATATTTGATAAATTAAACTACCCACAGAAATAGCATAAACAATAAACCACAAACATCCTATTATAAAACAGCGCAAAATCTTCATATTTCCTCTCTTGTTTAATACTCTTAACATAACAAGATAAAAAAAAAATACAAGAGACAAAAAAAGAGGATGTTTTTTTCATCCTCTTTTTATATTCTATAAATCGTGCTGACCTTTTTCTTTTCCAAGAGAAATATCAGGAGTACGGATAGATATGTTCTGTTGAAGACGAGCAATACTTTGACCATCAATAGATAACTGTTGTTCTTTTGAACGAATACCAGCTATTGTTTTATCTAAAGCATTTTTTTCAACTTTCATTGTTTCAACAGAACCTTGAGCATTTAGATTTTGGTGAGCTTGCTCTAAAGTTGTAGCTTCTCGATTAACAGTAATTTTTGGCTGCTCCATAGAAGTCATTTTAATATTATTCTCAGGAGGTGCCATTGTCTGAGGAGGCATCGTAGGCGCTGGAGGAGCCATTCCAGAAATAGGCCTATTGTCTTTTTCTAAAGAGCTAGCCGAATTCTGTATAGAAGCTTCTTCAGCTACTCTACTCGCAACAGGTATACTTGGTTGCGGAATATTTGCATGATTATCCACTTCCGGTTTCTCCAGAGAATCTTCTGCTTTTGTGTTTTCTCCAACATTTAAATTCTCTTTAGAAGGCATCGTTAGAGTTGGCGGAGTAAACGTATACGCCTCTGTTTTTTTCTCAGAAACAACAGCTTCATTAATAGGAACTGGTTTCTCAGAGACAGATATATCATTTTTTCCTTGTGGTTCATGTATAAAAATATCAGGTGCTTTTGGCGTTGCCATGACATAAGGAGAATTTTCTTCTGGTTGAGGCGAAATACTAAAGTCATTCACAGGTTTGCTAGTTAGTGTTAAATCCTCTGCACGATGACGCATGTCAATTATTTCATCTTTTTGATTATCTTGATTTTCTTGGCCCATTTGCTGAGCATAATATGCCTTAATCTTATCCGCATAAGAAGGAACATCAACATAAGCGCGTTCAAGACCTACAGTCGGTTCATATGGACTTTCACCATTACGTAGATTGGTCCATGCTTGCTGCATATTATGCGTTATTGCTCCATTAATTTCGCTTTCTTTTTGAGCTAATTCGTGCATTCCTAAAGCTAAGCCATAAATTCCCTCTTGAGCTCTAATATGGGCATTTATCTTATCGCGAGAGTTAAACCCGCCAACCATACCTCGTAATTCACGAACGGTCGGTTGACGTTCATAAACAGTCATAAAGTTTTTCGTTAATAAGCGTTCTTTAAATAACGCAATATCTTTTTCTGAGTAGGCTCCATTTTTATCTTTTTGAATTCCTGATAATAAATCAGGATGTGTGTGCATTAAAAACCTTGTTCTAAAGATTTCCGCATCTTTTGGAGAATAAAGTCCATTTTCATCTCTTTGAATACCTACAAACAATTCAGGATTTGTTTGTTTTAGAGCCTCTTCTTTTTCTGCAATGCGTTTTTGCAGCTTTAAAGCTTCTTCTCCAACATAGCGGCCGTTCTGATCGGGTTTTAAACCTTCATAAACATCCTTATTATACCGCGCGATTAAACCTTCTGGGCTATGGAGAAAATCACCCTGTATTACTTGCAATACATCTGCTTCTGACAAGCCTTTTAATTTACGCATTGTTTTATTCCAAGAAGCTGCTTGTTCATCAACGTGTTTAATTCGACCTTTTTTCTCAGCTTCATGTAGTTCTGCCATATAAGCTGCTGCTGCAAAAGGGAAAACCAAACAAGAAACAAACAAAGCATCCATTGCTTTTTCCGGCGTATCTTCACTTAAAACACGCTCCATAATTTTAGCCCAATCAGCCTCTGGATTTTGTTCCTTAATTTTCTCTTTTTCTGCCCCAGGCATATACCCTTTTTCAAAATCAGTTACATGAAGTTTTTCTGCCTTTGGTAAAGCACTTTCAGGTATTGGCCCTTCAGAGATAGTTTCCGTTTTATCTAAGTTTGGTGAAGCAGTCTCTGTTTTTGTATTCTCTCCACCTTGTGGAATATCTTGTTCTCTAGGCCCGTTTAGAACTTGTTCACGAATTTCTGCTGCGTTCGTAGGCTTTACACGATCTAAGACCTCTGCGATAGAAAGGCCTGCTTTTAATCCAGCCTTTAAAGCATTCAATTCACTTAAATATGCATTTTCTACAGCTTTTTCTATCTCCATCTCTTTTTCGGCTGCATCTAATTTAGCTTTTTCCGCATCGAGATTTTCTTTTAATTTACCTAATTCTGCATCATTTTTTAAAGCACTCTCTAAGCCTTCATTATCATTAGGAAATTGAAAAGAAAGAGATAATTTCTTCCCTGCTTTTGAATTTTCATACTGCCCCTCAAGAACTTTATACTGACCATAAAGAGTTGTATAAGCATTTTGCTTGGCGATTCGTTTTTCTCGTGCATCTTCGTACTTAGCTTGAACCGTCTGAGTAATTAAATATTCTTGTTGGCTTCTTTCTGAATCAGCATTATCAACGATACTATCATTATTTGGCTGACGCGTATTTCTCAAATCGTCATTTCTAATTTCTGCCATTTTCAAACTCCTTTTTAGATTTAATAATCTTATTTTAGCACAGAAAAAATATTTTGTCTATTATTTACGACAACCTGATTAAGCTTTCAATTTTTTCAGAAAATTAGCTAATTTTTCATTCTGAGCTTTTGCTGCCGATGGAGACAGAACAACTTTTCCTGAAGCGTCAACAGTTATAATTGGTGAAAAAAATGCAGGATTTGTAATCAATGTATTCCAAGCTTCTTGCGGATTTTTATCTGCCATATTCAAGTAATTTGTAAATAACTTTTTAGCATTAACAGGGAATTTTTCTTTTTGGACAGCCTCTGCGAATGACTTGATGATATCTTTTCTTTCTTCCCTATAAGAAGAGACCTTTTGTTTCAATGTTGCGACCTGTTCACAAACTGCTTTTTTTTCTTTGTTAAACTCAAATAACTCTTCTTCATGCACCATTTGCATATACCGAATAAGTAGTTTCCTCCAGAAATCATCTTTCTGATAATATTTTTCTATCGCATTTGACATACTTGAGATATTCATTGGTGAATGTAAACCCAATAAATAAGCAATTACAGCACTCGTTTGCTCCTTTATTCTCGGCACAAGAGAGCCTTTTGTTGTTTCATTAACTGTTTTCGGATCAACCTCTAACACAGGAGATCCTTTTAATAAGTCTTTATATTTCCACAAAAGCGTATAGATCTCGATTAACTCGTCATCAAAAGTTTTTTCACCTGGCATCTTGCCCCCTTTTTTTAATTAAGAACCTTTAAAATAAGTATAGACGAATATTAATTTTAAGTCTATAATAAATAGAAAGTATTTTAATTTAGCGAGGCCCGTTATGAAAAAACTTTTTTACTCTGTCATTAGTTTTTTAAGTGTTTTTTTAGCTTTTCCACTCTCCACATTAGCTCAAGGGGTAGGAGCTGCAGCATTGGTGGGAGCAACTTTCGTTGCAGGAGCCTTGTTTCCAACAATTCTTTTTTACTACATTAATCAAGGCGGATCTGGCTGTTGGTTCTGCCCTTTGTACACGGCTGCTTTTGATGTTATCAACACAATTGCCACACAAATCTATAATCAACTAGCCCCCTCTTTTCTAACACTTATGGCTGCTCTTGGCGCCGTTTGGATTGCTTTTATCGTTTTAAAATACTTCTTAACATTGAATGTGCCTAATACAGGCGAATTTATGACTAATTTATTTAAGGCTATTGGTCGTCTTGTTGTCGGCGCAGCTATTTTAATGTCATCTGTTGCCTTTTTATTTAATTATACTGTCAATCCAGTTATTACATTTACTGGCGGCTTATCAAGTGAAATATTATCAAGCGCAGGCCTAAGTAATGGGTTTGTAACAGAGATCTCTCGAGATGGGAATCGTGTTTCAAGAACACAAACACCCCTTTGTACAGCTACAGATGTAAATGATAGTCGCTTTTATACCAATGATCAACAAGCAAAAGCTTTAAGTCCTGAAGCCTATGATTCAATGTTGTGTATGCTTAAGACTATGAGCTTAGAACTTATTTTCGGTATGGCTGTTAGTGCAACAATTGTTGTCTATGCATGGACGATCAATAATTGGCTAATATTTCCCAATCTTTATCAAGCTCTCATTGGTACCATTATGGGAATAGGCTTTTTTATGCTTTATTTTATTTTCCCATTTAAGTTAATAGACATCATTGTAAGAATAGGATTTGTCATTGCCTTAATGCCTCTTTATGTATTATTTTGGGTATTTCCAGTTACTCGACAATATTTAACAAAAGGTTGGGATATGCTTCTTGCCGCCATGTTTACTTTAGTTGCTCTTTCTGTTTTAATGGTCGTTGCTGTTCGTCTTATCACAGCTGCAATTAATATCGATGCATTAGTCACAGCTCTTGCATCAGGAAATGTTGAAGAAGCTACCAAAGCTATGTCATTAAGTGGAACAGCTCTCTTTGTCGTATTAGCTTCTACAATCATTGCCGTTAAGGTAATTAACATGGCTCCTGCTTTAGGAAGTGCTTTCTCAGGTTCAACAATGAGTTCTTCTATTGGAAACTCAACTTATGCAACAACTGCATCTGCTGCTAAGTTTATTGGAAAGAAAGGCTTGCAAATTGCTAAAGCTGGAACAGGTGCTGCTGGGGCAGGAGCAGTTGGAGGAAAAGTCGGAGCTATTCCTACTCCTGGTTCCTCAGGAGGCAATACACAAGCAGCTTCAAAGGGCTCTGGCTCACCTAAGCAGTTTGCAGGTTCAGGTAATGCTGGTCAAAGCACTCCGTCCAAAAGCGGTGGAACCAGTGCTAGTTCAGGGAGCTCAAAAGCTTAACATATAGAAAAGGCAGAACAGCCATGAAAAACATATTGAAATACTTTTTGAATAAAAAAATACTTTATGTTTCTCTCATTCTCATTGGATGCGTGTTGTTAAGTGCTTGCGAAATGAAAATTGATAACGACATAGCTAAAACTGATGCCGAAATGAAGTCAATCAAAGGTTGTTGGTCTTGTCAAGTGTTTAGCACAACATACAACACTATGGGTGATGTTGCCTTAAAAGTGTATGATAAAATAAGAGTCGTTTCATTAAACTTCTTAGCTGCTTTTCTTGCCTTATGGATAGGCTTTAAAACACTTTCTTTCTTTATGAGTTTCCGCGTGCCTAATTACATAGAATATTGGGTTCAGGTTACAGGAAGAATCGCAAGAGCTATGTTTGCTGCAGCAATCTTAATTAATACACAAGTCATGATGCGTTTCATCAATTTAATTGTTGAGCCAATTATGCTGATGTTTATCTATCTTTCCATGCGAGTTATTGGAGCCAATGATCAAGCATTTGCTGTCGGAGCAAATGTTAACGTTGGGACAACCTTCACAGACAATCCCGCCTTCCCAGCTATTGTAGGCTCTCAACTTGAAAACTTGATTTATCGTATTCAAGTCGCGCTTGATATCGGAAGAGCTCTTGGTCTACGCATGATTTTATTAGCTGATTTCCCTGGCTTTTTATTAGGTTTCGTTGTCTTGTGTATATTCTTTTTATTGGCTTTATTCTTCCCTTATTATTTTATTGATGGCATCATACGTTTAGGATTTGTTATTATTTTGTTTCCGCTTTTCGTTGTCGCATGGGTTTTCCCAATTACCCAAAGAAAAGTTATACAAGCTTTTGATATGTTTTTATCTTCTCTTGTACAATTACTCATCGGCTGTATTTTCGTAGCTCTTGTTGTTTCAACAATTGAAGGATTTACGCAACTACGAGGATACAATCTTTTATTAGATCCAATTTATCAAGATGCTAATCCAGATGCCATCCGACAAATGACTCGTTTATCTGTATCTGGGTTATCTTTCTTAATATTGTGTTTTTATATGTATGCCCTCTCCAAAAGAACGCTTATTATAGCTGGTTATTTAGGGGGCGGTCCTGCAACATCTATTTTAGTGGGAATGATGGAGAAAGCTAAATCTGTCATAAAGGCGGCTATTTATGCAGCCGTTGCTTATGCAGCAGCCGCAGCTGGTGCTGCACCTATTGCTACTGCAATGAAAAAGAAAGCTCAACAGGAAGCTATGGACATCATTACAAAAAACAATCAGTGAGGTAGACGATGATTAAACATATATTTCAAATTTTCATCCTTTTATCTCTTGCTTCTTTAGTGCTCCTAATGGGATCTCTTAGTTTCTTCTATTATATATGGATACTTGCACTCCCAGTTATTCTCTTTTCCCTTGTGTATGCCCTATATAAAACACATCTCTTTTATCACATAAAAAAGGTCTTAATTCTCTTATTTATTGCTATCTCTTTGTGTACGTTTATTCCGTCATCTGGAGCAATCGCACAAGATTTGGACGCACAAATCAAACAAGTTGGAGAAAGTTTCAGAGCTGTTAGTCGTATTCCAGCGGACCAACGGACGCAAGCACAACAACGCCAATATGAGCAACTAAAAAAACAATATGAAGACCTTATTAAAGAAAAAGCCAAAGAAGACGCTCAAGAAGAAAAGCTCTGCAAAAAACCTCAAGAACTACTCCAAGACATTCAAGATGACTGTTGGTCTTGCGATATGGCTTATATAATTATTGAAGGAATTGATAAGTTAGCAACAACTTTTTATAATGATGTTCAAGAAAATAAGTACGCATTAAAACTGCTCGCAATTGGCTTTGCTTTTTGGTTGTTATTTGCTGTGCTAAAGATGCTTGGAACATGGGGATTTACAGACTTAGGAGCTGTCTTTACTGATATATTTAAAAAATTCTTACTCGTCATTGTCGCCGCTGTTTTATTAATCTCACCTGTTCGTGAAGTATTTGATTTAATCCTTACGCCGTTATTTTCATTTTCTGCCGGATATACCATGAAGATGTCTGATGTCGCGGCATTTGGAAGTTCTATGCCTAAAATAGATGAACAAATGTCTGATGCTTTAAATGTTCCTCCCAACCAGTGTTCTTACTGTACGGCTATGCTTAACCCTGAAGCAGCAGTCGCTCAACCTGATGGAACGGGAAATGTAACAGCTATTCAATTAAACGCAGAAGATCGTGCCTTTTCGCCTCAGTTAAAGAACTCTATGCTTTGCATTATCTGCTCACTTTATAGAACTGTATCTCCACCCATGATCATAGGACAATCTTTATCTTGCTATGCAACAACAGATGGAGCATTTACTTTCCCTCCTAAATGGGTCATTGGAGCGCCTTTCAGAATGAGCATACCTAACCTCTCTATGTGGGTTACAGGTTATGCTATTGTTTTTACTTTCTTTATCATCACTGTTTTATTTCCTTTTTACTTAATTGATGCTTTCTTTAGAATAGGCTTTGTTGCAACTCTCTTACCGTTCTTAATCGTTGCATATGTTTTTAAAGCAACAAGAAAGTATACTGCTCATGCTTTCAATGTTGTTTTATATTCATTATTCACTTTCTTATCTATGTCCTTGCTTTTACTTGTGCTTGTTCAGATGTTCTATGCCGCTCTAGCAGAAGACACCGAAGCCATCACAAACGCTTTAGCAAATAATGATATTGTACAGTTATTTGATGTCTTCCAATTTGCATCAGGCGGATTACTTATTTTAATGTGTCTTGTGCTTGCCTATTTTGCATTTAAACTCATTAGCTCTATTGACGAAACAACAGGAGAAGTTTCTGGAATTCATCTGGAAAGTCAAGGAGGCATTGCTGCTATCAGTACTGCTGCGGGTGCTATAGCTACTCCTGTTGCACTGACAAGTGCCGTATATGATGAAACTTGGGGTGAAACAGGTTCTGCTCGTGCAGAAGTTATGGGAAAAGGACTTCCAACGTATCATAGTGCTGAAGCAAAATCTCGTCTTTTACGCCGCAACACAAGCCAAAGATTTAACGCTGCAGCAGATAAAGTAGAACACTCAACGGATAATGTTGCTACTTTAGCAGAAGAAGGCCTAAACAAGACAGGAGAAGCAGTTGAAAAAGGAATAAAATCTGGAGGAGATGCTGCCGCGAATGCTGTTAATGCTGCTGGAGATGCCTTAACAGCAAAATTAAGTGCCTTTACGGCTGCGACAGGAGGTATTGGTGGAATCATAGCAGTTCCACTAATTGGAGTAGTTAAAGCAACTCAATATTCTTTATGGGCAGGAATAAAAGGCTTTTCTATCGCTGCTGCTTGGGCAACAAAAGCTGCTACTTACGTTACTAAAAAGGCGACAAAAGCTGCGATAAAACTTCCATCGAAATTAACTGCAGCGACAATCCGTAAAACAGGTAAAATGATAGCTCACAACAAATATTTTACAAAAACAGCAGGCGCAACAGATAGTATTGCACTGGGAATTGTTGCAGGAACAGTTCTAGGAGCTGCTCATGTAGGATTAGGCTTATCATCTCTCGTCCCAGGAGCTTCTTTAGGAGCTTCTTTATCAACCATGGGCGAAGGTATAGAACTTCGCTCTAAGGAAGATGAGTTACGCGTTAAACGCGCAAGATTAAATGAGCTTAGAGATAAGAGGAGAGAAGCAGAAGATAAACGTGATTCCTTATTAAGTTCTGGAACATTATCTGCAAAAGAACAAAGTGAACTTAATTCCGTAGAAACAAGACTTTCCTTTATTAATGCACAAATAACTCAGTTAGAAACTGAAGTTATGAATTTGACTCAAGAAGTTACCGTTCTTAAAGATATTCTCAAGCAAAAAGAAAAGGCAAAAGAGGATGCTGAAAGAAAAAAACAATCTGAGCGAGAAGAAAAAAATACGCCAGGACAGGCACAAAAAGACCAAACTTCTTCTGAAAAAAAGAATACCAACAATTACTTCAGAAGTTTATTTTTACTCTAAAAAAATCACTTTTTTGAAAAAAGTGATTTTTTTTTATTTTTTGTCTATTTTCTCAAAAAAAAATCTGCTATAAGTAAAGTAAGTGATACAAGTAAGGAGATTCTGAGAATGGAAGAAATTATTTTCCCCAATCAAATACGTATGATACGACGGACACGCGGAAAAACGATGAAAGAAATTGCAAGTGTTCTAAATGTCAGTTTATCTGCTATCAGTAAAATAGAAAAGGGATATCGACGAATCGACGATAATCAACTTTCTAAAATAGCTCAATTTCTAGATTGTCCGAAAGAAAGCATTTTTGTTGTAGAACATACATCTCAACCAGAAATACTCCAAGCATGGCAAAAAGAACAAGATCGACGCAAACAAATCAATGAAAAAAGTGGTTTAAAGACACTTGGTGCAGGCCTTCGCTACATTCGAGGAGAAAAAATGTTAACGCTTCAAGATGTTGCAAAAGGAGCCAGTTTGACATTATCTGTCTATCATAGAATCGAAATGGGGCAACGTGAAGTTACTGAAGAACAATTTAAACACATTGCGCATGCATTAGGGTATACTCCGGAAACACTCCAGATAGAAATCTACAAGTTAGATATGGCTGGTTCTTTACAAGATTTAAAGAAAACAGGGAAGCCGGGAATATTCCACCCTAAAGGCGGATATAACGATTTACCTGTTAGTTCTGTTACCATGCATTTCTATCAACGGATTCCCGTAATTGCAGAAGCAAAAAGCTTAACTGAAATTACAACAAATTCTCAATCACCTATCCAACAGATAGAGCCAAGTTTCTCTAATAGAGCATCACTTTATGGGATTTTGCTTTCCTCAAGTATAGCGGACTTACCTTCACAAAGGACTTTCCTTTTTGCAGATAAGAGCCAAAGGCCTCAAGATGGAGACATGGCGGTATTTCACAAAGACGAACATACATTAGAATTAGGGTTATGTAAAAAAGATGAGACTTCTGAATTAATTTTCATTCCAAAAGGTCTTACTACCGGCATAAAGATAACAAAAGAAAATACTCACTATTTCGATAAAATCACATATATTCAAATAACTTAGAAAATGAAGAAAGTTAAGATATGTCCGATATAAAAACCTGGAAAAAAGATTTTTTAGCAAGTCGAAAAAAAGATGATGAATCTCCTACATCCATCGCACAGAGATTTATCAATATCTATCGGCAACTATCTATCTTAGGTGAAGACGCTGTTAAAAGATATAATACAATTATTATGGAACAATCTACACCTGAAGTCTTGATTGCTTTAACAAGCCTTCCTGGTGGAGAAGAAATTCGTGAATATATCAACTTTCTTGAACATAAAGATTTACAAGAACGTGAAGAATTAGAAGAAAAGGAAAATCAAAAAGCCAAACTTCCTAAAGCAGAGGAATTATCTCCACTTTGGGAAACAATGGGGATGACGATTGGCTCTAATGTAGCTCAGTCAGTCTTAGCAACAGGCCAAAGAGATATTGAAAAAATAAAACAAAATATTATGCACCTCTTTAAACGGCAAAACGAACAAATTAATCACGTTTTAAAATATATCATTGTCGATTCCGATATTGAAAAAATGCAACAGACATTAAACGCTGCTATTCAAGAAATTTCTACTATACAAACGAACAACGAGACCATATTGGAAAACTTATTTCTTAACTCATCTTTTGATATTCCAAAGCAAGAAAATAAAAATACTCCCTCTGAAAAAAAGATTTCAACCTCGATACAGAAAACAAATTTGTCTTCAACACAAAAAAATAAACCCCTCCATCCTATTCCTAAATATTCTGTAAATTTAATTGAAGAGGATGATACTTAATTTTAAATAATCATTAACTATCTTGAGGTATAGTAAAATAAAGCTATGTATATAAGGGAAATAAGATGGCAACTTTAGAACAACTAAAACCAGTAATTGATGCTTTAACAACCTATCAACAGGACCAACAAACCTTACAACCTGTTGTAAATGCAGCTGAAGCTCTTTATGGCCAGGATTGGACCTCTTTACTCATGCAAGATTTAGATGCTCTCCCTGGCGTTGATCAAACAACATTAAATATGTTAAAAGAAAAAGCTGATCATGCTATCCATTATTATGGAGCATTAGCTGCTTGGGAAGAAGCTCATCAATATTTGAATGCTACTGAACCTGTTGATTCTAACCTACTAGAAGAGCGTATTCCAACTTTAGAATATTGGCTTGCTCTTTTTGGTGATGAAGGAAATAAAGTTGTCCTAAAACTAAAGCAACTCTTAGCAAACCTCTCTCCTGTTCAGCCAGCTCCCGTTCAAGTTTCTATTGAGAACGACATCCAATCGAGTAATGGAGATGAACTTCTTAAAACAAAACCAGAAGAAACAGCTCCAGAACATATCCCGGAAGAACAAAATATCCCGAATGAAGAGAATCATGAACAAGTAATTGAAAGTCAAGATATATCTAAAGATATTCCTCTACAAACACAAAATGATATTGATGTTTATCCTCAAAGTATTTCATCTGATACAATCCTGACTGAGGACGATATTTTAGACATAGAAAAACCTCTCAGTAGTCTTTCCACAGAAGAAGATAATTTAAATACAGAGGATTATTCTCATACAGATACAGCGTCTCAAACAATCTCTGATGAACATTTTGTAGAAAATGAAAAAACAAATAATGTTTCATCACTCGAAAAAACTGATTTAAAACAATCAGAACAAGTTGTTCCTCTTACTCAAGAACCGGAAGAAATCGTTTCCTCTATGCCTCAAGAAGAAGATTCATCTTTAGTAGTATCTAATCCTCTGACAAAAGACACTCCTGAAGAATTACCAAAAAACTTTGAAATCAGCACCTACCTCAAAGAACGAGAACTTTATGAACAGGTCATTGCTTGGGTAACGGCTAAATGTATTCACTTAGGAAATATCGAATTAACCGCCTATCCTCACTATGGCTTTGTTGTAGATCTTATGCGCTCTTTAAAAGAGAATATTCAAAATTTACTAGATAACCAGCTTTTTGCCGAAGTCATAGAACAGCAACTTCCAGGAGGAAGAAAAGGCTTAGAAGATTATCTTAAATTCCTAAATACAGAACTAGCTCATCTCCCAGAAGTAGAAGAGAAACCTGCGGAGAACATCATAGATGGAGTTGATCCACGTTCTCTTTTTGGACAAATAGACACCAGCAACCAAAAAGAATATCTAGGCCCTGCTCCTGATGGCTTTGAATTAATGGACGACCCTTATTCTAAAGAGGAAACATCAAAAGAAGAATTACTAAAAGCATACGAAAAAACAGAGGAAAACATGGGAGACTCAATTAGTCGCCTTGATATTTTAGAAAACCCCATGTCTTCAACAGAAAAAACATCTGAAACAATACAAAAGAGGTAAAAGAATGCGAACAAAATATATATTAACAACATGCATTTTAGTCTTAAGTACATTAGCTTTGATAGCATGCCAACAGACAAAGCCAACAACGTCTCAAGATGTATTAGTAAGTGTAGAAGACAAGTCTTCCCCTTGTTACCCCAATACTTCATGCTCAGATGTTAGCAACACGGTTATCATACCCATCGTTGTTGAAAAAGGTACACCGGTTCATCAAGTCTCTTCTTCAGACCGTAATAATGTTCGTCAAAAAAAATTCAACACACCCTGTCAAAAGCAAAAAACGCCTTATGTTTCTGAAAAGCGGACCTCTGCTGATTTAGTCAATATCGAAACGCCTATGCGTTGTCGGATTCCAGCTCCTACATCGCATATCATTTCTGACATTCCCTTAACAGAAAATGATTTCAAACTCGTACGTCTTGAAAAAGATGATCCTTTACCACGCTATGAAGTGAATGGATATACTTTTAACAATCAACCCCTTGACTTAGCCTTACAGACACTTGTATCTGAAGCAGGAATTAAGGTTTATTCAGATGATGGCTTATTTCCTGATATGTCTGCTGAGGATATTAGAGGAGAATTATCTGCTGTTGTTCAAGAATTGGCGGATTCAGGGGATGCTTATGTACGCTACGATTCCACAAAGAAAAGATTGTATCTCTCCAGATGGGCTCGTTTTACTTTGAAAGTCCCTGCAGGATATGTTGGAATGTATGCTGTTCTGGATGCCTTAAGAGGGGCTAATATAACTGATGTACAACCTGATTGGAATAAAAATGAGCTTTATTTTCGAGTAACAAAAACTCAGGAAGCAACTATACAACGCCTCATAAATTATTTAAAAGAAGATCCGCGTTTATTATTGTTTGATATAGCTATTTACAAGATTTATCCTAATACAAATTACGGCGTAAATTGGCAAAATGTTATTCAAAGCTTTGGAGACAAAAAAGTCAACATGTCTGTCAATGGGTTGCTTGGAAGAATGATTATCACTGATCATCAAGAAAAACCAATGTCTTTGTTAAATAATTTGAAAGCCTATGCCCGCGTTTCTCTTCTGTCCAAAGGTTTAGCAGTCATGCCAAATGGATGGAAAGTACGTTTTGATATCGGTCAATGTTCTAAGAAAGGTGCCCCAGAAAATGATTTATCACTCCTTCTCCAGAGTAACATTCAAAACGCGTCTAGAGTTGAATCCAATATTGCTCTGGATACTACGTATGGAGAGGTAACTTCTTTCTATTCTTTTTATAGTATTGATGATGATTTAACAATCATTGGCATTCCTGGTTCTGTTTTAAATCCTAATGATACCTTAACAGAATATGTAATTACTATGAAACCTCGCATCGTGCGTTTAGTTAATTAGAGGATAAAATGACGACTGAAAATACTCCTAAACCAACTTTTAAAGCTCCTACGCCACCTCCTCAGTTCAAAAGAACTCCTGATGTGCCTCAGATGTCTGCATACGTACCATCTCTAAAGACACCATCTCAAGACAAAGCGGCGGAGAAATTACCTCAGAATCCTCCAGAAATAAAGAGTAGTTTTACAACCTCAGTAAATAGTTCGTTATCTTCTTCTAAAGGAATATATGATGATAATTTTGCCGCACAATTTAACCTCCCCCCTGTATTACTCACAACAAAAGTAATCGGGGCCATTTTTGCAGGTATCTTTTTATTCGGCATTATCTTTGGCGCTACAGTTTTTGGAAGTACAACCAAGACAACGACAAGTGGCTTACAAGGTGTTGTTAGAAATCCTGAAGTAAGAGCAGGCCGGCAACGTTGCGGTATTGCTGAGAAAACGCAAGGATGCGTCCTATTTATTATGAATGCCACACGCCGCGATAGAGAGGCTCGTTCTTTTTATGATGAGGCAGCTCGCATTACAGGCGTCCCTTCCTATACAATAGAGCTTGGAAATATTGAATATGCTACCAGCATTATACGCCCAGGCTTTATAGCACAAATAAACATCCCACCTGCTAATAGGTAAGATAGGCTTTACATTTATTTTCTTTATCATATGACTAGGTAACTGCTGTGACAGCTCGAATATTGCCATCACGGTTTATTTGAACAACACGTAGTTTATCCTTCATTTCAATTAAAGTCTTCTCTCGATCGATTGTCGGTGAAGTTCGCATAATCCTAGCAATAAAAGCCTTATACGCTTCTTCTGGATTTTCTGCATGAATCGTTGCCAAACAGTTTTCATGGCCAGACCCCATTAATTCCCACAGAGCACTGGCATTTGAGGTTGAAATCTCTCCGCCAATAATAACATCTGGAGTAAAACGAACGACCAAATCAATAACACGTGCATATGTGAAGGTATTTGTTTGATCTGTACGAGGCAGAACAATATGCACTCTATTTTTGTGAGGGACTATTAATTCTCGTGTATCTTCGATTGTTAAAATACGTTTATGCGGCTCTAGTATCTTGATAATATTATTTAAAAAAGTTGTTTTACCTGTCGCTGTAGCACCACTTATTAAAAGATGTTCTCCTTTACGCAGAGATAACATAAGACGATCATAAGGGTCGTCAGGATCCTCTACATTTTGTAGTTTATTAAGTGGCTTGAGCCGTTCTCCAGGAGCAAAGCCGAAACTTGAAAAATCGATTGCCAGATCTTCTCTATAGACACGAATAGCCAAGGCTACACCGCCGGTTAGATCATCATTATCGTACATAACATTTCTACCTGAAATACCAGTGAAACGATGTCCCCCTGGTAAAGTTGCATAAACAACAGGAGTTCCCTCCTCAGGATTAAACGAATAATCATACGTATTAGCAATAATATAAAGAATATTCTTGAGATATTCTCTTGTCAGTTTTTCATCTACTTGTTCTACCCAAGGAAAAGTTCTTTTTCCTCGCATTCTTAACCATATAGAGCCAGGATGGTCCACTGCAACTTCTTCAACATCATCTTGGGTGTACCAATAAGAAAGAGGTCGTAAAGCTGATTCTAAAACTTTATAGGTTTCAGAAATTGATAATTCAGGCAATACAAACCTCCTTTAATTAAAACAAATTGGAAGATGGTGCTTGAGGACCTTCTTTTTTCTGTAGTGGTGTAGATATTCTATTGACCTGAGGCGTTAATGGGTAAGCTCCGATATTAGGATCACTATACACATCATTTAAGGTCGGTTGCCCGGAAGAATTAGACGTCGTGTTTTGAGCATCTTTATTTTCATAAATAGGAGTGCCTAAAGCCGACATATCATCTTCCGTATAGTCTGGATTATAGGCATCACTAGGTTCCATTCCCGCATCCATTGTCATAGCATTATTTTGTGTCGCAATACTTTGCGTACCACCAACACCTAGTGAAGCGCCTTGGACTGGTCTAGAAGCTAGCCCATACCCGACAGGAGCTTGTTGTGCGGCAGGAGAATCTGCTCCCATCTGGGCAACATAATCATCCTCATCATCTTGTTCAGATCTTAACCATAAATCCTCCATAGCAAAGACCGTTAAGCGTGTTCCCGAAGGAATGAAGACAATAGGAGGTATTGCTGAGGAATCCTCAATCATCTGATTAAAAATCAACTCCATATCATCGATAAAGTTCTGACGAGCTTGTTGAGCTGCCATAGCTCTATCTGATTGAGAAGATGTGCCATAATCTTGATTTTGTGTCACAGTTTCATCTGAAGCCATCAAATAACTGATTGCCGAGACGACAGAGGATTGTAAAACAGGTTTCCCATATCGAGCTAAGAACATTTCATCCAAATAACCAGCTACACCACCACGACCTTGAGCATCGCCGGATACAGCTTGCATTGTAAAGGAACCACCATCTGGACGAATGAGGCGTTCCCAAGAGATTTCAACCTTAGCAACACGATTCTCTCCTGGTTGACCTGTTACACTACCAATAAGCTTACTTCCTGCAGGAATGATAATGTTTCGACCATCTTCTGCATAAACATGACGTTCAACAATTGCAGAAACTGGGACAGACATATATCGGCTATCAATTGAGCGAGATAAAACGGCAGGGATTGCTTTATCCTTCAAAATCATCCGGCTCATATCAACAGGCCATGTTGAAACAGATTTTGAACCAAAATCTTTTGTTACCTTTGCTTTAGCTCTAGCAAGGATACGACCATCTGGTGTTAACTTAGCTAATCTATTTCCTGTAGAGCTCATTTTTTCTTTCATTTTTTGACGTCTAGCTGCAAGAATCTGTTGCATTTGTTGCGATTGTTGAGGAGAAAATACAAGTGGTTGTTGTGTAAATCTCTTTGCATCTCCAAACTCATCTGCAAATCTATTACCACTCAATGTAAAGGCCTCTCCATCTCGCATTGTGCCAACAACTGCTCCGGTTAAAGGATTTACAATACTATTATCTGGCATGAGCATAAATTCTTTATCGCCAATTTGTAACTTCTGGCCTGCCCCTAAAATACCTGTACCGCCTTTGAAAACATCAGCCAAATCGCCAGAAAGGAAACCTGTATCACCACGCCAACGTCCGATTAAATTGCCATCAGGATCATAGACATTACCATTTTCATCTATCCGAGCAATAACATTACCATTCATATCACGGATAACACCATTTTCATCTATGGTACCGATTAAGTTCCCATTAGCATCATACACTTTTCCACATTTAATCGTATAAAGCAGATTACCATTTAAGTCACGGACTTCTCCATTGAATTTTGCATTCAAACAATCAATTGGCGTCAATGTTCCATCTGGATTAAGTTGAGCATACGGTTTACCATCTTTCGTTAACAAACCATTTGGAGTTAACTCTCCTATCTCTTCACCATTTAGATTATGGAACTTGCCATCTTTGATATATCCTTCGATAGAGCCATCTTCACCATAAACATACTTTGGCATATCAGAAATTCCATTTTTACCCACTTTACCGATGATGTTTCCATTTAAATCTCTAATGTTTCCTTCATCATCAATATAGCCGATTAAATTACCCTTTGGATCATAGATCTTTCCATCTGGGGCAACAGTGAACAAATGCTTTCCTTTGTTGTCAAATACACGTCCAGCTTTATCCATTGTTCCCATAATTTTACCATTATCATCAAATAATAACTGTTCAGCTTTTAAATCAACAACACGTCCGATTGGTTTTCCGTTTAAATCAACGACAGTTCCATCCCCTAGTACTTTACCAATAACGTTACCATTTTTATCTACAACAGAACCATCTCTCTTGACACGACCTATGACATTTCCATTTTCATCGACGACGAGGCCGCGTTTTAACACATGCCCGATTAAGTTTCCATCTTTATCAACAACTGTTCCATCATGTCTAGAACACCCGATAGATATTCCCATTAAATCAATCACATCTGCATCAGGCAATGTACGACCTAATAATGTGCCGTCATCAGCAATAACAGATCCTTTTAAAACTGTTCCCCCTATTGGCGTTCCTTTTAAGGATAGGGCAGTACCGTCTAAATTTAATACACCAACGACCTCTCCTTTATTACTAATGATTCTACCATCATAGCGAGGAACACCCACTATCCGGCATTGATCATCTGTGACAAGTGAACTCGGCAAGACAGCACCCAACGTTTTTAATGCATGTGAGCCTTTAACTGCACCATTACTTGCCAAATTACCAATAAGCGTTCCTTGAATATTAACAACATTACCATCACCCGTTGTATTACCTAAGACATTGGATTGATGATCAATTGCAGTTCTGTAAGGGACCAAAGCACCTTTCAATTCACCGTCTGTCCCTAATAATGTAGCATCATCTAAAACATGAGCTATTGTCTCATTTGATGTATTTAACACATTTCCAGAAGGCATTGCACGGCCAAATAACTCTGGCTTTAATCCGATGGCAGCACCTGAGGACATCGCATCACCGAAGTCAGGCATCAATGTATACACATCACGATTAAGGGTCTCCACAATTGTGCCGTCTTGCATAACACGACCTTTAACAACTCCATCTTTACTAACAACGGCACCATCAACGCCAATAAAACCGATTATTTTAGCGTCATCATCAACAGCAACTCCTGTCATCATACCTAAACCGACGAGTTCATTAGAAGAACTAAGAACTGTCGTAAATGGCATCAATGTACCTAACCTCTTTCCATCAAAATCAGCTACAGCATTTGAAATAGAAGTCCGAGCAACAATATGACCATCACGGCCTAAGATGACGTTCGGAGGTAATATACCACCCCAGATTTTTCCTAAAGCATCATACATCGTTGCATCCGGTAAAATATGGGCTGTAGGAGATCCATTAAATACTACATCGCCATCAGGAACTGCATTACCAACTATGGCTAAGTCTAGACCTAATGCGATACCAAATGGAATTGTTCCCCCGACAATCTTTTTCTCCCCATTAATAATCCGCATACTTGTTGTTAACGTATTTGAAATTGTCTCAACATCCGTTTTTTGTGTCGCCGTCCCATTCGGATAGATATGGCCTACTATTTTCCCTTGTTCATTTGCTGCATAGCCTAAAGGCATTAATGTGCCGACGACTTCTGCTTGCGCATTCATGACCATTTGACCAACGACTTTACCAATAACTGCATTTTGTCCGTTCTTAACAACGCCATCTAAACCAACAGCACCTAAAACGCGACCTTTTTCATCAAATACAAGCGTACCAAATGGAATATATTGTCCTATAACTGCATTCTGAGCATTGAAAACACGATTATCTGTTTTAACATATCCTAAAACCTGATTTCTAACATTAATGACAGAACCATCATAACGTGTCCAGCCAACTAATTCTCCAGCAGGATCAACAACAACACCTGG
Organism: uncultured Alphaproteobacteria bacterium; assembly: GCA_949286465.1. Classification (GTDB taxonomy): domain Bacteria; phylum Pseudomonadota; class Alphaproteobacteria; order CAAHEQ01; family UBA3637; genus CALXXA01. Next base: position 23,944 of record CASECI010000007.1, on the reverse strand, counting down.
TTTTAATACACGACCAACCCAAACATTTTTATCATTCCACATATTATCATCATAAGGGAAATGTCCTAATGTCTCTCCTGCACGCCCTATTACACGGCCGTCGACAGAAACTGTTCCAACAAATTCTCCTAACAAATCAACGACAGTCTGACGTGGAATGAGATGCCCGATTTGCTTGTTATTTGTATCTACGGCATAACCATCAGGCATCATCTGACCTATAGCTTTTCCATCCTTACCATTAAGCTTACCTTCAAATGATAACCAACCGATTGGCTCTTTATTAGACCCGACAACAGATCCAAGACGTACTAGAGAACCTAATACGCGTCCATCATTTGCATAGACATTTCCTGCCGCTGTTATATGACCTATGCCTTTACCATCTCGATTAACTCCCCCATTAATCGTTAAGAAACCTAATAATTCACCGTTAACTCCCAATGGTATTGATGCCTCTGGGAAAACCATACCGATAACATTATTTTGTGCATCAACAACCATCCGATTTAATGTGACAACACCTATCTCATTATTTGATGGGGAAACAACTTTTCCGGGACTTAAGACATTTCCAATGACGTTTCCATTCCAATCAAGAACAGACCCCTTAGGCATTAACCCACCTAAAACAAGTCCATCACGATTAACGACACTTCCGTCAGCTCTGATAACACCAAGTACTTCTTTGTTTTTACCTATTGCTGCACCATCTGCTTGTACAGAACCAATCCATTCATTTTTAATATCAATAAGTTGACTACCATCAGGAATTAAAGCACCAATAATATCTGAACTTTCAATGCTTACAGTAGTATAGTCAGGTAGAACTCGCCCAAATTTATTACCTTTACCATCAACTGCATAACCAGTTTTACTTGTAAAGCGACCTAAGAAAATCCCCTCTGGAGATACAATGATACCATCAGGCGGAATAAAGCCTATGATTTCGCCGCGTTCATTAACAACTTGACCATTAATCAAAGTACCTATTTTTCGACCATTTTCATCATATACGTCTGTGCCAATAACTGTCCATCCTAAAGGATTTCCATTTTCATCCAAAACAACACCTGGCTTTACAACCTGGCCAATGATATTCCCTTTTTCATCAACCACCGTTCCATCTGGATTGACACAACCAATTACTTGCCCAGATTTATCAACAACTTTTCCGTCAGGACGAACAACTCCGATTAATTGACCATTAACACCGACGACAGAGCCTGATGGTGTAACGCCCCCGATAATTTCTCCATTAGCATTCAAAACATTCTTATCTGGATTAACATAACCAACAACATCTCCTGCTGTATTTAAGACCTGCCCATCCAAATCAATAATACCCAAAAGAACACATCCTTGCGCTATTGCAGTTCCCTTAGGAACAACAGCACCAAATACCTTATCATTTAAATTAAGTGCATAACCTGTAGATAATACTCGGCCAACTGCATCTCCCGTTTGAGTAACAACAGAACCATTTGGAAGAACCATTCCTTGGATTTGCAAATCATATCCAATAACTCTTCCTTTAGGCATAACCGCACCATTAATATTTTTTCCGGAACCAACTGTACCATCGGGGTTTACACAGCCTAACATATTGGCGGCAGGATCAATTGCTTTACCCTCAGAATTGACAAAAGCAATCACATTTCCTTCATTATTAATGACCAGTCCTTCTCGAACAACCATTCCTGTCGGAACAGCCCCCATATCCATAACTAATCCATCTATCGTAACATAACCAATCTGTTGTTCAAAGGCATTCAAAATTTTACCATTTTGTTCAACTTCACCTAACGATTGACAGCCGTATCCAATGCCTAATCCTTTTGGTGTTACACCACCTATAATATTTCCTGCGCTATCAACAACAAGCCCGCCGGGTAAAACACGACCGATTTTTTGCTTTTGAGTATTAATAACAGATCCATCTTTCTGTGTAACCCCAACAGCTTGAGAAGACATATTTAAGATAACCGACCAAGGCATAACAGATCCGATAATACGACCGTTCAAATCAACGATTGTTCCATCAGCCATAGGCAAACCTATAAGCTTATTATTTGTGTCTTCAACAGTACCTTCGTTTGTTAATTGACCTATAACCTCGCCCTTGGAATTAAGAACTGGAAGAACAGGCAAAGCGGCTCCTAGGACTTCTAATTCTTTTGTGACAATCGTGTAATCTGGAAGTAATCGACCTAATGAGGTTCCCGCATCATCAACAACTTCTTGTGTCTCAGGAACAATACGCCCCATTAAAGTACCGGTTAAGCTAATTGGTATCAGTTCTGGTTCAACGATACCCAAAATCTCTCCGGTATCAGATAAATACATACCTGTCTCTGGGTCAAGTGTCCCTTTTTGCTTTGTTTCCTTAGGTTCTACCGTCTCACAAATAATACAATCTTTAGAATCTGTTGACTGACCGATTAACGTAATTAACAGATTTTTTGTGGATGCCGATGGCAAAGCATTCGGATTATCCCAACTCCAATTAATATTTAAATTATTTTGAAGACGACGAACAGAAACTGGATTCCACAAAACCTTAACATTACATGTTCCATCTTGAGGTATAGCAGCATCCGTTGGACAACCGTTTTCAATAATGAAACCATCTTGTTGAACTTCAACAAGCTCCATTGAATGAATACGAATTGGCCCACCCTGAGCTGTTAACGTAATAATAGATTCTGATGTTCCCCCAACAACAACTTGATCTAAATTAAGTGTGGCAGGATTTGCAATCAGATTAACATCTTTTCTATCTCGATCAAACAAAAGCGGATCGGTTGGTTCATTAATGACATCAATACTTGCTTGTCCTTCAAAACTTGGGCCAACTTCGTCCAAGGGTTCACTTGAAGAACCAAAATGTATCATAATAGCAATAAGAAATGCTAAAAGTGCAAAGATACCTACGAACAACAAAATGCGGTTCGATTTCTTAACGTACTGCTCTGATGAGCTTAATAATGTATTATCTGCCATTCTTCCCAACACTTACTTAAGTTATATCAAAAAAACTATTGTGTTCTGATAACTGAACAAGTGATTCCTCTGCGGCTTAATTTGTCACATAAAACATCTCCTGTTTGTACATCTTGAACAGGGCCAATGCGTAGGCGGAATAACTCTGGAGCTCCACCTTCTGCCATGGCATCGATTGAAAAATATGGATTATATCCTTGTAATAAATCCTTATTTTTTACACGAATACTTTCCCACTTATCCTCCAAGCCTCCAATATCATTGCCTTGAGCCAATTCTATAGCAATATTATCTGTTACGGGAACCTGGAAAGAAGCATCGGAAGTAACACCTATGTTCATCGTGCTCATTGTATCGACAATACCTGAGGAAGCCTGTTGTGACATTCTGATGTTATTTGGTAATGGCATCATATTATGAGCATACATATCTTCTTGTGTTGCATAAGGATTAGAATATTCCATCATATTTTCTCCCTGTGCATTTGATGGAGCAGTGCTTCCGCCAGCACTTGCCGTTGTAGAAGGTTGATCCGCATTCCATATTCTTTCATTAGAACCTGAGTAATCGATATACTCTAAGCCTTGAGCTGGATCACGACGCAACTTCAAACAAACGATTCTCTGCCCATTTCTCATAATCATGTCGCCGATACCTTCGACAACAATTAAGCGGCTATAAGGACCTCTTGCACGAGCCCCTACAGGAACTTCAGAACCTTGAACTATCAAATTGACGATAGGTCTTTGTGTCATATTTAACGCCTTGGGGCCTAAATCAATATACGTAAAGATATCATCTCTCCAAACTCTTTCTGGAGCAATATCAATATCCTCTGGATTTGGAATAAAGACATCGATGTCAAAACGGAATTTTTCTGGATCTACCGGTATACTCTCTAACCAATTCTTCGGCGCATTTCCAGCTGTGTTAAGACCAATATTTGGAGATTGAGCACCTCCAGCAACAAGTGTATTGCCACCAATTCCACTCCATCCAGGAGCTCCGCCTCTTGATCCCGTTCCTCCTGCTGTCACAGAGGCTCCATTACTAATGTTGAGAGAGCCACCAGCACTTGCAGGTGTATATTTTGGACCGACCAAAACGTCAACGACAGAATTTGTAATTCTATCCGTGTTATAGGTCTCACTTCTCAAATAAAATACGTAGCGGTTGCCAGAACGTCCAAAAATAATTAAATTGCTGTCAACTCCTATGTAGGTTGGATCAGCATACAAGAGCAGTGAATTTGGAGCTGCAATTTCACCTCCGAATGACTCAGGTGAGCCAATATGAACTTTTTCAATCAACTCCCATGCAGGTAAATTAATTAATGTCATCATACCTTCGCGCAATCTTATTGGCAATACGACATCAGGTGTCCACACGTAACGAGAATATCCAGGTTTTAGCTGACCTTCACCTAAATGTTGCATTGGATCATTCCACGCTTTTTGTTGCATACCAAGCGATGTTAAATAGCTCAAATTGATGGTATCAAAGCTACCTGCTGTCTGAGCCATTGCATCACTTATTTGTGCGGCATCGACATTACTCGGCTGAACTTGTTGCGCAACAAGGCCTAAAGGACTGAACGCCATCAAACTGATTGCGGTCATCATTAAAAGTTTTTTTCTTATTTCTTGTTTTAACATCTTGCATGCTCTTTCGATATGGTTAACACCTAAGTTATAAAATAAATCAAATCTAAACTAAAAGTCTACTAAAAAGTAATATAAATGATAAAAATTAACACTTTATTATTTTTTTTATTTTCTTTTCGATTCGTTCCTCTTTTTTTAAACTCATTTTATTTATTTTCAAATTCATTTTCTAAACAGATATTTCTCCTTTTGGGCGTATTCCATATTCTCGAACAGTAAAGCCCATTGGATTTTTACGTCTAAATTCCCACTTTTCACTTTTTCGTTCATATCCTACACGCATTGTAACCACCCATTGTTTAACGACGGGCTCTGATGCGTCGGAAACCATTTCTGTTGTTTCTAATTCAACAACCCAAATATCACCTTTAGGGTCTGTTGCCTGTCTAAAAGCGGATAAAATAGTGACATCTCGTGTTAAACCATCCTCTCTTATTCGCCGAAAGACCTCCTGCGTTGTCGGGACAAACTGAGAATACAATCCATTCGTGGACATCCAGCGAATAGGCCCTTGATCGTTCCATCGTGACAACATCTCATCGGTATCATACACGATAGCATTGCGCAAAACAACGTACTGACGAACTAAAGATTCTGTTATGTAATCTAACTGCTGAGGCGTTGCGCTCATTGGGTTGATACGAACAATTTGAGCGTTTTTATCCTCAAATGTTAACAAAAAAGGCTGAACCCTAGTTAAAGGGACTAATGAAAACAAGGCAAAAATTAAAACGAGATTTGTGACCAAACTGACTGCAGAGACAACTGCGAATGCACGCGCTGTCCATAGATAGCGCCTTTCTCGTAGATTCTCTTCACTTGTCTGATCGGATAGGACATTTTGAGATGAACTAACTGTCTGTCCAACCCGCGTCGATGCATAATCAACGGTTACAGGACGTTCGTTTGGCATAAAAAGTTCCTAACTTATGAGAACCATTCCGGCAAACCTGGCATTAACTTAACTTCCAAACATGCACAGGGGGATTTCTTTAGTTCTGAATAATCTGTACCAATTCCAACAGGCTCTTTTTCATAAATAGAACCACAAGCTACTAATAAGGCTGTTAAAGCGAGTGCTACAAAAACTAGAATATTTTTCATTTTTTTACCCTTCCTATTAATTTTTTTTTAGCATAACAACTTTATTTTAAGAACACAATATTAATTTTCTTTTAATAAAAGAAAGTTTTATACATTTTTTTTCGGGTAAGCCTTATATTCAATAATCGTAGCACCAACTGGATTATTAAACCAAGATCTATAAACGATTCTTTGAGGATTATTTACTAATTTCAAAGAGGCAATTATTGTATTAATTTCTCCGGTCTTCTTAATAAGATCAAACTCGACGACCCAATTTTGAGACCCTGCTCTTGTTACTTTTTTTATATCGACAGCAACAGGTCCATCTGGAGCAGCAGCGTTTACCTTATCCTCTAAGCTCTTTCGATTCATAAATTGGACGTAAACGGATGGCGAAGATAAAAAATAAACTTCACCTTGCCTTCCCCACCTGCGTGCCAACTCCATTTTATCAGGAATAACTTCATGTCTCTTTTTAATATACGTGCGAACAAATGCTTCATTCACTAAGTCCAAAGAGGCAATATGCTCATTTAAGTCATCAGGAATAACAAGTGTATCAGAATCTCTAGCAAAAGTAATTAGCTGGACTAGCACCGTTAACCTATTTCCCATCTGAAATAATGTTAAAATAAAGAAAAAATTAAGTACTAAAAAGAAAGATGCTATCCCCGTAAATATCCAAGATGACAAACGAGCTAAACTTATCCGTTCTTCTATACTTAAAGGAACGGATAAAGGTACTGGCTCTTTTTTTTCTTTCTTATTGAATTTGAACTGCATTCACATCAAATGTCCCTTGAATTCCACCATTAGAGCACATTTCGTCTAATGCCTTTGTCTGATTTTTTATTTGTTCGTCGTGCGCTTTTTGTTTCTCTTCTATGGCTAGCTTTGTTATTCCAGCATTTGCACGTGTTTCTTTAATTGTCTCTTTAATCGTATCTACGTTAGAAAAAGAAATAGCGACTTCAGCATCCACATCATACTCTAATGCATCGACGAGAGAACCATAGTCAACTACAACAGCATCTTCCCAATTCGAAACATCTTCGCCTTTTGCTATAGCTGCCTTACGTTCTTCTTCATTTTGTCTTTGGATTTCTTCTTTAATTCGCTCTCTATCTGCAACATCATCATGTTTTACAAGAGCTTCAAACTGCTTTTGACGATTAATTGCTTGTTGAACGGATGAATCAGTTTCGTCTTCTCTCGCGACAAGTTCAATAGCCTCTGCTTTTTCTGACATAAGAGGTTTCGCAATTGCTATTTTATTAGCCTTCTCTTGTAAGAAGAAGTCTTTCAGTTTTACTAAATCTTCTGATTTAGCATAGTTAATGTCCTGAGGAAGAGCCAAACCATTATCAGTTGCAAAAGATTCTACTTTTTCTTTTAAGTCTTCAATCCTATTCTTTTGCTCTTCCATTTCCTCTTGCTTTTTATTAAGCTCATACTTTGTCGAAAGATAACGACTTATTCTATTCGGGCTAGATCCATTTTCAACAGATTTTGGAGAGATCGTGTTTTTAGAAAGATTGACTTTAAACACAGAAGCCATTTCACCTTGAGGATTATATAAAGAAAATGAACTATTAATAAACTCTTGCCAGGGTTCTGGATAATTTGGATAAACGCCATCAAATACATTTTGGTCATTCACTTGAATTAGCACAATCTCTTGACGTGGAGGAAGAGGACGAGGGGCAACTTCAGGAGCTTCTCCTAAATTTCCTACAGGAATGGGCTTTTGCGTTTGCATAGATAACTGAGTCAAATAGTTTTGATGAGCTTGCTGAAGCTCTTTATAAAAATAATAATCATATTTCTTTTGGTTCATTCCTTCTGGACGACCGCTGGGGTCAACCCCGAAATAAGCGTTAATTGCTGTATACTTAGGATTCCAAATTTTTTCATCATATATGTATTTTTGATCTTCCCATAGACTATATGAGGGGCTTGTTGAGGACAATCGGCTACCCCAATTATCTTGATGAGCATACAAATCTTTTAAAATGGAATATCCTATATCCCAATCTATTAAATTTGAATTTCCTGCTGATGTATTATTTTCATCTGCAACAGTTGTTTCGCTTTCTTTTGGATCAGAATCAACACCTGTCATTGAGCTCATATCTAATAAATCCTGCTCAGATAGTTCTTTCATCTCGACAACATCACTTAAGGCATATTCTTGGCTCATTCTATCAGCTTCGGATTTCATTTTTGCCCATACATCTTCTGGATTTGAGAAATTTTGTGAAAGCAAATTTATATTGCATTTTTCCAAATCAGACATTCTTCGTTCAACTAAGGCTAAATCTATAAGCGTATTCTTATAATCATTGCTATCAATCATGGACTGGATGGCATTTGCCATGTTATGATATTCCATTGCTGTAAGTAAATCTTTGCGATAGCTTGTTGAAGGCGGATTAAACACAGGTAAAGGCTCTGGAACAGATTCTGTTTCAACAGCTCGTGGGGTCCAAATTCTATCTTCGTTAATAGCTGCTTCAGGTCTTTTATCTGTTTCATTTTCAATATTTTCCTGAGCAAATACTGCTTGAAGACTACTCGCCATTACCAAGCATAATACTAAACTTCCGATATTCCTTTTTAAATAAGATTTCATGTTTTCCTCTTACTTTTTATGATTGACCTACTATAGGCTCTTGAACTGGTATAGCCTCAATAATACCCTGAGCGCCTTTAAGCTGTAGTCGTTCAGCCTTGATTTGCTCTAATAGCGTTAAAAGTTTATACCATGTTGACATATACCGATAATTGGCATTTAATGCTCCGTATTTATCTTCTTGAGCACTTGTCTGAGACAACGCTTCGACGGTCTTTTGCAACTCTTCTAATTTACTATCATAATAAAGAGCATTTGCCATGGATGAAATGGCATTCTCTTGAGCAAACAAATTTCTCTTAGTTCTCTCTTTTTCTAGTCCTAAGGAACTTGTTTCTTCCGTAATCATAATCTCTTTTTCAACAGCTTGTGCTGTTTTTTTTGCATCTGTAACATCAGATCCTGTTGATTGAATGATACTTATGTTAGTATCAGCACTACTATCAACAGTTTCTATTTCCGGAGGATCAGTCCTTTCAACAGGACGACCCGTTAAATCAGGACCATCTTTTGACATTGTTTCCTGAAGAGCTTCTCTATTCCCGAAATCTATAATGGAAACAAGAGCCGCAATAATTTGTTGTGCTGTCATACCTCCTAGAACAGGAGTAGAAACAATATCCATAACAGGTAGCGGCGTAATCAACAAATCTAATATAGGAAACGCGTTACTTGCCTTAACAGAGGATGTAGAGATTACTGAAAATAGAATACTTCCTAAAAAAAGTGTTTTTTTCATTTAATTTGCCCCCTGTCCAGCTTCAACTATTAAAACATTCTGCATCATTAAATTTTTAGCTGCTTCTAATTTTAAGAGTTTTTGTTCTAAAGCAACCTGAAGCATTGTTTCCTGCAAAACATTTTTCAAAGCCATCGTATTTGTGGCGATAACTTCTGTTTCAGTTTTAGCCTGATTTTGCGCCTCTTTTATTGCCTTCAAGCGCTCCTCGAAGTCTTTTTTACCATTCGCTTTATAAAGTTGAGAATATGTAAGAGCATCTAAAATGACATCGCGTACTAATTTATCTCTTTTATTTTGAATTTTTTCAATTTCAAGGTCTTCAATTTTTTGATTATTATTGTTTGTATTTTGCTTATAAAAGAAGTTCTCTTTAACATAATTTATGGCGGACTTACGACTGCTTTGTTTCTTATCTAGTCTTCCCATAGGCGCTTTTGTCTCTTGAGAACGAGCACTTACATTAGACTCCTCTTCTTGAGCGCTTGACGAAGAAGCCTGACTCGTTGTAGCGACGCCATTTCCCGTTTCTCCTGTTACAAGTTCTTTAAATTCGTCACTCACAGGCATCTTTCCTAAGGCTTCTTTTGTCGCATTTTTACCTTCTTCTGCTGTACTTTCTGTATTGATATAAATTTCTTGAATATTTTTATCATATGCTAATATTTTTTCAAATTCATTCAAATTAGTTACTAAAGAAGAAGCCCAACGACCGTTGTCTTGAACGGATAAAAGATCTAATCCATAAAGTTCTAAAATCTTATCAACAACAAGGCTCCCCCCTGAGCCGGCAGCGCCACCGCTCATAGCACCAGCCGCAGCCCCAACCCATTGCGTTGCATCTTCAACTCGTTGAGCAACTGCGGTTTCTTTAACACTCAATATACTTAAAACAACCGTTAATATTATAAGTACCTGTCTCATGAGCCACTCCCCTGATTATTAGCAGTCTGCGTTGATAGTGGATCTGTTGGCATTGATTCTCCAACCAATGTCGGCATTTTTTGTGCAGATTCTAATGTATTTAATTGAGCATCCAACCGATTAATGGAGTTCAATTTACGTGCAATAGGAGGTATATATAGCATAAAACCAGAAGCTTTTTCTTGGAAATTTGTTGTATCCTTAGTTGCCTTAGCATCAATCTCATCTATTCCATCATTCGTTGCTAATGCTTTCACTTGCAAAGCCTTACTATACGAATCAACTGCCGAAATATGAAGCATTGCATTTGAAGCATCTTTAGCTTTTTGGAAACTTTCTGGGGTAGATAAATCTACCGTCAAAAGTTGATCCGTTTTTTCATAAATTTCTTTCCGACCTGCCATTCCTTTGCTAGCTGAAGACTTTAATTCCTCAAGAACAACCGGTTTTGTTTCTTCTTCATCTACTGTCGTTCCAACTTCTCCCGTCTCGTTTTTCACATTAGAAACTTCTCCCATCGTCTGCATACGATCCAGATCTTGACGATACGACAATAACATCTGTAAATATTCTAACACCTGTTGAACAGTAACGGCTCCACGAAGTGTCGTCATTGACGCATCATTAGTTGCATAAGACGGTTGTCCGCTCAAGCATGCAAAGAATAATCCGATAATTAATATTTTCTTATAAGACATTCTGCCTCCTAATTATCGACTTGTTTTAAGGCATCTGTTGCCAATACCTCTAATGATGACGCTTTCAATAAGTTATTTATATTAATTTGAGAAGCAATTAAGTTCATCCCCTCCGTTTGGGCTGCAATCCCCTCACTTAATGTTTCTGGATTATTTGACATTTGACGAACGGCTGGTAATTTTTCTTCCTCAAAATTTGCTGCCTCTTCTTGAGAAGCTAACCCTAAAGAATAGCCGTTTAAAACCGCCGTACGACTGGCCATTCTTTGTGCCGTTTTAACACTCTTTACTGCCTGATCTGTCATTTTTGCAACATCTTCAGGATCTTCTGGCAACATCATTGTCTTTTCTATACTATTTTTAAGTTTAGTTGCATCCATAGAAGCTCCATGGACTGAAGCACTCGTACCAGGATTGACAACCCCTGCTTGCTGACCTTTGACCAATATTTTCTCTATCATTGGCTGATAATTTTCTTTTTCGGCAGCTTTTATAAACCAATTAAAATCTCTTAAATATCTAGACCATTTACTCTGTAAATCTCTTACATCTCCTTGCAAGGTATAGATTGAACGCGCAGTAGAACCAATATCAAAAAATTGCAACTGTTGTATAAGTGTATTTGCTGTTTCTAAGGCTGCCAGCGGAATTTGTGGAGCGTCTGTTACAGGATAAGCCGCATAGGATGTCCCTTGCAAAAAGCATAATGTTAAGGAAAATACTATTCTTTTTAGATTAAAAGACTTTAAAAACATATTTATCTCCCTTTTTATATTAAACTAATTTAATATATGATAACATTTTTTCTTTGTAAAGAAAAGTTTTATTCCTTATACGGAGCTAAGTTAACACCTTTTTCTTTCTGATTTTTTGCTGCTTTTAATGTATTAAAAAGAAGCATAGCTATTGTCATAGGTCCAACACCACCGGGAACGGGCGTAATATAAGAAACAAGATCTTTTACAGCTTCAAAATCAACATCACCTGTTATTTTCCCATTTTCTTGTCGATTAATGCCTACATCAATAACAACAGCGCCCTTCTTAATAGAATCTGCCCCGATGAGATGTGGAACGCCTACTGCTGCAACTAAAATATCTGCCTGACGACAAATCTCTGGAAGATTTTTTGTTTTAGAATGTGCTTGTGTAACTGTACAATCCTCTTGAAGAAGTAAATGAGCTAATGGACGGCCGACTAAAGCAGATCGTCCAACAACGACAGCTTGTTTCCCTACTAACGATGGAACAACTTGTTTAATTAAATACAAACAGCCCATGGGTGTACATGGTATCATAGCTGGCAATCCAGAAGTCATCTTACCAACATTAACCGGATGTAACCCATCAACATCTTTTATAGGCATAATGCACTCTATTAGATTTTGTGGATTTAAATGCATTGGTACTGGTAGTTGTAATAATATCCCATGAATATCAGTACGTTCATTTAATTCATCGATCAAATCAAGAACCATTCTTTCTGAAGAAAGAGCTGGTAAATGATGAACTTCAACATTCACACCAACTTCTTGAGCTGCTTTTTGCTTATTTTTTGCATAAATTAAACTGGCTGGATCATCCCCTACCAATATAACCGCCAAACCTGGGGAGATACCTGATTGTTGAATTTCTTCGGCTAATTTCTTACGAAAGTCTGCAGCTATCTGTTTTCCATCAATTATTTTTGTTGTATCCATTTACTTAATTTTTCCTCTATGTTTTCTAAATTCGTTTCAATACGTACCAGCTTACACCGTGATGTTTTTCCTGTCACTATAAAAATAGATGATTTCTTAATTGTTAATAAATCTGACAGAAATACAATTAATGCTTCATTAGCCTTCCCGTCAACTGCCGGAGCCTGTAAAGCGATTTTTAGAAACTCTTTATTCCATAAACCGACAATAGCAGAACGATGAGCACCTGGCTGTACACGAACTGATAAAACTATACCGTCATTAACCTGCTTTATAAATGCGTCAGTATTTGCCATAGTAAATTTTGTATAAAATAAAGACCAAATAATAAAACAACGGGAGAAAAATCTAATCCTCCAACCGGCTTTACAAAGCGACGTATCACATTCAATACTGGTTCTGTAAGCGTATAAAGAGCATTAACTATTTGATTGACCCAAGCTTTATGCATATTTAACACATTAGCGGCCATCAACCAACTGACAATAACAGAAGCAAAAACAATATATGTATATAAATCTATAAAAGACATAAGTAACCGAATTAAAGGAACTAAAATAATCATCTGTCCTCTCCTTGCAAATAAAGAGCCATTTTACAATAAGCTTCTACTGGAACATCTTCGGCCCTTAAACTTGTTTCTATTCCAGCAGCAGAACATAAAGCTTCTGGATTACCTAAACTTTTCAAACTGGAACGAAGCATTTTACGACGTTGCCCAAAAGCTGCTGCTGTTATTTTTTCCATTGTAGGAAATTGAACACTCGGATAAATATTTTCTTTGGGCGTAATACGAACTAAAGCCGATGTCACCTTAGGTGATGGCGTAAAAACTGCCGGAGGTAAAATCATCTCTGTTGACACATCACATAACCATCCGACAAGAACGGATAATCTTCCATATGAAGCATCTCCAGCACAGGCTGTCAACCTATCTGCAACTTCTTTTTGAAACATCAAGGTTAATCTTGAAAATAAATGGATTTCCTTTAACCACTTAACGAGCAAAACTGTCGAAACATTATATGGTAAATTCGATACAACACAAATTTCATCACCTAATTCGTTTTCTTGAAATTTTAAAGCATCTTCATGTACAATGGATAAGGTAGGATAATTTTGTTGTAACTCTTGAAGAGCCTGTACACAAATATCATCTTTCTCTACAGCGACAAGTTTGGGAACCTCTTGCTTCAATAAAGCATGCGTTAAACCTCCAGGACCTGGACCAACTTCTAAAACAATAGAAGGTGAAATACCGGCTAAAGCTACTCTTGCAATTTTATCTAACAAATTCGCATCTAAAATAAAATTTTGACCAAGTGATTTCTTAGCCTTTAACTGATAACGTTCTATAATATCCTTTAAATTATACATTACTTCTTCTCAATAACTGCATTCTTTCGTAGGTCTTTCAACATATTTTGCGAAATATCTTCCATCTTTGACATTTCCAACTGACTTTTTATGGTTTGTTCATCTGGTAAAATAGAAACTATTTTTGACTTACATTTCATAAAAAACAAATAAAAATCTTCAGCTTCTATTGGACCCTTAATTTGCCCAACCTCGACGTCCTTTAAAACTTGATAAAGCTGTTCCGGCATACGCGCAACAATCATAGGTTCCATAGGACCTGAACCTTTTAAGCCTACTTTTTGAGCCAGCTCATTAAACGCTGTACAGTCAGGTTTCTTCTGTATCTCAGTCATAACTGAAATAAGATGTTCTTTCGGAATAAGTAATTGACTTACTAACCAAGCTTCTACATCCGTTGACGTTAACTCTTTTTGTTGTTCTCTCATTAAAATAAGATAATATCCTTTTTCTCCTGTAATAGGCTTCGAAAGTTGTCCAGCCTTCATGCGTGGCAGAATATCATCAACAGCTTTTTCTAATTGACCTGGACGAACCCATCCTAAATCTCCTCCTGATACCGCCGTCAAACCCTTAGAATATTTGACTGCTAATTCTGGAAAAGAATGACCTGAAACAATCTGATCAAATAAATCATTGATTTGTTTCTGAGCAGCCTCTTGATTTTGTCCATAAGGAATATAAATCTCGGCAATTAAATAAGCTGGCTTTACTAATTCTTCTTTTAATTTCTTTTGCTCTGCCTTTATTTCTGCTTCTGTAACAACAGGAGGCTTTTCATTTTCTGAACGAAGAACCTTCAACCAACTTAAATCTGATTTTATTTGTCTTTCTAAAGTATCAAAATCTATCTGATTTTCTGAAAATATCTTTCTTAACGTGCCTGGAGACATTTGATTTTGTTCTTCTAAATACGTTATCCCTTGTTCTACTTCTTCAGCCGTCAATTCTATATTCTTCTTCGTTGCTTCTTGTAATTTAACTTGCTCATCAATCAGTGTATCTAAAATTTTTTCTTTTGTTTGTTCGTTATTAACCATAGCAGGAGATAATTTTAATAAAACCTCCATCATTTTTAAACGTGTCGAAACATCATAGTCTGAAATAACTTCATCATTAACTGTCGCTACAATTTCATAAGAATGGACAGGAAAAACAATACCTAAAATAAAAAATAAACTTATTAAACTTTTTCTAAAAGTCATTATACCGCCCCTAGCGTTTTTAATACTGCCCGAACAAAGAATGATGTATCACCCTTATAATCTCTGTCTTTTGTAAATTCTTTTTCCCCTGAGAAAATTAAGATAAGACATTCATTCTCATATTGCAAGCCTCCGCCAGCTTTAATCGGACCACCATTTTCAGCTAAATCATATTGATAATATCCATATGTAGACCAACTTCGTGTTAATTTCGAATTAAAGCTTAATGTGATTTCCTCTCTATCTCTAAGCGTATTTGTATCTAAATTCTCCTTACTGGCCGTTAAATATAAATAGCTAATTCCTATTCTGAAAGGATCTCTGCCTGCGCCTAACGTGACTTCTGACATTTCATGCTTTAAATCATCTTGGTTTAAACGAAAACGATAATTTAAGAAAACATCCTTTACATTAATATTAAAACGTCCTACATATGAAGAGAAATGATCCTCAAATCCTGCTCTCTTCGAAATTGTATCATCTTCTCTAAAACGATAAGATTGACCGATTAAACCAGAAACAGAAGTATTATTTTGTGCATAAAGTGTCCATTGTAAACCATAATTTAATCTTGTCCCTGTTTCTACTCTATCGTATCCGTTATATCTATTATCAGAAAATAATGTCACATCATCAAATTCATAATCTAAACTATCTTCATTCGGAATATTCTTATTCGTTGAAACATTCGGTGTCCAAACACCCATAATAATTGGCTCTAAAACCTGACTATATGTTTCTCCTTGTTGCATAAACGGATACTTCATTTCAACAGAAACATTTGGATATACACGTGAAGTATTTTTCGTTTCATCTTGCATTTGATCTGCTAGGTCTATGGAATAGCCATCAAATCTAACACTCGCACGCGTATTAAAAACTGCACCCAAAGAAGAAATATATGGCATTTCAAATCCTTGTAGAAAAGAAAGACGAGATGAATCTATACCCGAATCTCGATAGACCCCTGCTGAATTTAACTGCGAAAATGAATATAACCCTTTATAAAAAGGTTGCGTAACATATTGGTAGTTTATTTGAGGAACAATCGGCATACTACTATTACGGACATCACTGCGAAGATTTTGGAAGCTATAAACACGAACATAGGCATAATCTTGTGTTCCAAAATAATCAACTGTGGCATCACTTTGTATCCAAGGAGCTTGATCGTCAACATTATCAATTGGATAACGTCTAAAGTACGTATCATCACTCACTCGAAAATAATTACCTCGAAAACGAAGTTTATCTGTTATATCATATTGATAGTGGGCCTTAATGTGGCCTTGATTATCTCCATCTTCATCTTGTGTTGCTGAAAAATCAAATGTTAAACCACTTTGTTGATAAAGACCTCTATATTGACCTTGAACTAAAGGAACATGTGATGCTGATATAATAGGAGAAATATATAAATCTTGACTATCGGAAATTGCCCAGAAAAAAGGTGTCTCTACGCCAGCACCCATTTCAGTAGAACTCGCCAATGAAGGAGACAAAAAACCCGTTTTACGCTTAACTTGAAAGTCCGGATACGCTAAATAAGGCCAATAAAAAACTGGAATTCCTTTAACATCCAAAACAGCATGGCGATATGTAAACTCTTGTTCTGAATAATTATGTGTCACTTCACGAGCTCGAATGTCCCATAAAGCATCTGTCCCTTTACAATAATTACAAGGTGTAAAGAAAACACCTTTCATACGGACTTCGTTGCCCATATCTTTACGTGTTATTTTATCTGCTTTAAATATAGAACCATCAGCTAAACGCATTTCTACTAAATGAATAATTCCTTGTTTCATTTGATCTGTCATTGCTGCACGTTCTGATTCAATAACAACACCATCTGAACGTGTTATAACAACATGGCCGATGGCTTCTAATTTATCTTGTTTTCGGTCATAAATAATTTTATCGGTTTTTAAGGTTGTATTATCTTGCACAATAACGACATTTCCTTGAGCCGTAACAACATCTGCCTTTTCATCATATGTAAAAGAGTCCGCTTCAAAAGTCGCAGGCAGTTCTGTATCTTGTGTCGTATCCGTTACGAATTGCGGCTGAGCTGCTAAAGCTGAATTTCCAATCAAGCTGATAATACCTAAAAATAAAACGAGCTTCTTTAACCTTTTAAACTGCCAAAAAGAGCCTCTTCTTAAAACTAAGATACCAAAAAGGAACGGCAATAAAATATTGAGTCCCATTAATGGTAAATAGATTAAATTCTTATTTGATAAGTTTTCAAATCCTAATGCCATCGATTGAATTAATATGACACTTCCTACAGCCAAATAAATTCTTCCATTTTGGCCTCTTCGATTGTAATATCCTAGTAAAAATGGCATCAGAGCAATAACTAAATAAACAAACGAATACAACGGTTGCGTTAAACGTTTAAATGCTTCAACCTTATATTCTCGATAATCTGACAAACTGATATTAGGCGTCTCTTTCGTCACATCTAACAAATAAAATAAAGATTTTTCTGCTTCACTTTGCGTACGTGTTTTATTACTCTTTTTTTCGTCATCTAATGTCATTGTATAATGATCAAAACTTAAAGAGGAAAATATTGCATTATTTTTATCATACTCTTGACGCTTCCCATTATGCATAATAATACGAGCACCATTTTCACCAGGCAAAAACAGACCATCCTCAGCAACAAGGACAACACGTTTTTCAGGATTACGGGCGTCATGAATAAAAATCCCCTTTAACTCTCCAGAAGGCCTAAAAACACGCACATAAGCTGTCACATTATTCGGAAGATTATTAAATTCACCTTCTTGAATAACAACATGAGCCAAATCATTTCTGATTTTAAATTGTAATTCTTTAAATCGAGATACTGAATCTGGAACAAGCCACAATGTTAAAAAATATCCGACTCCAACTAAGCCTATTCCTAAAAAAAGAGCAGGCTTTGCCAACTGCCACGGGGTCATTCCAACGGCTTTCATAACCACAAGTTCTCTGTCAGCCAACAATCGATTATAAGTAAACAATAAAACAACGAAAAAAGCGAGCGGAGTTATAACGGCAATAAAGTTAGGAAGAACCAAAAATGTCAATTCGATAAACAATCCGACAGATACACCTTTATTAACAATCCAATCAATCATTTTCAAAGATTGAGATAGCCAAATAATGCCTGTCATTCCTAGTGCTATCAACAGGAAGCCTATCAAGAGTTGTTTAATAATATACTTGTTTATTATTTTCATGACCCCTCTTATATCAGATTTTATTCAAATGAGCTAGAGGATGTTTTGTTTCAACTAAACTTTTTAGTCTTTCCGGCATAACATGAGTATAAATTTCTGTTGTTGCAATATCCGCATGACCTAACATTTTCTGAACGCTCCTTAAATCTGCATTATGAGCTATTAAATGACTGGCAAAGGAATGTCTAAATACATGAGGGGAAACACGATGGGGGTCTATTCCAACTGAAACAGCTAAGTTTTTCAAAGCCTTAAAGAATGCATCTCTTGTTACGTAGCCTTGTTTAGCCGATCGACTAGGGAATAACCATTTAGATTTCTGTCCCCTTCTTAAATTTTTTTCTCTTAAGATAAGCCACTTATCTATTGCTCGTCGAGCCGGCTCATCCAAAGGAACCATTCTTTGCTTATTTCCTTTCCCTGTTACCATAATCATTGAATTATCATGTAGAACTGCAGAAACAGGAAGAGAAACTAACTCACTGACTCGCATCCCTGAAGCGTAAACGATTTCCAACATTGTTTTTAGACGAAAATCTTTTTCTTCTGCTGCATCTAACAAAGAAACGACTTCTTCTTCTGTTAGATATTTAGGAAGTGCTTTTCCGATTTTAGGCGAATCTAAAATGTCTGTTGGATTATCATCTCTGATACCTTCAGAATATAAAAACCGGTAAAATTCACGGATTGCAGATAATCTTCTTGCTTGAGTTCTTGGCGATAACCCTCCTCTGACAACACTTTGCATATATTGCGTTAAAACATCATTATTTGCTTTTTCTAACTTTTGATGGCGTGATTTTAAAAAATTTTCTAAATCCTCTAAATCATGCCCATAAGATGTAACCGTTCGTGCAGAAGCCCCTCGCTCTGCTACGATAACACTTAAAAAAGAATCTATAAGCCGGTTCACCTTAAGAAATCCTTTCTAGCATCCATTGTTCAACTAATGTATCCATTTCCGCAAGTTTTAAAATTTTAAAAGCTAATTCTAAATTGGCGACATTTTCTTGAAGCATTTTCAGAGCAATTAAAACATCTGCTCCAGTTATAGTATCCTTCGTTTTCCCAAGTAAAAAAACACTAAGCGGACTAACATTTAAAGAAGTCATACGTTCATCGAAGACGCGATTTTTATACATATATCGAACATCTGGATGAAACACATCTAAATAGGTTGTTAATTGAACAAGCCTTAACTTTTGTTCATCTTCACTTACTTTTTTTTGCTGCCAATTTTCCATTAATATTTTTAGATTGACTGCATTTTTAAAACCACCTTTTATTTTTAAAGGTTCAACACCTTGCATAAAAGGAGGAATATTTTCTATCAAAGTTCCTTTAACGCCCATTTTTCTAGCTAAAAACGCATCCATAGGAGTCATTGTTTTTATTTTTTCTTGCTGAAAGCTTGTCCCATATAATTGATGAGATATAAGACTTGCGAAGAAAGTATCTTGAGGATTTTTTTCTCGCCAAAGTTCATAAGTGAACCGAGCTTTATCTTTATTTTCCTCAAAAGCTTGGCACAGTACCTCTGCTTTTTGCCAAAATGCATTCCGACTATTTTGTTCTTCAGATATCAGACATGCCCTATTTAAATCATCTTGCATTAAAAGGGCATTAAAATAAAAAGGTAAATAAACATTTCTTTCTTCAGACGAAGGAATGGTATCTATCAGTTGAATAACTTTCTGAAAATGACCTAAATCGAATAATCCCTTGATTCGTAAAGCAAGCCATAACCCCTTATCCTCTTCTGCTTGAGGCGTATAATCAGTCGAAGAGCTTAAAACAAACGCCACCATCTCATTCATTGCAGGAGAGGAATGTTGTTTTGTCAAGGCCTCCACAATTTTTTCCATTTCAGAGATAGGATACACGCCCCAATTTTTAAATGGAGCTGATTGAATACCAATTGCATCTAATGACGGAGAAGGCAGGGCATCTATTTGTACAGCGTGTGCAGTACAAGAAAATATCCCTAGAATAAATCCAATCCATCCGAACAGTTTAATTTTTAAAAGTATCATTCGGTATAGTCTTTTCAACTGTACGAGTTGGGGCAGGAATATCCCAAAAAGCGATAAAAACACCCAAAGCAAGAATAGCTAATAAAATTAATTTTAAACCTATATGTTTTTTTTCTTTTCTCATTTGACTCTTTTCCTAGACTTATGTGACAAATATGTTTATTCTTTAAGCTAAAGATTAATGTTAACGAAAGATGATGTCAATAAAAAGAACAATGAGAATTGAATTAACAGAGCCCAAAATAATTTTATTAGTTGGGATGATGGGGTGTGGTAAGACCACCCTAGGAAAGGTATTATCCAAAAAACTTAACTTACCATTTATAGACAGCGATAAAGAAATTGAAAAAGCCTCAGGATGTAGTATTTCTGATTTGTTCGCAACTTACGGGGAAGAAGAATTTCGTCGAGGAGAAGAACGAATTATGGCCCGTCTGCTTTCGGAAACAAAACCTTGCGTTCTGTCTTCTGGTGGGGGCGCTTTTTTATCTCTTAAAACACAAGCGATTGCTAAAAAACACGCTATTTCTATTTGGATAAGAGCAGACGTTGACTTATTAAGTCATCGAACAGAAGGCAGAAAACATCGTCCTCTTGTCCCAGCTAAAGATAACAAAAAAGCAATTGAAAGACTGGTGAAAGAATGCTACCCTCTGTATGCTAACGCCGATTTAACATTGGATACACATCCCGAACCAATTTCCAAAACGATACAGAGATTGTTAAATTTACTTAAAGAAAATAAGAAAATCCAATATCAGGAGGATTCATGACAACGTCTATTATTATTTTATGCATTTGTTTGTTTTTATCTTTCTTTTTCTCAGGAACAGAAACAGCCTTTACAGCATCTTCAGATCCATTAATGCACGAGCTAGAAAAAAAAGGCAATCATCGAGCTCATCTTGTCAAAAAAATAAAACGAAAACCCGATCGTTTTTTAGGCATGATTTTATTTGGAAACAATGTTGTTAATATTACAGCAACCGCCATCACGACAAGCTTATGTGTTTTATTCTTTGGAGCCAAATGGGGCGTTGTTGTCTCAACTTTTGGAGTTAGTTTCGTTATTCTTATTTTTTGTGAAATTATGCCAAAGACTGTTGCTATTCGAAATCCCAATACTATAGCTTTACTTGTCTCGCCAATTATTTCTTTTTTAACTCTTATTTTATCTCCGATTGTTGTTTTCATGAATACAGTTGTTCTCGCTGCAATGAAAGCACTTCATTTACTTCATCAAGAGAAGTTAGGAGATTCTGCAAAAACAGAGCTTCGTGGAGTTATTGATATGCAAAAAAGTGACTCCATTAAATCTGAACGTCTTATGCTTAAAAGTGTTCTAGACTTAAGTGAAGTCCATGTTAACGATGTTATGGTTCACCGGAGTAAAATCGTTTCTTTAGATGTAACGCAACCGACAAGTCAACTGATTGCAAAAGCTCTGAATTCACCATACACACGTATTCCTCTGTGGAAAGGGAAAAAGGATAATATTGTTGGAATATTACACATTAAAGCTCTTTTTAAAGCTTTAGAAAAATATACAGGAGATATTGACACTTTTGATGTTTTGAGTATTGCTTCTAAGCCCTGGTTCATTTTAGAAACGACATCTCTCTTATCTCAACTAAACGCCTTTAGAAGACGCAGAGAACACTTTGCACTCGTCATTGATGAATATGGTGTTCTTCAAGGAATTATTACTCTAGAAGACGTTTTAGAAGAAATCGTTGGAGACATTATGGATGAAACAGATCATCCAACAGAAGAAACCCTTAAGATCGCTCCGCAAATGGATGGATCTGTTATTGTTGACGGAGCTTCTCCAATTAGAGATTTAAATCGACATTTCGGCTGGGACTTACCAGATGAACAATTTTCTACGATTGCCGGTTTATTACTCTATGAAACTGAAAGAATTCCTAAAAAAGATTCAATATACTCCTTCTACGGCTTTACCTTTAAGGTTCTAGAGAAAAAAGGAAATCGCGTCACGAGTATATTAATTACTCCCCCTATGGAAACCGAGGAAAATTAAGCATCAACGACTAAAGTTTGCTGATGTCTTTCATCAAATAAGACAGCATAAATAGGTGCATCAAAACCACCTCCACTGACTAAGGTAGTATAGTAAGGTCCACTTAAGACGCCAGTTTTCTGAGCAGAAGGGAAATTTCTTACAATCCTTTTAAATCCCATATAAGGATACGGTCGAACAAATGGTAGATTACCTCCCCACCAAAAGGCATCTCCTTGCAGCTGCAAAGAAACATCGTGATTAATTCCATAATGAACAATCAATAATTCATTATCACTAGTATAGGCTGCGTGCTTTAATTCTGCCATATAATCAATATGTCCATCATGTTCTTGTTGTGTTTTTCTTAAAGCCGTCGTCCACCGAGACATTGCGACAACACCTTGAGGAATGATTCTTTTTCCTTCTTCAGGATCTATCCCATAAGATAGAAGTGTCTGTTTCAACCCGTGCTTTAACATCCATTCATACACATCACCAGGATTTTTAGCAAATTGTATTTGCATTAAACGGTGAAACATCTCTTCTTGTTGTCCTCGTAAATAAATCACATCATTCTGAGAAACACCTGGAATAGATATAAGAGCTCGCCTAAATAGTAAGGCTTCATTGATAGTTCTAACAGTATCAGGACCTGTTCCCATTAAATTACCAAGATAAACAACAACATCTCCGACCTTAAATTCTGTTGCTATTTTTTTATGCAGGAATCTGAGACGAATAGCATCCCCGGCTGGAGAAGAAATAATCCAAACACGTTTTTTTTCAGGAATAATCGCAAAAATATCTTTTTGTACTGTCATAAATGGTATTTTAATTCAATTTCCGAAAAAGGAAAGAATTAAATACACATTTAATGAAAAAGGAGGCTTTCGGATTCTTTTTACTAAAGACAGACTAACGCGGTACCAAATGGTACTGTAGTTCCCCCACTATTAGCGAGCCACCAATCAACATTACATAAAAGCGCCGTCTCACAGTCGTACCCGGATGTGAAGGATGTTGTTATAAAACATCCTTCACAATCGTCTCTAGTGGAACACCATGCATTGCATTCATCGAGACGTTGTTTACATCCAATAGGCATTTCTCTACAAACAATACACCCGTTATCATCGGTCGTTGTACCATAGGTACATTTTGATGCGTCAATTTTAGAGCAACATGCTCTTTTTATACCACACGTTTGAGCTGCGTCACAACACCAAGATGTTTCACCTGTGCCACAACTAATTTCTCCTTCTTCACATCCACCTTCACAAGTTCCTGTTTCTTTATTACAAGTTTGTCCATCAGGGCAATCAACAGGGATACACGCAGGGCAACCATTCTCGTCAACATCCATATATGTACATGGATCTGGACAATCTTCTACAATCGGAGTGGTACAACAAACGCCATTTGCACAACTGGTTCCTTCTTCACAACAGGTGTCTCCATTACACCATTCGCCTTTCTTCGCTGAACAGCAACTTGAGCTATCTGAGCTACTTAAACAACACGTCCCCTCTCCCCAGAAACCTCCATCTGTCAACAACGCACAACAAACTGGGTCTGTATTTTGATCTTCTGGACATGGGTCCGCTACACAACACCCATCACATTGGGCA
>CASECI010000006.1 GCA_949286465.1 uncultured Alphaproteobacteria bacterium | reverse complement strand
ACCACTATCCTTCTTCGTCGACATGGGATAGTATACTCCTTGACGACCACTATTCTGTCCTAAACCGGGAAATAAAAACTCATATCCTGAGGGCTTACTATAATAGTTCTCATCTATCATCGGAACATTCGTCCCGCGCAGCATCACATCGTATATTGTCTCATTCGCTCGATGCTTATTCATCGCATAGGTAAAACCTACTAATGCTGTTATGCTTAATACACCTATAATTGCAAGTACGCCTAACATCTCTAGCATGCTACGGCCATGCTGCTTTAGGTGTGGTTTCTCTGATGTGTAATGAGCTCTCTTAACCATGGCCTCCCCCTTATTATAAACAGTATCTCTATTTGTTTAAGGTTTCTTCGTCACTCGAAAAATACAAAAAAATAATAAATTCGTATTTCTTTGTGAATAAGTTTAAAAAAATCCCCCGCTATTGCAGGGGATTTTTTCATTTGTTTGCAAAAGTTATTTATCTTCCGCAATACGTGCAGATTTACCAAATAACTTACGTAAGTAATAAATCTTTGAACGACGAACTTTACCAGAACGTACGTTTTCAATTTTAGCTACATTTGGTGAGTATAATGGGAAAACACGTTCTACTCCTTCACCGAAAGAGATTTTACGAACAACAAAGGTAGAGTTTAAACCATCATTATTACGAGCAATGCAAACACCTTCGAAAACTTGAATGCGTTCACGATCGCCTTCTTTAATTTTACAATGAACTTTTAGAGTATCTCCTGCTTTAAAGTCAGGAATATCTTTTTTCAATTTGTCCATTTGTTCTTTTTCAAGAGTTTGAATGATATCCATTTTTTATCCTTTCTTTTGTTGAGACGCCTCATAAGCTTTCCACAAATCAGGTCGTCTTTCTTTTGTTAATTGAATTGATTGTTCTTTACGCCATGCTTCAATATTTTTATGATGCCCAGAAACTAAAACATCAGGAACAGCTAGCCCATTCCAAACTTGAGGCCTTGTATATTGAGGATATTCTAACAGTCCATTCGTAAAGCTCTCTTCAGATAAAGAGTCTGCATTACCTAGGACGTTGGGAACATACCGAAGAATCGCATCTAACATTGTTAATGCTGCAGGTTCGCCTCCAGATAAGACAAAGTCTCCAATACTGATTTCTTCAATAGGCCAACATTTAAAAATTCGCTCATCGATGCCTTCAAAACGTCCGCAAATGATGGTTATATTTTCCTCTTGAGCTAATTCAATAACGCGTTTTTGCGTTAGCGTTTTCCCTCGAGGAGACATATAAATCAATGCGCCGGAGGTATAGTTTGCTCGAATAGCAGCATCTAATACATCTGCTTTCATAAGCATTCCCGCACTTCCTCCAAAAGGAACATCGTCAACTGTTTTATACGCGTCTGTTGCATAGTCACGAATATTAACAGCCTTTAATGAGTAGATATTTTCTTTCATTGCTTTGCCAGCAAGAGAATAGCCTAAACATCCAGGGAACATATCAGGGAAAAGAGTTAAACAAGTAATGTTCATTCTTCCTCCTTTGCGTAAGGGGGAAAAGCAACTGTTATTGTTTTATTTTCTAAATCAACAGATAAAACAGTTTCTTTTGTAAAGGCAACGAGAATATCAATGCCTTTTTTAGTTTCAACAACTAAGATATCGCTTGCCCCATAGTTTTCAACAGATTTAACAACACCTACTACTGTTTTTGTTTCGTCTAAAACAGTTAATCCGATCAAATCGCAATAATAATATTGTTCTTTTGATATAGGAGGTAAGGTTTCTCTGTTGATAAAAAGATTTGTTCCGCGCATGCTTTCCGCTTGATTTCTATCAGATATATTCTTGATGGTAGCAATCATTTGGTTAGCCTTAAATGAAATAATTTGAATATCTAAAACTTGTCCATTTTGATTATAAATTGGCATATAATGCACAAGTTCACGGGGATTTTCTAAACAGAGATTTATTTTAACCATCCCTTTAATCCCATGAGGTGCAACAATCTGACCAATTTTAATCAAACGAGCCATGGCATCAATTCCTAATTAAGCTTCTGCAGGAGCTTCTTCACTTGCTGGAGCTGTTTCTTCAGCAGGTGCATTAGCCGCTTCTTGTTCAGCTTTAGCTGCTTCTTCAGCTTCACGTTTTGCTTGTTCTTCAGCTTCTTTTCTAGCAGCTTCACGTTCAGCTTGTTCTTTTAAGCGCTCTTGAGCTTTTGCTTTTGGAGCAGACTTTTTAGGTTGTTGTTCATTTGTTTTGATAACAGGAGCTTCGACAAGACCTAAAGTTGCGAACAAACGCATTAATCTATCGCTTGGTTGAGCCCCTTTACCGAGCCATACTTTTACTTTTTCGACATCTACTTTTAAATGCTCTGGGTGATCTTTAGCAACCAGAGGATTATAATATCCTAATTGTTCGATGAAACGACCGTCACGAGGAGCACGACTGTCGGCAACAACGATTTTATGGAAAGGGCGTTTTTTGGAACCGCCACGAGCTAATCTAATACGAACTGACATCTATTTTCCTTTCTTTTCAGTTAGTTACATATTGAAGGGAGGAAATCCTCCCTTGTTCATCAAGGAGTTACCACCGAATAAACTTTTCATTGCTGAAAGAGAACCGAGTGGTCCCATTTTCTTGAATTTTTTCATGGCTTGCGCCATTTGTTCATACTGTTTAACGAGTTTGTTGACATCGTTTACAGTAACTCCAGCACCTTTAGCAATTCGCAATTTGCGAGATGCTTTTAAGATATCTGGATGACGTCTTTCATAAGGCGTCATTGATAAGATAATAGCTTCTTGTCTTTTGAAAATACGATTATCGATGTTGGCTTGTTCAATTTTTTCACGGAATTTTGCCATACCAGGAATCATCATCATGACCCCTTTCACATCGCCTATATTTTTAATTTGCTGTAATTGGCTGAGCATATCATTCATATCAAACTGACCTTTCATCATACGTTCAGCCATTTTTAGAGCGTCTTCTTGGTTTACTTTTTCTAGAGCTGTTTCTACGAGGCCGACAACATCTCCCATGCCCAGTATTCGTCCAGCTATTCTTTTGGCATCAAATACTTCTAAAGCATCAGTTTTCTCTCCGATGCCAAGGAATTTAATCGGTTGGCCTGTGATTGATTTCATAGATAATGCCGCACCACCTCTAGAATCACCATCAACGCGAGTTAATATGATACCTGTTAAAGGCAATGAAGCATGGAATGATTCGGCGACATGTACCGCATCTTGACCTGTTAAAGCATCGACGACAAGGAGCGTTTCTGTCGGGTGGACTTTTTCAGAAATCTGCTGAACTTCTTCCATCATAGCATGGTCAATATGTAAACGTCCAGCTGTATCTAGAATTAAAACATCATAAGCCCCTTTTTTTGCTTCTTCCAAAGCTCTTTTTGTAATATCTAAAGGTTTTTGTTCTGGGACAATAGGAAGTGTATTTACTCCTATCTGCTTTCCGAGCCCTTCTAATTGTTCTTGCGCCGCAGGGCGATAAATATCGAGTGAGGCCATAAGAACTTTTTTATTGTCTTTTTTTAAACGAGCCGCCAACTTAGCACAAGAAGTTGTTTTTCCAGAACCTTGTAGTCCAACCATAAGAATAGTTGATGGAGGAATAGGGGCGAATTTTAAAGAACTTTCTTCATCTCCTAAAGTTTTTATTAAAGCATCATTGACGATTTTAACGACTTGTTGCGCCGGTTGAACTGATTTAATAATATTTTGCCCAACCGCTTGCTCTTTTACATCATTGATAAAAGATTTAACAACTGGTAATGCAACATCAGCCTCTAATAGAGCGATTTTGATCTCGCGCATAGCTTCGTCGACCATTTCTTGTGTAAGAATGCCTCGACCTTTAATTTTGTTTAAAATCTGACCTAATCGATCTGTTAAAGTATTAAACATAGTAGCCCTTTAATGCCTATAAATCAAATAACACCTGTGAGCGTATTCGCCGGCAGGTGGATCTCCGTAGAGACTGTTTTCTCACAGTTCTTGGAAAATGTGAGCTCATTATGATAGATTCTTTTTTAAGAGTCAAGTTTTATTTACAGGCACTCTTATTGAACGACAGAACAAGCTCCGTTAATATTTTCTTGTCCTGGAGCACAACAAAGTTCTCCAATCGTTAATGTTTTATCTGTATCACAGATACATGTTTCTGTCACAGCTTTTCCATAAACACAATGCCTTTTCCCAGTTTCTGGATCAATAGGAGCACAAGCCTCTTGATAATAATTAGAACATCCTTGCCCATCTGCTGTCTGACAAGAAGTTCCACAGGATTTCGAAGCTGCAAGACATTCATATATCGAATTTATTCGATAACAACCAACTCCTGTTCTGGAATTTAAGCAGCCATAATAGATCCCATAAATAGAACCCCATTCTGATTCAACTGGGCAGTCTATAGGAAAACAATCTCCAATAGCTTGTTTCCCATTATTCCAATAAAAATTATTTCCACATATATCATAAGTCCCGTTTTGTTTAAGATACACTCCAGAAGACTGAGTTGTTTTACATATTGTTCCTTTTTCAAAGTCCTTACAACACCAGCCGTTTTCGTCTGTATAAGCTCCTTCTGCAATAAGAGAACAAGGATCTTTCGAACAGTCAGCACATTGTGGCTTTATACAAGAGCCACGTCGAAGGGATTTGCAGGCTGTCAAGCTCCCAATGTTATATTATCAATTTGTCAATTAAAAATGTTTCTGATAATTCCTGGTGTCAGAATACTTGTCGGATTAAAAGATATTTCAGGTTGCCTTGGGCTTCCTGTTGCTTCAAAAGAAACACCAAATAAACCGCCTCCCTTGTCTCCTGAAAATAGACGGCCAATGAAAGGTATTTTCCCGGGCAAGCTATTAATCGCATAAGCGGGAATAATGCTGCCTTTAAAATTCATTTCATCATAGGTGACTGTTCCATTTAATGTTAAGCCGAGACTTGTTCCAGATGCAACAGCATCTTTAATCGTTAAAACATTCTCTGGGGTTAATACAAAAGGTATAGTAGCTTCTTTAAACGTTATACTCTCTCCTGTAAAGGCATCCAGAATACCTAAAATTGTTGCCGCTTTCATTAAAAAGTTTACTCCGCTTAGGTGATATTTCTGAATATGTACTGTTCCAGTTAGTGTTCCTTTATCGTCTTGCTTGATCGTTGAGCGAAGTTTTCCGCCATCTATTCTAGAGGTATATCCTGTTTGTTTTAAGATTTTACCTATATTGTCGGAGCGGACAAGAAGTTCTTTTTTATTACTATTCAGTTTAAACGAGATAGGTTCATCTTCTGCATAAGCAATTGCGTCAATCTTTTGCCATATATTATCTTTTTTAATCAGATGTACTTGAATATTTGTTAAAGGAGAAAGTGGGGCTAAATAAAGTTTATCTAATATAACTGTTCCGGTAAATGAGTTTGAGCGGCAAGATTGTTCTTTTTGAACTTCTTCAGGTGTTTTTTCTTCGTTAAGCCAGCGACCATGAGCTACTTCTGTTAAATTCAAGGCTTTTCCTTTTATATCTAATGTGATCATGTTTTCTTTATCTTTTTTAAAGAAAATGGACGCCTCGTTACGAGGAGCTTTGATTTTCTTGAGATGAAGTTCTATATTTTTTTCCAACTCCAAATTTCCTGTTATTTCTACGTTATCTTTTTGGGCAGTTAAAGTAAAAGAAGGAATACGAAGGAGATGATTATCTTTAAAAATAAATTGACTACTTAAAGAAGCTTTATCTTTTTCATTTTTGATATATGAAATAGGCCATAAATTAAGCGTTGTTTGAGTTAAATCCGCAGACAGATTTAATTCTGTTTCGTTTAGATCTTTTTGAATAAGGACAAGATCTATATCCATAGGTCCTGCAGCAATGTCAGCAAGAGCAGGAGAAAATTGCCTTAAGTCTCCTCCAAGTATTTGTGTTTTTGCATGACATTTTAGATTATATGGGTTATTTGTTGTGAAGGGTTGCGTGCAAGATATCAGCGTTTCGAATTGATTATCAATTATGGCTGAGCCATTTATAGTTAATTCATCATTGGTAACAACTAAATTCAGCAGTCCATCATTTATTTCAAATTCAGATTGAGGAAGGGGCATAGCAACATTTTTTAAGGTTGCCGTTGTCGAAGTTTTGATATCTTTAAGTGCGATGTTTTCATCCAGAGGAAAATCAAGAATTAAATTAACTTCTCCTTGTCCTGAAGTTGTCTGGGGGATGATATGGAATTCATCTGCGAAATATAAAGGAGGATGATTAATAAGAGAGAAGGCTTCATTTAAAGGACCTTCGGCATCTATTTCTATATGAGCAATTGGTTGATCACTTAGAAGTTCAGTTAAGTTTAATAAAGCATGATTAAGTTTCAATTGGTTGCTTTGCCCTTGAGTTGCTTCGATATCAACTTGACCTAATTGTAGGATGACTTTTCCAGATACTTGCTCTATAGGGGGCATTTGTTCCATATATCGAACAGTCGTATTTTGGACATCGAGCAATCCTTTGACAGCTGTTAATTCCTCTCCTTTGAGGGACAGTATAAAATGAGCTGTATTGACCATACCATTTGTTATATTTTCTTTGACCCAACTATAAGCATCAGGACCAAGCGAAGGAGGCCACACATCAGGAACGGATAAGACAGGCATATTATGTACTGATGCCGTAAAAGTTGTTTCAGCTTTAGAAAAATCATTTGTATCCAAGAAACTTCCAATTCCAGTTGTTACGGAAGAGACTTCGGCTGTTGGTCCTCCAATATCCACGAAAGAATCGTGAATTGTTAATTGTTCCAGACTTGAAGAAAAGTTTCCTTTGAGGGACATATTCTGAATCGTATAGTAGATATCTAATGGTTTTGGTAAATAGATAATACCTGGTTTATTGAGTGTTGCAGAAAATCCAAGTTCATCAACGATGAAACGAAGACCTTTAGAGCATTTTGCTAAATTGAGAATTCCTTGTACTTGTCCGTTTGTATTTAGCTGGAGCCCTTTAAAAAGAGGGAGCGTAAAGTCAAGTTTCTGAATATCTAAGTTTTTGAAGTTTGCTTCAAATGTTAAGAGATTATTATTCGTGTTATAAAGCCCGGTCAAGAAAAGAGGTGTAAATTCGGTATCAATATAGAAAGTAATCATACTTTGTAAAGAGAGTTCTTGTTCATTTCTTTTTTCCATAGTGAAGTCGAATTCGGGGATGAGAATAGAAGTATTTTGTTGATCAATATCAATAACAAATTCGCCATTATTGATTTCAAATTTATTCAAGGCAATGATATGATTGATGATGAAAGTAAGGGAGCTTGAAACAGCATCAGAGATAGCTTGATTATTAGAATGAGGTGCAGATGGAGAGATGAGGATATTGAGATAAGGTTTTTCTAAATAGAGAGATGTTGGAATAAAATTTCCCTTTAAAAGTTCCCAAATGCTTAAGGATACATTCCCTTGAGGAATAGAAGCTAAGATAGTATCGTCTGGACGATATACATTTAAGTTAGTAATTTTGATATCAAGTAGGTGACCTCGTTGTAAGGCAAGTTCCAGATAAGCCTTATCGATTTCAATTGTTAAATTAGAGTCGTCTGGTGTTAATACCTCTGCTAAAATAGGGGCAATATATTTTAGTTCGACAGGTTCCTTAGATAGTCTCCATAGGCCGAGTAAGAAAAGGACAAAAGTGAAGGCAAGAATAATTTCACTTAATCGCCATATCAGTTTTGATAAAAGATGAAGCCATTTTACTTTTTTCATTTAATAGACCTGTTGCCCGAAAACGTTTTCCATAAAGAATAAAGCAAAAAAGCAAATAATCATTGCTAAGATAGGGGTTATAATCCAAGCGCGCATGACACGGTAAAGTTCGTAAATTTTAAGGCCTTGTCCTTTTTTGTTTAAAGAAACGCCAACGACGCCTCCAATAATAGCCCCTGCGCTTGATAAAGGGACAAGAGGAAATGCTGGTAATCCATTTTTCATTAAAAAAGAATGAATGGTTGTAGAAGAGAATAAAAACAATATAAGAGCATGAGCCATTACGACAACCCAAGCTTCAATAGGAGACATTTTCAACATATTTGTTCCTACTGTTTTAATAACATCATGAGAATAGGTATAAATGCCAATGCTGATAGCAATCGCCCCTAATAAAAAGAGCTGTTGGTCTGAGGTGAATATATATAAGCTTCCGATAGGGAGCTCTTTTAAAGAGATAACAGACATAAAAGGACCCATTACATTTGCGATATTGTTTGCTCCGAGACTATAAGCCGAGAAAGCTCCAGCAATGATTAATCCTAGTCGTGTATAAGCATCTTGATACAGGAGAGGAATAGGTTTTGCTTTAAGATAGGATTTGACACTAATCATGAGAAAAAAAGCGACGAGAGCAGCTAAGAGAGGACTGGTAAACCAAGAAATAATAATTTCAGAGATAATGATGATATCAACATGGGTATGACTATAAATACTCCATCCGATAATGCTTCCAACGATAGCTTGAGTTGCTGAAACAGGGATACGGGCTTGTGTCATTAAGAACATAGTCATAGCAGCGGCTAGAGCTGTCATAAAAGCACCAGGAAGGGTATTGATTTTACCTAAGCTTTCTAATGTATCTGAAACGCCTTGTCCACTAATGACAGCCCCTAAGATAACGAAAGTACTTGCAATAAAGGCGGCCTTCTTAAAAGAGACCATTTTTGTTCCAATAGCAGTTCCAAAGACGCTGCTCATATTGTTAGCTCCGAGCGTCCACCCTAGGAACAAACCACTACTTAAAAAGAACAAAGTTGATATATCCATCAAAACGACCTTTTTACAGAAATAACAGTTAAACTATCCGCGACATCTTCTGCGATATCAGAAATATCTTCAATTGCGGCTTCAAAAGATTTAAGCTGTAATTTATGAGCTAATTCTAAGCTCAAATTATCAAATATTTTTCTTTTTAACTCAGTTCCTTGTAAATCAGCTTGTTTTTCAAAGAACATAACCTTGTGAAGCGTATTTTCTATTTCACCATTCATTGCAAAGAAACTTCTGGAGGAGGCAACAAGAGCCTCAGCACAATCAATAACCGTTTGAGTTAATTCTTTAAAGCTAGCATGATAACTTTCAGGAATAACTGGTTTTTCGATAGAATACATAAAAAGGGCGCTTTCATATTTATTAATCACACGATCAACGCCTTCAAGAAGTTGTAAGACATCAGCTCGAGAATCTGGAAGGAGGGTATGTTCATAAAGTTGAGCTTCAATATCTCGTCGAAGCTGATCATTTCGTGTTTCAAAAGCACTGACTTGTTTAAGTTTTTGAGAAAACTCCTCATTAATTCCTTGTTCTAAATATAATGTAATTGTCCGTTGAAAGAGAAGGCCTCCTTCAGATATATTATTAAAAAATTCGGTAATTTTACTATCTATTTCGCGTGTTTTTTTAAAGAATGTAAAATCGTTCATAAGACCTCCTTACTCGGCTTTTATATTTTCTAAATGAGAGGCGAGAGATGCAGATAAAAATAAATCTATTTCTCCATTTAATACACCATTTGTATCCGATGTTTCAACATTTGTTCTTAAATCCTTGACTAATTGATAGGGTTGTAAAACATAAGAGCGAATTTGATAGCCCCATCCGATTTCAGATTTATTTTCTTCGATTGATTTATTCCTTTCAGTTCTCTTTTGAATTTCAAGCTCATACAATCTTGCACGTAACATAGACCAAGCTTCATCACGATTAGCAAACTGAGAACGTTGGTTTTGACATTGTACAACAATACCTGTTGGTAAATGTGTAATACGTATAGCACTATCTGTTTTATTAACATGCTGTCCGCCAGCTCCAGAGGCACGATAGGTATCTATACGACAGTCTGCTGGATTAATGTCAATGTGAATGGTATCATCAATGACTGGATAAACCCAAACGGAAGCGAAACTTGTATGGCGACGAGCATTGGCATCAAAAGGGGAAATACGAACTAACCGATGAACCCCACTTTCCGTTTTAAGCCAGCCATAGGCATTTTTACCTTTAATTTTTATAATAACAGACTTAATTCCGGCTTCTTCTCCAGGGCTTTCTTCAAGGTATTCGACTTTGTAATTATGTTTATTTGCCCAACTTGTATACATTCGTAAAAGCATTTCAGCCCAATCTTGAGCTTCTGTTCCGCCGGCACCAGGATGAATTTCTAAAAAAGTATCATTACCATCTACTTCACCAGATAAGAGACTCTCTAATTCTTTGACTTTGGCTTCTTTTTGTAGCGTGTATAGATTATTTTCTGCTTCAAGCAAAACAGCTTCATCATTTTCCGCCTCTGCCAGTTCTATCAAGCCCATACAATCTTTGAGATTTTGTTCTAATGAATCGTAGTCAGAAATTTTTTCTTGAAGACGATTTTTTTCAGTCATTAGTTTTTGAGCATTTTCGGGATTGTCCCACAGATGGCTGTCAGACGTTAAAGCTTCTAATTCAGATAATCTTAAGCGTGCATTTTCAAGGTCAAAGATACCTCCGTTGCAATTCTAAAGACTGCAAAATTTGTCCTTGTGCATTTATAACTTCTGCTTTCATTAGTACAATCCTCCAACATCAGGTATTCCATCTTGTGTAATTGGAGCAATAACTTCTTCTCCGACTTCAATATCACCAATTACAGCAGCATCTTTACGAACATCCGTATCTTTTCTGAATGCTTCAGTAATGATTAACTTATCTCCAGGCTTAGCAGGTTTACCTGTATTATAGTTGACACGGACAAGTTTAACTCCAGGTGGAACACGGAAAGGAATATCAGGTTTATCTTTTAAAGCCTCTTTCATGAAGTCTCTGAAAATTGGCGCTGCGACCACACCGCCGGTATCTCTTGGGCCAAGAGTTTGAGGATTATCAAAGCCGACATAAACACCTACAACAAGGTCTGGAGAAAATCCAATAAACCAAGTGTCAATATTATTATTACTTGTTCCACTTTTTCCGGCAAGAGTTCTATTAACTGTTTGTGCGATTTTCCCCGTTCCTCTCTCAACAACACCTGTCATAATGTTGACCATTTGATAGGCACTAACAGGGTCTTGAATTTGTTCTCTTTCATCTGGTATTTCAGGGACGACATTATTAACAGAATCTTCAGACTGACACATAGGGCAGGGACGTTTATCATGTTTATAAATCGTTTTTCCATTTCTATCTTGAATTCTGTCAATAAGATTAGGGGTAATTTTTTTCCCTCCATTGACGAGCATTGCGTAAGCAGAAGTTAGACGAAGCAGCGTTGTTTCTCCAGAGCCTAAAGCAATAGAAAGAACAGGAGGTAAATTATCGGCAATTCCGAACTTTTTGGCATACTGAACTGTTTTTTGAATGCCGACAGCTTGAGCCAATCGAATGGTCATCAAATTACGAGATTTTTCAATTCCTACACGAAGTGTGCTTGGTCCATAGAAAATTTTTGTATAATTTCTTGGCTTCCATTTTTCTTGTCCAGGTCCTTGGTCGACGACAAGAGGTGCGTCTAAAATAAGAGTAGAAGGTGTAAAACCAGAATCAAGAGCTGTTAAATAAACGAAAGGTTTGAAAGAAGAACCAGGTTGTCGATAAGCTTGAACAGCACGATTGAATTGAGAGCGTTGGAAAGATAAACCGCCGACCATAGCTAAAACACGACCTGTATGCGGATCTAAAGCGACGATAGCTCCATCAACAAGAGGGAATTGGCGAAGCATATATAAGGGTAAATTTTCAGAATTCTTTCGTGCTTCGACAAAAATAACATCTCCGACTTTAAGAGCATCTGCTGGTTTTTTTATTTCTGCTGCTGAAATATGACCTTCTGGAAGAGCTTTACGTGCCCATTTTAAGTCTTTCAAGATAATATACCCTTTTTCATCTTGAGAAAATTGAATAGTAGCTTGTTCGTCTGATAAATCAGAGACGACGGCTTTTCTCCATGTTTCAGGATAATAAGAAGGCATATTTATTTTATCGAATTGTTCGAGCCATGTGCTATCCATTTTTATATGTGCTGCAGGTCCACGATATCCATGTCGACGGTCATAGGCCATTAATCCATTTGTGAGCGTTTCAACAGCAATATTTTGTAAATGAGGGTCTAAAGAAGTCCGAACAGAAAGGCCTCCATGATAAAGGGCATCTTCGCCATATTTTTTTTCAATCATGCGGCGAATTTCTTCATTATAATAGTCGGCATTTTTAACGGTTTCGCTAATTTCTCTTTCCTGAACGACAATAGGTTCTTTTTTGGCTTCATTTGCTTCTTCTTGTGTAATATATCCATTTTCGACCATTCTATCTAGAACCCAGTTGCGTCGTTCAGTTGCCCCTTTAGGATTTTTGATGGGATTATAATTGTTTGGCCCTTTAGGAAGAGCTGCAAGAAAAGCTGTTTCTGCTAAAGTTAATTCATCAAGAGATTTGTTAAAATACATTAATCCTGCAGCGGCTACACCATAAGAGCGCATACCTAAATAGATTTGATTCATGTAAAGCTCAAGAATATGGTCTTTATCGAAAGTTTGCTCGATTCTGCGAGCTAATAAAGCCTCCTTAATTTTACGTTTAAAAGACATTTCATTTGTTAAAAGGAAGTTTTTAGCAACTTGTTGTGTAATTGTAGAGGCCCCTACAAGGCGTCTATTCTTACCAATATTCTGAAGGTTAATAATAATTGCGCGTGCAACACCGACAAAATCAATACCCTTATGTTTATAGAAATTCTTATCTTCGGCAGAGATAAAGGCATAAATAACTTGTTTTGGAATAGCAGAAATAGGAACATAAATTCTTTTTTCTTCAGCATATTCGGCTAATAATTGGCCATCATTTGCATACAACCGACTTGTTATCAAAGGTTCATAAACAGCTAATTGGTGATAGTCAGGGAGGTCTTTAGAAAAGTGAACAGCGATGAACAGTCCGATTCCGAGCATAACAAAGCAGCCTAAAAAGAATAGACTTACCATAGTAGATAAAAAACGCATAAAAAAACCTTTTTTCATATAAGTAAAGATAGCTAATTTCACATCTTTTGGCAACTTTTATTTATCAAAGATTACCTGATAAGTTTTAATGCCGAGTTGTTGTGCTCCTTTGATATCTTTTTCGAAATTGTCACCAATCATAATTGTTTCTTGAGGTAAGGTATTTATTTTGCTCATGGCTTTTTGGAAAATTTTAGGGTGAGGTTTATCAATACCAACTTCATCATTTGCTACAACAAAATCGACATATTGAGATAATTTTAGTTTTTTTAATTTTTGTACTTGAATACTTCCATATAAGTCTGTTACGAGACAAACAGGGATGTTCTTTTTTTTGCATTCTTTTAAGAAAGAAAGAGCTTCTTTGTTTGCAGTCATAGATGTTAAAAGTGTTTTGAAATAAACTTTTTCCATCTTTTGCGCTAAAAGGAAAGGCTTGCTAATGCACATTTTTTCTAACATATTCTGAAACATTGTGTGACGACAATGGGCAGAGGGAACAGGTCCTAAATTATTAAATAGGTTTTTCCATTGCTCTTTATAGGAGGCTAGGAAAGAATCGAAAGATAAGTTAAGTGTATGAGATACTAAATTGTAAACTTTTTGTAAAGCACATTGATCTGCAAAATCAAAAGAATAAAGCGTGTTATCTAAATCGATAAGAACCCCTTTTACATTTTCTAGGTTAATTTTGGGGAAAATCATTTTTTTCATTTGAAAAATGCCTTATAAACCGTTATATCTAAACACATACACTAACAGAAGATAGATGAATAAACAAGAGAGGATATATGCAAATTATTTTTGATGATTATAAAAGCAAAATAAAAGGACTGGTTTTAGTTCCTGTATTTGAAAAAGGAGATATTTGTCCTTTTCTTAAAAAAGAAGATACGCATGGATTTATTTCAAAAGCTGTAAAGGCTGATAAATTTGAAGGAAAGGAAGGACAGATTTGTGTTGTTTTCTTGTCGGATTTACGAGTTGTCTTGTTTGGAGCAGGGAACAAATCCAAAGTAACTAAAGTTTCCTTACAAAAATTAGGAGGGCAATTAGCCTCCATCGCAAAGCCTTTGCAAAAGGAAAAAGTTTATATTGCGCTTGATAGTACAGGAGTTGAAATGCCAGAAACAGAGATTCTTGCTCAAGTGGCATTCGGGTTTGGTTTAGGAGCCTATTCTTTTGATGTCTATAAGCAAAAGAAAGAAGATGATATTCAGATATCTGAAGTCATTTTACTTGGGAAGAACCCAGAAGAGGCGCAAGAACAGTTTGAACCGTTGGCGGCAATATTAGATGGTGTTTATGAAACAAGAGATCTCGTTAGTGAACCTTCGAATATGATGACGCCATCAGAATTTGTAGATGTTGCCGAATCAATAAAAATTAAGAACTTTGACACAGATGTTGTTGATGTAAAACAAATGAAGAAGTTAGGAATGAATTTAGTCCTTGGCGTAGGTCAAGGGTCTATTCATGAGCCTTATCTGTTGGTTGTGAAATATATGAAAGGGAAAAAAGGCGCCGCTCCTTTATTACTAGTTGGGAAAGGAGTTTGCTTTGATAGTGGCGGAATCAGCTTAAAACCAGGCAAAGATATGGGTGATATGAAATATGATATGGCTGGAGCTGCGGCTGTATTAGGAACCATGATAAGTATTGCTAAAATGGGTTTAAAAACAAATGTTGTAGCTGTTATGCCTCTTGTAGAAAACATGCCTTCAGGAACAGCTTTAAAACCAGGGGATGTCGTTCAGTCTATGTCTGGAAAAACGGTTGAAATTTTAAATACAGATGCCGAAGGTCGTTTAATTCTAGGGGATGCTGTTTGGTATGGTCAGGAAAAATTCAAACCGGATACAGTGATAGATATGGCCACATTAACAGGGGTCATGACTTATTCTTTAGGAACGGAATATGCTGGGTTATTTACGGATGATGAAAAATTGGCCAAAGATCTTGAACAAGCGTCTCAAGAAACAGTTATGGACCATTTATGGAGATTACCTTTACATGCAAACTATAATAAGTTGATTAATTCAGACATTGCAGATATGGCTAACTTAGCAAGTTCTCCTGAAGCAGGCTCATCAACGGCCGCTCATTTTATTGGTCGTTTTATTCAACCTGGCGTAAAGTGGGCTCATTTAGACATTGCCTCAAAAGCATGGACTAAAAGAGATTTACCATGTTCACCTAAAGGGGCAACAGGTTTCGGTGTTCAGTTGTTAACAAGATATATTTTAAATACAAGAGTGTCATAAAATGCGAGCGGTTATTCAACGTGTTTTGTCTTCCTCTGTAGAAGTTGAAGGCAAAACAGTTGGTTCAATAAGCAAAGGGGTGAATATTCTTTTAGGTATTCATCAACAAGATACACAAGAAGAAACAAAATGGTTAGCTGAAAAGGTAGCTCATTTACGTATTTTTGAAGATGATGAAGGCAAGATGAATAAATCTCTTTTGGACATTAAAGGAGAAGCTTTAGTTATTTCACAGTTTACACTTTATGGAGATTGTGAGAAAGGCCGTCGTCCTTCCTTTAGTCAGGCTGCAGGACCGACACAAGCAAAAGAGTTATATCAACAATTTATTTCAGAATTAAAAGGGTATAATATTTCTGTTGAGAGTGGAATTTTTCAGGCAGATATGAAGGTTGAGATTATGAACGATGGACCGGTCACTCTTATTGTAGATACCCCTAAGCGAAGAGTTTGTGATGTAATTGAAGAAACACAAGAAAATCCATTAGGTTTACGACCTAAGGAGTTGATTCGTTTTCAAAAGGAAGCGGAACAATTAAAACGTAATTTGAAATTAAGAAAAGAACAGAGGACAAAAAATGGATAAGATACGCGTTATAGGAGGAAATGCTTTAAAAGGAACTGTCGTCGTTAAAGGAGCCAAGAATGCTGTTCTTCCATTAATGGCGTGTGCTTTAT
This sequence comes from uncultured Alphaproteobacteria bacterium, assembly GCA_949286465.1. Lineage (GTDB taxonomy): Bacteria > Pseudomonadota > Alphaproteobacteria > CAAHEQ01 > UBA3637 > CALXXA01. The sequence goes on along the minus strand of CASECI010000006.1, from coordinate 9,435 downwards.
TGACAGATGATGAGATGATTTTTGAAAATGTACCTCATTTGGCGGATATAGATACAATGACTCAGGTTCTCCGTCATCTTGGAGCAGAAGTGAGCCATGAAGGAGAAATTTTAAAAGTAAGAGCAAATAAAATTACAAATTACGACGCTCCTTATGAGCTTGTATCTAAGATGCGAGCTAGTTTTTGGGTTTTGGGGCCATTATTAGGCCGTTTTCATCAGGCAAAGATTTCATTGCCAGGTGGATGTGCTATTGGTACACGTCCTATAGATAGACACCTTTATGCGATGGAGCGATTGGGTGCTGAAATTGATATTCAAAATGGTTATGTGCAAGCGTCTAGTCAAGGCCGTTTGAAGGGAAATAAAATTATCTTTCAGCCAACGGTTGGAGGAACAATGAATGCCCTTATGGCAGCAGTATTAGCGACGGGAACAACTGAAATTGTGAATGCAGCAGCAGAGCCTGAAGTTACAGATTTAGCACGCTGTTTAAACCAAATGGGGGCAAAAATTTCAGGTGTAGGTACGAGACGATTGTTAGTAGAGGGCGTTGAGAGTTTACATGGAACACAGTATAAGGTTGTTCCAGACCGGATTGAAGCAGCAACATACGCTGTCGCAGCGGGGATAACCCATGGAGAACTTTATATAGAAAATGCACATCTGTATTTAATGGAAGATGTTGCATTTGTTTTATCTCGTATGGGGCTAGATGTGATAGAGAAAGACAATGGTCTATTTGTAAGCGGAAAAGATTGTGAACTTGTTGCTACAGATATTGTTACAGAGGAATTTCCGGGGTTCCCGACAGATTGTCAAGCACAAGTCATGGCATTGATGTGCTTAGCGAAGGGAACATCGACCGTTACAGAGAATATTTTTGAGAACCGGTTTATGCATGTTCAAGAGCTTGTTCGTATGGGAGCAAACATTCATATACAAGGAACTCGTACAGCCGTTATAAGGGGTGTTGATTATTTATCTGGAGCTCCTGTTATGGCGTCTGATTTAAGAGCTTCTGCAGCCCTTGTTCTTGCAGGTTTAGCTGCGAGAGGAGAAACAATTATTAATCGTGTTTATCATTTAGATAGAGGTTACGATAGACTAGAAGAAAAACTTCGTTCAGTTGGGGCAGACATTGTTCGATTTAGACCCCTAGGAGATGAAGAGATTTAAAAAAAAAGACCACTTAAAGGGTGGTCTTTTTTTCAGCAAGCATTTTACGTGCTACTTCCATGGAGCATGACCCTTTACTCTCTGTATAACAGGACATTCCTTCAGCATTAAAGAAAACGAATAAAGCACAATCAGGTGCTTTAAACACCCAAGTTTGATGAGGCTCTTCGGTCCTAACGAAGGTAGGTTCACCTAGAAGAGCTGTAATTTGTTCAGGTGTTTTGCCCTGTAACATCCCGATAGAAGACGGTCTCGCTAAACTTAGAATTGTATCAGCTTGTTTGTCTCCACAAGTTGAACAAGCAGCTAAGACGAGGCATAAAAGTAAAGATACGTATTTATTCATGAAAAACAGGATATGCTTTTTAGAATTTATTGTCAAGAGACTGGCATATATCTTTTCATTAAGAAATTTTCCACTTGCGTAGCGATTCTATGATAACATGTTTCTTCACTAGAAGCATTATTTCCTCGTTTGCTAGCATCCGGATTGTTATCAAATAACTTTTAAAATATCAACTTCTATCATCACTTGTGAGGTAATTCTATTGTTTACAAATCTCTTTACCGCCTGTTTTTCCATTCGGACAAGCTAGGGAATATACGTAGACCTTCTTATATCTTTATCATAAGAGAAGAATATTTGATTTTTTCACCGTATTTCTATTTTTTTAAGCATTATCTAAATACATCTTTAAGAAAGCCGCAGAATCATTGCCGAGTTGTGCTTTTAGTTGCTCTGCTAGAAGGACATTTTTATTACCAGAAGAGTAAATTTTAAGTAATGGACCTAAGCCGCCTAAATCGACATCTAAGATAACAGATTCATGAACAGCTGGTCGGCTCACTAGAATAGCATATTTACGATCAGCAAATTCTTTTCCTAAAATGAAGTTCATTTCTCGTGGGCTTAACTTCCAACTTGCATAGTCACTTTCATTAGCTTGAGGATTCCTAAAGAAGATAACTGTTTGACATTGACCTCTGATGACGTCTCCTAATCCATGGTCATCTAGGAAACGAGGCTGCTGGAAAGCACATAAGAATGCTTGACGCTTTTTACGGCCTTCTCGTAGACCAACGATGAAGCTATCTTTAAACATAGGATGTTCTAGCATTGGAGCTGTTTCATCGATCATAATCATAGAAGGTGTTCCTTTTGCGCTGGCAACCATGTGAATACGATGCATTAAGTAACTAATAACAGCAGGTGCTAAAGTTGCATCTTGGAAAATAGTAGTAAAATCAAAAGCCATATACTGATGAGCATTCATATCAAGGTTATCTTCAACAGAGTTAAAAATTCGACCATACTGATCATTACTAACCCACCTGAATAATTCAGCCCTCATTTTCCCAGGTTTAAATTCTCCCGGATCATTTTGAGAGGGCGGAGAAAAACAACTTTTGTATAGGTTTTTAAGTAAACGTTCTTCAGGGCGGAGGTATTCAAAAGCCGTTGTAACAGCGCGTGCAATTTCTTGTTCTGATAAAGCGTCAGTTCCTCCAGTTATATCGCGGAGCCACATTCTTAAGAAGGCACGATTATCTGGAGTATCTTCTACCGCAAAAGGATTGAGTGTCGTTGACCCTTCTCCGCCATCAAAACGGATATATGGTGCATCTAATGCTAGTGCAAAAACTTTTGCACCATTATTTCTGTCAAAGAAATAAACATTTAAATCTGGGAAACGCATGGCTTGGCCAGCAAGAAAAGAGAATAATGTTGTTTTACCTTGTCCAGTTGGGCCAATTAAAGCAGTGTGTGCGACGGCGTAAGGTTCTGAAGAAACGTGGAATTGGAAAGCATAAGCTGTACCATTAATTGTCTTAAAATAAGAAATAGGCCCATTTCCCCAGTCAGACTTTAATAAGCCAGAAGCAGTTTTATCTAATCCGATTGCACATGCGACAACTCGAGATAAGTACATAAAAGTTTTCGGATAAACATCATATGTTGGGAATTGAGAGAAGAAGGCCGATTGAGCTGCCCATCCTTCACGAACAGGAGTAACATTATAAAAACGGCAAATTCTTTCTATCTCTTCTTGACCCGCAGTTAGTTCTTCTTTTGTATCCCCAAATAAATACATTGTCATCGCATACTTATTTAAAGTCTGAGCATTTGCATCTGACGTATCAAGCATTTGCATTGCAGCATCGTATTGAGCATGAACACCGACCGAAGGACTTGTAAGCAATGCCTGTCGTTGTTGTTGCATTAAAAGAGCATTGGCCTTTACATAAGACATTGCTTGGATGTTATGAACAATATTCACTTCATAATCAATAGCCATAAGATCAGAAATCATTTGTTCGTCCATAAAATCGCCAGGTTTACGTATTCCAATAGCTATTCCCAATTTTTCTCGGTCGCCAGCAAAATAGCGAATAATTCCTTCATCTTTTGTAAAGTGGATGTAATCAGAAGTTAAAAGAGTATTTAGCTCTTCTCCCCGTTGATTGCTAATAATGGGCTTAGGTTTTGTTAAAGGGCTTGCCAGTTGAGCAAAAAGCCAAAAAGGACTTTTGTCTTGATGCTTAAAGGGCGTTTTTTCTGAAATGAGGACAGGATGGTAAAGATCGAGAATAGCAAAAAGAGCTTGTGTCGCCTGATCTAAATCTTTTAAGGCATTTTTACGATCATTAACAGATAAAATAATATAGTGTTTGTTTTGGAAAATACGATCTAATGTTTTAATCCATTGGGTTGAAATTTCCTGTAAAACCGGAATGGAGTGTGTTTTTTGTTCTGAGAGAGGGAGCTTTTCACGAATAGTAATAATTCGGGAAGTGATTTCAAGCTCTGCCATAGAGTCAATCCAGCGTTTTCTCATATCTAAGAGGGCATTTCTGTCTTCTGGCATCATTAAAGCTGTATCAGCTCCTTTGACTTCGAATACGCGAGCAATAGAACCATTTCTGCAGTAAATAGTAGCTCCATCATCATCTAATCTAGAAAAAGGTAAAAAGTCAGAAACCCGAGTTTCTTGTGGACGAGGAAGAACCCATTCGCCGAATTTTGTAACAAGAAAAGCCGCAAATGCTGTTGCAGCAATGAGCCCAATGACAACAATGAATGTACTTGTTGATTCGGCAGTGTTAACTAACATTGAAAGAACGCTTGTTTCATCCATTTTTTTATTCCTATGGTGCTAATTTTTTTCCTCGTTGAGGATAAATTGAATGATACGTTTTAATAAAAGGGCCCTGAGATTTCATCATATTAGACAAATGAGGTTCTTTTGCGCCTAAAGCAATTAAAATTAAGTGAGAAGGTAAAATAGAGGTGCAGACTATCCATAAAGGATTTAATTGATAAGCGGCTAGGAAGATAAATACAGCTGCGAATTGAATAGCTAAGTTTAAGATAGCCGGAGCTAAGGGTGCCCAAAACAACTTTGGAGGCATAGCAACAGCTTTTAAAATTGGTTCATTCATTTTATATCCTCTTATTACCTTGTTATAAGATAACGAATTTTTAAAAGCGAGACAACTCTTTTCTCGTTTGTTTTAGAAAATATAAAAACCGCCTCAAGGAATGAGGCGGTTTTTTTGATTTTGATTCTCGACAGATTAGTAATCAATTGCTGAAGAGAAAGTATCGCTTAAGTTTGTTTGCATAGAACCGTCACCAGTTGCATAGTCAACAACCATACCAGCTCCAGCAACAACGGCTAAACCGATTAACAATCCGGCGAACCACTTCCAGTGAACCTTTCCGAAAATCGCCAAGAAAGCAACAGCAATCAAGCCAAAGCCACCGATAACGAAGATGACTAACTTTGAGTCTGTAAATGCTGCAGTTACTTTTTGTAAAACGATATCAAAAGCATTTGAAGACGTCATGTAGTCACCAGCCATTGCATTACTTGCAAGCAAGACAAATGCAAAAGTTAAGGCAACTGTCAAGATTGATGTAAATTTTTTCATGATAACCTCCTAATATTATTTCCATACCCTTTTTATATTTTACAAAAAAAAACAGTGTTTGTCTAGTATTATTTTTGTATGCGGTATCAGCTTTTTTAAAAAATGATTTTGTTAAAATAGATGATTGACGAGAGTCTCGTTTTTTTATATATATAAAGTATGTTTGATAAAAAGTTGAGGTCTCAGAAATGAAAGATAATAAAATGACAGCTTTAAAAGGGGTATTTCTATCAGTTGCATTGTTGGCGTCTACGTCTTTTTATGCCTTGAATGCAAAGACTGTTTGGTTGGAAGAAGATGACTATCGTACTTTAGCTCAAGGAGATGCTGATAGTGTTCCTACGGATATTTCCTTGACAACGGAAGAGGTTACTTTAACCCAAGAAGATTTAGAAAAGGCTTCTCAAAATATTCAAAAAGAGACACAGGATGAAACAAATATTCCTACTTTAACGGCAGAAGGAGGCTTTTTATTGCCGACATATGTTTTGCCGGATGCTCAGGAAGGAACTCAAGCCCCTCAAACAGTTACGTCTGTCAACGAGGAGAATCCTTGGAGGGCTGAAACAAAGCTTACAACTGTAGAAGAGGAAATTAATACAGTCCAAAAACCACAAGAGCCCGTTGTTATATCTGAGCCAACGCTTCAAACTAAGGTTAGTACAGCTGCGTCAGATGATAAGTTGTTAGAAACAATAGAGCGTCAATACCGTGATACAACAAATTTACTTACAGAAACGTCTAAGAGATTAGAAGCTCTTGAAAATGGTGTTCAAGATCTGAAAGCTGCTAATATGAAGATGGCCGGTGCGGAACAGCCTGTTTTGGATAACCAATCTGTTCGGCGTCAACCGCTTTTGTTACCATTAGCCCCATTAAAGGTTAATGCCGTATCTCAATCTTCACCTCAAGAAGAGGTAGCTTCTGTTGTTACTCCCGATAAGCCACAATACATTGATTATGTTTTAGAGGTGTTAGAAAGAGTTGAGAATGCTCCGGTAACTTACACAGAAACGGACGAGATGGTCATTAAAACGATACCGCAAGAGATGAAATTAAACTTTTTACCAAGGAGTGTTGATATTTCAACACAGTCTTTTAAATGGATAAAAGCATTTTCATATGCTCCTAAACAATCCATGCAGAAGGCGGTAGAGATTAGAATGAGTGCAAAAGATATCGATTTGCAATCGAGACGGTTTGCTTTGATAAAGGGTGCTTTGTTAAGTAATGGCTTGTCTCCGCGGCAAATTCGTTTTGTTATGACGGATAGAGATCCTGATACGATAGTATTACGTACAATTATCTTACCAGATGAGCAAGAAGTTATTTACACACGTCGAAATGGGCGAGCAGTAGCACCACAAATAATTCGCAAGTGGTAAAAATATATACGAATTGTTAACATTTATGTTCTATAAGTAATAAGGAGTAAGTATATCAATACGGTTTAGATATTATTAAAAAGGTTGGAGATTCCTTATGAAACATACAGTTAACCCGCAATTGTTCGTAAATATCACTTTAGTTATGGTCGCGACAATTTTATCAGCTTGTTCGTCGAATTCAAAATATGATAATTACTCGTCTTATGAGACGAAAGCATGTCCTTGTGTTGAACAGGTATATGTTGATAAAGTAGAAGTTAAAGAAGTTAATGCTTCTGTACGGCCTAAAGCAGCTATATCGCAGTCGACGCCAGGCGGGGAGAGAGCTGTTCCAGCTAAACCGAGAAAAGCGGCTCCTTGTGTTAAGCAAGATTGGGTTGAAAAAGGTTGGGTTAAAGAAGTTCAGCCTACTGAAGTTAAGAAAAAGCCAACACCACCGGTTGAAACAGTTGCTCCAACACCAAAGGAAAAGCCTATTGTAAAAGAACAAGTTGTTGTAGAAAAAACAACTCTTACAGAAATTAAGACGGAAAAGTCTAATGTAGATCAGGAAAAGAAAAAGCTACAAGATGAAATGGCTGCATTAAAAGCAGAGCAAGAAAAGTTAGCAGCACAAAAGGCTAAGATATCTCAGCAGATAGAAGAAAATAAAAAATGTGACGAGATCAAGGACTGGGTTGCAACGGAAGGGTCGACTTTAAGAGGTCTTTTAACGCAGTGGGGAGATGAAGCTGGGTGGCGTGTTGTTTGGAATATGGAGCGAGACTACACCTTAGAAGCCGGAGCTGTTTTCCGTGGTCGCTTTATGGATGTGTCAGCCGCTTTGTTAAGATCGTTTGCAAGAGCACGGCCAGCACCTAAGGGCGTATTTTATAAAGGAAATAAGGTGTTAGTTGTCAGTACGCGGGAGGATGAAAATGCTGAATAAGAGACGGAGTTATAGTTATTGGCTTATCGGAACAATTATAGCATGTTTATCATTAGTCGCGTGTAAGAATAATCATATTCGTGAAGTTGATGACAATATAGAAACTGTTTTAGCAGAAACGGATGCATATGTTGAACAAGCTAAGTTGCCATATGCTCCAGAGCCAATAGATACAGTTTTAACAAAAGATGATATATGGTTAGGAGAGGACAGTTTTAGAATTGTCGGTGGAGAGCCTTTACCTGCCGCCTTTGAGGGACCAGATGCTATAACCTTTTCCGTCAATGAACCAGTTGATTTAATTCATCTTGTCGACCAATTGCGCGAAATGACAGGGATTAGATTTTCACTGGATGAATTAAAAGCAAATAATGAAATTCCAGACCAAACTTTAGCTCTTGATTACTCAGGTAGTTTAAGCGGTTTGTTGGATATGATATCTCATAAAATGTCTATATGGTGGAGATATCGCAATGGAGAAATATCTTTTTATAAAATGGAAACACGAGTTTTCACAATTTACGCTTTGCCTGTTGAATCTTCAATGAGTGCGAGTTTAAGTGGAACCCCTGTTTCTAATGACAATGGTGGCGCTTCTACAACATTAAGCATGTCAACGGATATTAAGTTAGAGCTTTGGACAAATATTGAAAATGGGATTAAGCAAGTTATGGGGAACCAAGGAGAAATGTTAATGTCTCCGACAAATGGTACAGTTACAGTAACTGCGCCTCCTTTTACGATTCAAAAGATAGCTCGTTATGTTCAAGACTTGAATGAAAAGATGTCTAGACAGGTTGCTATTTCCGTAAAAGTTTTACAGGTTTCTCTAGAGAATGCAGATCAATACGGATTGAATTTAAATGCTGTATTTAATTCTGGGAGCATATCTGGCAATATTATCGGCCCATTTACGCAAGGTTCCGGGGCTTCAACTGCAGGTCAGTTAACCTTAGCATTGTTAGATTCCAAATGGAAAGATTCAAATGCCATTATTCAGGCGTTGTCCACACAAGGAAAAACTTCTTTAGTGACAAGCACGAGTGTAACAACCTTAAATAATAAGGTTGCTCCAGTTCAAGTGACAACACAAGAAAACTATGTTAAAGAGACAACAATTGAAAAGGATAACTATTCAAGTGACAACAACTCTACATCTGTTGAAATGGACACAGATACATTAAACTATGGCTTTACAATGGAGTTGTTACCTCGGATATTAGATAATGGTCGTCTGATTATGTTGTTTACGATGACTTTAACAGATTTAATTTCTTTAACGACATTCTCTTCTGATGGGTCGACGACAGGAAATGGAGAAGAAGATGACAGCTCATCTTCAGGTTCTGGAGACTCTTCATCATCTGGATATAGTAATGGTGATGTGACAGTTGTTCAATTGCCTAAAATGCAGACACGCGGCTTTGTTCAAGAAATTGCCATGAGATCAGGTTCTACGCTTGTTTTAACCGGTTTTGAAACAGTAACGAACAAGACAGATACAGCCGGTCTTGGTCAGCCAAGAATGTCTATACTTGGAGGTAAGGAGTTTACCAATCAGAATCGCAATGTTTTAGTTATCTTACTTACACCAGAGATTTTGATATCTCCACTGTCACCAGAAACGCGTATGGAAAATTTCTAGATGAGGGAGGCCAACTGTGGTCGAAGATGAAAAAGAAGTAAAAGAACAAAATTTTTTGTTCACTCCTCCAAAAGAAGGAGATTCACCACTGTTGGCAGAACCTGAAAATGTTCCGCCTCCATCTGATGCGGTACCAGAAGGTTCAGAGCAAGAAGAAAAAGACATTATAACAGTCGGTAAGAATAAGTATGCGGTAGGTTTATTTTGGCAACCTTTACAGGATGTTGATGATCCTATTCCAGAGATCCGTGAGACAATGGAAGCATATGCAGGATCAGATTTATATTGTATACATTATGGTCGTGCACCTCAGTATGGTATAGGGAAACATTCTAAAGGTCATTCAGAAGGAATAAGTGTTGG
>CASECI010000005.1 GCA_949286465.1 uncultured Alphaproteobacteria bacterium | reverse complement strand
GTTTTCTCCGCTGCTGATGCAGAAAGCTGGGCAGCTCAAGGAAAGAAAGTTGTCTTAGTTCGCGTTGAGACATCTCCTGAAGATATTTCTGGAATGCATGTTGCTCAAGGTATTTTAACAGCTCGTGGTGGTATGACTTCTCATGCTGCTGTTGTTGCTCGTGGTATGGGTAAACCATGCGTTTCTGGTGTACCAGAATTACGTATTGATTATGCAGGAAAATTCCTTAAAGTCGGCGAATTAGTCATCAAAGAAGGTGAAATGATTTCTATCGATGGTTCAACTGGTGAAGTTATGAATGGAGCATTACCTCTCGTTTTACCAGAAATGACAGGAAACTTTGGTGAGTTTATGGGTTGGGTTGATGAAATCCGTAAATTACGCGTACGTGCTAATGCTGAAACACCAAAAGATGCTCAAACAGCTCGTCAATTTGGTGCTGAAGGTATTGGTTTGTGCCGTACAGAACATATGTTCTTTGACCCAGGCCGTATTAACCACATGCGTGAAATGATTCTCGCAAAAACAGAAGCCGATCGTCGTGTCGCCTTAGATAAATTATTACCATATCAACGGAATGACTTCGTCGAATTATTCAAAATTATGGAAGGATTACCTGTTACTATTCGTTTATTAGATCCTCCATTACATGAGTTCTTACCGCACAAACATGAAGAACAAGTTGAAATTGCTCAAGAACTTGGCGTTTCTGTCGAAGAAATTGCTGCTCGTACAGCTCAATTACATGAAGCTAACCCAATGTTAGGTTTACGTGGTTGCCGTTTAGCTGTTGTATTCCCAGAAATCTGTGAAATGCAAACAAGAGCAATTATTGAAGCTGCTTTAGAAGTTTCTGCTCAAGGAATTAAAGTCATTCCAGAAATTGAAGTACCTTTAATTTCTTCTAAGAAAGAGCTCGAAATCTGCAAGAAAATTATTGATGAAACAGCTCAAAAGGTCTTTGCAGAAAAAGGCGCTAAAGTTGAATATTTTGTCGGTACAATGATTGAGCTTCCAAGAGCTGCTTTATTAGCTGACGAAATCGCAGAAATTGCTGACTTCTTTGAATTCGGAACAAACGACTTAACCCAAACAACGCTGGGGATGAGCCGTGACGATGCCGGTTCATTCTTGCCGAAATATGTTGAAAAAGGCATTTATGAACGGGATCCGTTCCAATCATTGGATCAATCCGGTGTTGGTAAATTGGTCGCGATGGCTTGCCAAGACGGCCGCAAGACAAATAAAGAGCTGTATCTGAGCATCTGTGGTGAACACGGTGGCGATCCGGCTTCGATTATGTACTTAAATCAATACTTAGATGGTGTTTCTTGTTCTCCATATCGTGTTCCTATCGCACGTTTGGCTGCGGCTCAAGCTGCTGTTAAAGACGAACAAAAATAATCATCCGATTATTTGAAGCCAAAAGTCCCCCGCCACATAAGCGGGGGATTTTTTTGATCCGTTTTCCGCCCCTGATGCAGTTTTTTTTGGGGGATCCTTTCCTCCCCCGATGCAGGGGATTTTTGACCGTTTATTTTAATACTGGACAAAATTGCAGTTGTCTGTTATTCTGGCGCAGTTGCATATAGTGTATGCAACAAGGGCGTAGAAAACCCTTTTACTATCTGTCGCTTATGCATAACGACATAAAATAAGTATGCCGATAATCTGCCTCTTTCGGGCGGATGTCGGCGAATAAGGCTTTGGCTGAATAAACCGAGCCGTCTGATAGTAAACGGTTTTCTAACATCCGCCCACCTCAACGGTGGGTTTTGTTTTAACTTACGGAGGATTTTAGAAAATGAAGAAATTATTATTAACATACATCTGTTTGAGCTTTTTAACAGGATGTTCTCACCTAACCCATTTAGAAAAAGAAAATTTACAAATTTTAAAAACGCATTCTATCACTGTAGATAGAGCTGGAAATTATGAAGCTCCAAATTCTGCCTTGGCTGCAGGACTATTAAATATTCTACCTGGATTTGGCAACTTTTATCTAGCAATGGGTGATGGGGCAGATTCTAGCCATTATGCATTCGGATTTGTTAATTTATTATTATGGCCTATATCTATCTTATGGGCCGTTCCTGAAGGAGCTATTGATGCGCAAACATTAAATCAACGCGAACTTCTTTATTATTACAAGTTTAATCCCTACGGACAGAAAGAACTCAAGCAAAAAGGAATAACCCTTTATTAAATAATTTTTTATATGAATACGTATAATAAATGTTATTTAAGTATGAGCCTTTCTAAAAAAGATAAAGTATATCTTATCAATTTAATGTCTCCTGTAAAAAAACAGGAGACTATTTGAAATAGAAAAACTTGACAAATAATTTATTTTTTATTATCCTTTTTAAAAAAGGAAAAATATGAATCTATTTAAAACTCTATTTAAAAAATCTACCCCCCTTAAAGATGAAAAAAATCCTCTTTCTGAAATAAAAACACTTACAAAAAAAAGCGGACGTTTTTTCATAACAACATCTTTTTATAAAGATAAACCAATACATCAAATTGCAGAAATGTATTATCCTCATTCACAACAAACTTTATGCCGAGTAACACGTAATAAAGAAGAATTATCTGGAATTTATCAAGGGAACAAATTTGATACAAGTATTAAAATCTCTAATTCTGCTCTAGAAGTAACCTACGGAACTATTGAGTACTTTGATAAATCTGGAAAATTACTGTATAAGTGTGAACAAAAATTTGCCAAAACACAACTTATTTGTTTTGATAAAAATGGAAAAGAGTTAATCACTCATATGACAAATCAAGCGTTAAAAAGAAAACTGCACACTCATCCTATATCATCAGTTCCATTTTTACTGACTGAAAATACGAGAAACTAAAATAGAAAAATTCCCTTAAGTAAAAGCTTGATACACCAACTCCAAAATAGGAAAAATTGACAAAATAAAAAAAAGTGCTAGACTAGTATGAGTACTTAATTTGTAAAGGAGACAAAATGGCTGTTGAACGAATTATTGAAGGCAAAGGAGTTCGTTATTTTATCCTAGAAAATGGACATATTCAAAGAGTAAAAGATAAAACGTATCATTACCCTTCTATGCCTGAACAATTTTTATTAACAGCCAATAGCTCTTCTAGATTTCAAAATTTAGATGATATAGAACAAGTAAATGCGCTCAATAAATATCTATGGCATAAAAATTGTGAAAAAGAAGCAAAAAAAATTAGAAATGCTTATTTCTCACAACAAACAAAATTGCTCTTTATAAAAATCGTTAATAATCTTTGTGCTCATATTCGCTAACTTTTTAGCGCGTTTTACCTTCACAAGCATTCAGACAGCTACATGCACTTCCACAAATGCCTCGACATCCCGAGCATTTCTGAGCAATAACAACTGGTTTTTTAGGACGTATTCTATTCCCATGTTTGTCTGTATATGGATTAGATAATCTTTCTCGTTGAGCTTTTATATTTGGATCCATTTTTTCACACATAATCAAGTCCTTTCACCTATTGAGGATTATATATATTGACCGAGATAATCTCGGACTTCTTTCATCTCATCAATAAATTTCTCTGAAATATTACTGGATGAGTTTTCTTCTCTCCCTGAAGATTTAAGAATCTTCTGAACCCCCTTAATAGTATAGCCATCTTTATAAAGATAATCTCTAATTTGAGTAATAAGCTCAATATCTTCATTACGATAATAACGGCGACCACCTACTCGTTTAACTGGCCTTATTTGATTAAATTGTGTCTCCCAAAAGCGCAATACATGAGCAGGGACATTCAACATGTCCGAAACCTCTGCTATAGTACGATAGGCACTTTCTGACTTCATTCTAATCCTTATTCTTTTTTACTTTTGCAACGTCATCTTTTAATATTTGTGATGGACAAAATGATAAAATTGTACGTGGTGTTATAGGATATTCCTCACCGGTCTTAGGATTACGCCCCACGCGAGCTGTCTTCTTCTTCAGATAAAAACTAGCAAAGGAAGAAATCTTAACATCATCTCCGGCTTCAAATGCCTTTGTAATTTCTTCAAAAACCTGATCGACTAATTTTTCTGATTCAGAATATGATAAGCCTAAATCTCTGTAAACGGCTTCAGATAAGTCAGCCCGTGTAATATTTCTCATTTACGCCTCTTCAAATTTTAACTTTATTTTTTATGATTTTAAAGAAAAAATCATTTAAAATCAAGATCTTTCTTTTTAATAACGAGCAAGCATTGCTCCCCAAGTAAATCCTGCTCCCATGGCATCAAACAAAAGTAAATCGCCGCGTTTGATCTCATGTGTTTTGACCTTTTCAGCCAACGCCAAAGGTATAGATGCTGAGGAAGTATTAGCATGATGATCTACGGTAACAACTACTTTGGACATATCAATTCCCAACTTCTTCGCTGTGGAATCGATAATTCTTAAATTTGCTTGATGTGGGACAAGCCAAGTTAACTCTTGACTAGAAACATTTGCATTTCTTAAAACTTCTTCTGCTGCACTTGCTAATTTCACAACAGCATGTCTAAAGACTTCACGGCCATTCATAAATATAGTTCCAACTGTACGCGTACTTGAAGGGCCGCCAGTTGTATGTAATAAATCTCCATACGTCCCATCAGAAAAGACTCGAGCACTCAAAATGCCTGTATCTAGACTCGTACCATTTCCTTCCGAAGCAGTTAAGATAACTGCTCCAGCACCATCTCCGAATAAAACACATGTATTACGATCTGTCCAATCAACTAAACGAGACAACGTTTCTGCACCGATTACTAGTACTGTTTTTACTTGTCCCGAACGAATTAAACTATCTGCTGTCATCATCGCATACATGAAACCAGAGCAAACAGCTTGTAAATCGTACGCAAATCCGCGTTGCATACCTAAAAGTTTTTGAACCTTCGTCGCTGTTGCTGGGAAAGTATCATCTGGAGTCGTTGTAGCAACCAAAATTGCGTCCAAATCAGTAGAGGTTATGCCAGCACTTTTTAATGCATCTATTGCGGCTCTGTATGCTAAATCTGATGTTTTCTCATTTTCTGAAGCTATATGACGAAGCTTAATTCCTGTCCGTTCTGTTATCCATTCATCTGAGGTATCTACCATGCGAGATAAATCATCATTCGTAATAATCTTTTCTGGCAAATAAGAACCTACCCCTAATATCTTAGAACGAACAACAGACATTTTTTCCCCTTACTCATATAATTTATGATATTGATTCTGGTGTTAAAATCAAGTCTTCTAATTCGACTCGGATTTTCTCACATAAATCATGACGAGCTAAATCAGCTGCTACACTAATTGCATGAGAATAACTTAAAGCATCTGCTCCGCCATGGCTTTTAACTGAAATTCCATTAAGACCTAGAAACATCGCCCCATTGTATAAACGAGGATCCATTCTTTTCTTTAATTTCAATAAAGCTGGCGCCGCTATAATAAATCCTAACTTAGCTAACCATGAAGACTGTATTGTTTCTTTAAATAAGTTTTTGATCAGTCGAGCTGTCCCTTCGACTGTTTTCAAAGCAACATTCCCGGAAAAACCATCTGAAATAACAACATGTGTTTTACCAGAACTAATATCAAAGCCTTCCACGAACCCTTGATAATTAACTTTATTCTTGTTTTCTTTTAAAATTAATGCTGCTTCTCTAATTTCCTCTCGCCCCTTTGTTTCTTCAGAACCTATATTTAATAAGCCCAAAGAAGGATTTTTTACCTTATACAATAACCGATAAAAAACTGTCCCCATAATGCCGAATTCAACGAGATTTGTAGCATTACATTCTGCATTTGCGCCAAGATCCAACATAACAACTGGTTGGCCATGTTTAGAGGTAGGCATCATAGCCGCTAAAGCAGGTCGATCAACCCCTGCTATTGTTCCTAAACAAATTTTAGACATCGCCATAAAAGCTCCTGTATTTCCCGCAGAAACAACAGCTTTAGCTTCTCCACTGCGAACAGAATAAATAGCTTTCCACATACTACTATTACGGCCATAACGGACAGCAGCCGATGGTTTTTCATCGGCTTTAATTACCTCATCCGTATGATAAATTTTATAAACTGTTTCTGGCAATCCTTTTGCTTTTGCTAAAGGAGCTATTTGCCGCTCATCACCAAACAACAAGAAAAAAATATCTTTTTGTTTTTCACTTGCTAACTTAACACCTTCAATAACCATCTCTGGTGCTTTATCGCCGCCCATCACGTCGATTGAGATAATGATCGGTTCAGCCATTAGTTATGCCTTCTTTAATCTGCCTTTTTGGTAGAAATAACTTCACGTTTGTTATAATAACCACAAGATTCACAAACATGGTGTGGACGCATCATTTCTCCACAATTGGGGCATTCCATCATTGCATTCTTTGCCAACGCCTCATGAGAACGACGCATATCTCTACGGGACTTTGATGTTTTTTTCTTTGGTACTGCCATTTTCTTACTCTTTCTTTCATATACAAACTGACTATCTGACAACAGATAATCTTATAA
Organism: uncultured Alphaproteobacteria bacterium; assembly: GCA_949286465.1. Lineage (GTDB taxonomy): Bacteria > Pseudomonadota > Alphaproteobacteria > CAAHEQ01 > UBA3637 > CALXXA01. Next base: position 10,008 of record CASECI010000005.1, on the reverse strand, counting down.
ACAATTCAAGGACATATTACATACACACTTTTTTCATTTTTTGCAAGTTTTTTTTACGAATCTTTTACTTTTTAATTACATAACATACTTTATATCGACATTATCGCTCTCGAAAACTATTTTAAAAGCTGAGATACCTCTGATAAAGGAGCATCCGCTGGACTCTTATTCATCAAGGGTGAATTCATAAGCATTGTTCCTAGAATGAGACCTAATACAAAAATAATAATCGCAATTTTTTGCTTGGGCGTCATCATGCCTCCTAAAAAATTTAAAAATTAAGTAGAAATATTTATTCAATATGTGTATCCTAACGCATAAGAAAGAGAAAGTCAAAATGAACAAACAAATTGCATTATATTCTGTAGAACAGTTTGATGGCATGCGCCAAGCTGGTCATCTAGCCGCTTTAACACTTGATTACATTACGCCTTTCGTTGTACCTGGCGTAACAACGGGGAAGCTAGATGCTTTAATGGAAGAGTTCATGCGAGATCACGGAGCTATTCCGGCGACTCTTGGATATAGAGGATACCCTAAAGCAAGTTGTATATCTGCAAATCATATTGTCTGCCATGGCATACCAGGAGATAAAGTCCTCTATGATGGCGACATCGTTAATATTGATATCACTCCCATCTTAAATGGGTGGTATGGTGACACCAGTCGTATGTATTATGTTGGAACACCTTCCATCAAAGCAAAACGTGTTGTCGAATGCGCTTTTCACGCCATGTGGGCTGGTATTAACCAAGCAGTCATTGGAAACACAATGGGAGATATTGGTTATGCCATCGAAGCTTGCGCTGCAAAAGAACGATTCTCTGTCGTTGAAGATTTTTGTGGACACGGCGTAGGACAAGCTTTTCATCTTCTTCCAAATGTCTTAAATTACGGCAACAAAGGCGAAGGAATGGAAATTGTGGAAGGAATGATCTTTACTGTTGAGCCTATGGTCAATATTGGAGGTCCAGACACTTTAGTTTTATCTGATGGATGGACGGCGATTACAAAAGATAGAACCTTATCCGCCCAATTTGAACATACGATAGGTATTACAAAAAATGGGCCGGAAATTTTTACTCTTTCTCCTGCAGGGTACGATTATCCCCCTTACATCATCAAGAAAGATAATAACTCAAATGGACATCAAAAATAATTTACCCTCTTCAAATTTACTCCAAGGGCATCGAGAGCGTTTAAAAGAGAGAATTCTCAAACAAGATTTGAGTTCTTTCCAAGACTATGAAATATTAGAAGCCTTGTTAATGTATTCTATCCCAAGAAAAGATGTGAAGCTTATTGCTAAAAAACTGCTTGCTGAATTCGGCTCTCTAGGCTGTGTTCTTTGTAGCAAACCAGACCAACTTTACCGTTTTAAAGATGTTAAAGAAAATACCGCTGTTTTATTTAAATTAATTCAAGCTGCCAACTCTAGCATTTTAAGAAGAGATTTAATCAATCAACCTATTTTGAATGACTGGAATAAAATAATGGATTATTGCTATGTAACAATAGGACGAGAAAAAAAAGAAACTTTCCATGTTTTATTTCTAGATGCCAAACTTCACCTGGTTTTAGATGAAAAAATGGCAGAAGGTACTATTAACAAAGTTCCTATTTACCCTCGAGAAATTATTCAAAGAGCCTTAGAATTAGGTGCAACTTCTATGGTCTTAATTCATAATCATCCTTCTGGTGATGCAAGAGCTTCAGAACAAGATGTCGCGATGACAAGGCAACTCCGAGATATCGCAAAACCTTTATCCATTCAAGTTAGTGATCACATTATCATTTCTAGAAATGGAGCAACATCTTTCAAAGATGCTGGCTACATTTAAGTGAGCTATTTCAAATATTTTCTTCTTGCTTTTTGTTTTTTTTGTTGTATATTACAAATCAGCCAGTGGGGGTATAGCTCAGCTGGGAGAGCGTTGCAATGGCATTGCAAAGGTCAGGAGTTCGATCCTCCTTACCTCCACCAATAAAAAACAAACTACTTAATTTTCAGCATTTCTCTGATAATAAAATTTATGAAGTTAGCTTTTGTTCTAACTGAATAGATGGTAGTTGCTCTGTAATAAAAACAGGAACCTCATAATCATTAACTATAATCTGCTTTTGTAAATCAACTTCAAACACGAATACTTTTTTAACCTGTCTTAAAGCTACTTGTATTGCTTCATTTAAATAATCTAATATAAATACTTCACCATTTGAATGATAGAATAAAGCATGTTCATGACCATCGTACAAAATTTTCATATCTTTTGTTTCTCCTTCTTTTACAAAAGGAATAACGAAAACGATATCTCCATTCTCTGTCAAGAGCGATGTATAAAGTTTTATTTGTTTCATTAACGGCTACTCGCTAATCGATTATTTAATAAAGAAGCGCTCAGCTTTAAATCTTTTTCTGAAGAGAGATGACTTAAAATACCCGAACTAAATTCGATACCTATACTATTTTCTTTTATTCTACCCTTATCTTTATGTAAAAGGACTTTCCAGACATCCCTTAAAAGAATGTTTTCTTGTGATTGAGCCTCTAATTCTTGTAGGCTTATGATTTTTGAACCTGTTTTTTCTTGTATTCTCAAATTTAATAAACTCAATAACTTTTCCGATAACGTCATTGAAGAGGCTTTTTGATTTACACGTCCAGTTTCTAAAGTATCTTCTTTTGTCTGTACCTTTGGGATAGTCTTTTGACGTTGAGCTTTTTTCAAAAATTCTTCTAAAGCAAGGCGACTTTCTCCATTCTGAGAATTAGAAAAATTATTTTGTTTTTCCGTTTGAGCCTGTTTATATTGCTCCCAGGATTTTTTATATATAGACATCCTCTCTGCAAATTTAACAGAACGATTTTCCTTATGTGCCCGAACACTAAGAGCATGTGTATTTTCATCAAAAATAGAAACAAAGTTTTTGTTTAGATGAGCCATTTGACCATCTCTTAAGCGCAATATCATATCAGGATTTTTCTGAATATATTTTTGAGCTGTAAATATTGGACTTTCTTTTTTCAAAAAATACTCTATCGCCTTTTGACGAACAGTTTCAGGAATTTGGGCATTTTTCATCTGCCGTCCAAAAAAAGCTGCTTGACGTAAGGTCACATTTTGTAAGAATTTAACATGGCCTTGAGCCCACCTATCAGCTAAAAAACCACCCCCAACAAATAAAAGAGAAGGAAAAGTCACTGGAGCTCCTACCATGGTAGCAGCCGCAATTATTCCTAGACAAGCAATAGAACCGTATCGGGTGATTTTCTGAGCTAAGGGCCAAACTTTATTACCAAGTTTATTCCGTATCTTATCTTCAGTTGTACCGCGTAAACCTGTCTTTATAAATTTCTCAGCTAAAGCAATGGCTTGTTTATCCTCTAAACTTTCTACCATAAAACCTCCTTATTTTATTATACCAAAATTAAGCATTTTAAACAAGCTTATCTAAATAATGCTTAATTTATTGATTAATAAAATTGATCTTTTCATCTTGTTGACTTCATATATCAAATATTTTACCATTATTTGAAATGATGGATATTTTGAATAAATTAGCTCAATCCCGCTTCCGTAGCCGTTTTCATTTATCTGAAAAGGATTACTTATATATCCAACAAAAAGGAATCCAAACCATTGCTCAACATGCTTCTGACTTTATCTCTCAAAGATTAGCTCCAGAAAATATTCCAAATGATGGGAAGCAAACACCTATGCGAGGCCATCCTGTTTTTATTGCTCAACACGCTACGGCAACATGTTGTAGAAAGTGCCTCCAAAAATGGCATAAGATACCTCAAAATAAACCATTATCCGAACAACAACAAATCTACATTGTACATGTTATCATGTCCTGGATAGAAAAGGAGTTCAATAAACTATCTAAATAAAATTATTCTTCTCTTATTGCTTGGTTATATTCTGCTTGCGTTACTGAATCTAGCCATGTTGCTTTATTATATGCTCCATTCGTCTCAATTGAAATATGAACAAACCAACTATCAGGCCCTGCTCCATGCCAATGCTCAACATCAGGAGGAATACGAACAACATCTCCTTTTACTAGCCTACGAGCCTTTTGACCTTTTTCTTGATAATACCCGATGCCTTCTGTCACTAACAAAATTTGACCACCACTGTGCTTATGCCAATTTGTTCGTGCTTGAGGCTCAAAAACAACATTTCCGATAGGTGCATTCCAGACATCGTCTTTCTCACTTAACATAGTCAAATATGTCTTACCTGTAAAATATTGACTATAAGGATTTTCTTGGCCTTGAATAAAAGTTGTATCAATATCTAATAAAGAAGTTTCTTCTGATTTCCTTTGCATAATCTCATTTAAAACGATTCTTCCTTGTCTTGCTTTCTCTACACCCAATTCAGATTCGACAATATCTATAACTTGTTGAACTTGATGCTCTGTAAGACCTACATTCATTCCTCCTATCATATGAGACTTTAGCATAGACTGAACATTACCTTGTGCCACTAAAGAAGAAATTGTTGATAACTCTCTATCTTTATAAGATAAGACACCTCGACCAAAAATATCTGCGAATAAATGCTCCTTCAAAAAAACATCTATCACCGGAACTGCTTCCGCATATGGAGCTTTGCTTTCCTCTGGACCAAATAAAGTTTCTACAACTTGTTTCCCTTGTGTATATTTATCCGCGTCAGAAGAAATATTCGTCGCTATTTCTCCCTCAAGATCAACTACTCCATTAGCTTTTCTTTCTTGCATAACTTCTAAAAAGTTATTAATACCACTCAGACTTCTTGGAAAACCATTATAAGCATATAAATGGACTAAAAGTTCTTTTATTTCATTTTGTGTGAGACCTTCTTCCAATCCCTGCTCCAAAGCCGCTTTTAACTCTGTCCAATTCCCCACACTTAATAATGCTGATATACGAACAATCTGTTCTTGTCTTCTTGTTAATGCTTCCATCGCTTCTAACCTCCCAATTGTTAATATGGAAATCAAAAATAAAAAAATAATCTTTTTAATCATATAAAATCTCCTAAATTAAAACCGATTCTTTTTTCTTTTTACTCCTTCGAGCAAACTCTAAGTCAAATAAAATATCATATATTCCTATTTTTGATCGTTACGTTAGCTGAAACTATTACGGAATAAATATAAAACCCATAAAATATATATTGCATAATAAAAAAACCTCTTTCTTAAATCAGAAAGAGGTTTTTACTATTCAAAAATTCAACTTATTTAAATAACTTCAATAAATTAAATTTGCCCGCTTTAGATAAAAATACTTTTCCACAATAAGGGCATTCTGTAAAGTTTGCAGATAATTTCTTTGCTATCCACCAAACAATAATAATCGGAACCAGCAAAATAACTAAAGCTATACCTGTAATACTCCAACGTATCCAGTTAAAATAGGTATTTAAATAAGATAACGGTTTTACTAAAATACCATCTTTAGCTTGAGCTAATTCTTGGTATATACTGGAAGTTTTTTGGCGTTGCTCCTCTGTCTTAAAGCCAAATTGTTTATTTAGTAAGTTCTGGTAAGTAGAAGAACTTATGCCCAGCTGTTTCTGAACTTGTGTATTTGCAACGTTTGCTAACTCTTCCCTTAAGGCTTGCTGAACATTTGTTTCTAATGTTTTTTGAACCTGTTGAATAGATGTTTGTAATTTATTATTAATTTGATCAACTTGTTCTTGCAAAGCTTTTGTTGAATTTTCTACTTTATCCGCATTCTTAACTCCTAACTTAGCTAAAGCTCCGGAAACTTTTTCAACCTTCTGGGTGGTTTCGCTTACTTTATCTAATTTAATCTCTGGAATTTTAATCTCATTCATATATTTTTGAATATTAACTTTATTAATAACGTCTGTTGTCAAATCTGTATATTGAGTTTGTAGCATTGAGTTTAAAACTTCAACACCTTTTACAACAGAATATTCCTTTAAAAAAACAGACTGCATCACACACAAATACATGACAGGTAAAATGATGCATACTAACCACAAAAAAATTAAAATTTTTGCAATCCTTTTAGGTGTCGATTTTTGTTTAAGAAGTTTGTACTCTTCACCTGATTTCACTTTTTTTGCCATAATTAATCTCCTTTCAATAGAAAAATCATACCACAGACTTACCTCATTTCAAGAGTTTCAACACCAGAAACAACAAAACTTATAACTTTTGTAAAAAGTCATCTTATTTATTATTAAAAAACAATCAGTTAATATAAAAAATATTTTTTTGACAAAAAAGTTGTATTGACAAACTTTTTTTGTGTATTACACTATTTCTATTATCTGCCTTAAAAGAAAGGAGATTATCATGAAACAAAAAAAATTATCATTTCTCCGAAAACCTTTATTATTGTTAATATTAGGAGCCGGTTTTTTATTTTCCCCAACACAAGCAAATGCAAGTGAAAGTTTCACTATTTCTTGGAGAGGATTTTTCTCTCGTTTTACTTATCGTTGGAAATCTGATAGAAAACGACCCCCAAGGCCTCCTAGAAAACCCAAACCTCCAAGGCCTCCGCGGCGACTTCGTCCACCAAGACCTCCTAGAAGACCAAGACCGATTAGACATCATAGGCGTACAGAAAATATCATTCTGCCTAAGTCTATTGTTGGGCATCAAAACAATCTTCTTATTGCGGCAACAAAAGAAGAAACATATATCAAAAGAAGCTAATCTCAAAAGCCCGAACAAAAAGAATTCGGGCTTTTTTATTGCTTTTTATACTTTCTTATTCTATACTAATAAAGTCAAGCAATTGACTATGATACTAAACGGAAAGCGAAATAAACGTAGTGGACTCGGGGGCGGTACCCGACACCTCCACCAGTTATTTGAAGGGGGTGACATAGGTTCGACACGCGTGGTAAAGGCTTTTTCTTGTATCCGGTATTGTTCCACCGTTATCGGGCTATTTATTAAATGCGAATGATAATTTCGTTCCAGTCGCTCGCGCTGCTTAATGTAGACTAGCGACAAATCAATCCCTTAAACTATGAACGTTTAAGGTGGGGTTGGAGCTTCCCTAGCAACAGAAAAGCTCCTTATTTTTTCTGAAAAGAGGCTTTATTATGGGGTATAATTATCAAGAAATTGTTCAGAATGCTTTTTTAAAAGTCGTCAAAGATATCTTATCTGACGTCAGCAATAATGGCTTACCTGAGCCACATCATTTTTTCTTAACTTTTTCAACAAAACATCCCGATGTCAATATCCCAACTTTCCTGAAAGAACAATACACGGATGAAATGACAATTGTTCTACAACATCAATTTAAAAATCTTATTGTGGCCGACTCTTATTTTGAAGTAGATTTATCTTTTTCTGGACATTTTTACACGCTTCATGTCCCTTTTTCTTCTTTAATCTCTTTTGTTGATCCTTCTGCCCAATTTGCACTTCAATTTCTCCCTGCCTTGTACAAAGAAAAAACAGACCCACCCTCACATGAAGAAGCTGAAATTATTGATTTAAATGCTATTCGAAAGAAATCATGAAGAAAAAATCAGTCGTCTTATTTGGACACGCCACAAGCGTTTCTCTTGAAGAAGAATTCTGGTGTGCTCTGCAAGAAATTGCAAAAAATAAAAAAATATCTGTTTGCTCCTTAATCGCTCAGATCGATAAAACAAGAACAACAAACTTATCTAGTGCTTTACGCGTCTATATTTTAAAAAATATTACCGAAACAAAAAGATAAATGATTATGATTGACAAAAAGGTATAAATCTCCTAACACAAGAAATAGATAAAAAATATGGAGTATATCGAATGAGATTACATAACGATAGGAAATTGTATTCATTTTCTGTATTAGCCCAAAATGGACGTAGTATGCTAGAGATGCTGGCTGTTTTAGCTATTATGGGCATTTTGACAATCGGAAGTATCGCCGGATATACCTTTGCTATTTCTAAACACAGAGCCAATCAAATCTATGACCAAGTGGACTTAAGGGCAAGTGCTTCTTTTGCTAATGCTGTTGTTCGTCAAACAGCCGAAGGAGTTACTTATGCTTTAGCTGGTTTTGATGAGGTCGTTGAAAATATTACTTATCAACATAAAAAGACGGCTGGAAATGGATATGATATTATCGCCACCCATATTCCTGAACGGGTCTGTAAAAGATTACAAGATATGTCTTTTCCCATTCCACATTCCGTCACTTTAAATGGAAGCCTCATCTCTTCTACATGCGGAAATGACAATACCTTTGTTTTTTCCTATGATGGTCTAGCCATCGGAAAACCATCAAGTGGCGTCACACCGATTGATTGTAATTGTTCTGGTTGCCAATCTTGTCAGGCTGGAGTATGTAGAGACAATGATAACTTATGTGGCTCTAAAGAAGTTTGTAGATCTGGTGTGTGTCAATGTGCTTCTGGATATACTGAATGCCAAGGAAACTGTTATACAACTTGTCAGGAAGGCTTTATGAGAGACCCTGCTTCCTGCGATTGTGTTTGTGAACCTCAAGAATGTCCGGAAAACGCAACTTGGAACACAACAACTTGTTCATGTGAATGTATTGAAGGGTATGATATGTGTAATAACACATGTCATCCTCAATGCAGTGGTTCTGGCATGACCGGGGCAAGAGATCCGGATACTTGTGCGTGCATCTGCCTTGAAGGAACCAATGCTGATACCTGTGCTTGCCCAACAGGGTATGTCTATGTCGAAGGGCAATGCCAAAGACTTTATTGTGACGGGGAAAATGGAAACTGTTACATTAATGGAGCACTTTGTGGAATACTCTGCCACAATACTGATAACAGCGAAACTATTACCTGCCAACCAGGTATATGTCGCCCTTCTGCCTGTCCTTCATCCTTCGGGGAAAATTCATTTGTAAAATTATCAAAAGTCTTTCCTCCAGGTTGGCATTATGGATGTAAAATGTCATATGATGATTGCTATTGGAGGGGAGATAATGGATACTGTTTTATGGACGAATTAGAAGTCCCCTGTGCCTATACCAACCAAGCATTAACAATAATACATGGTTCTTGTGATCCAAATTTTTGTTCTGCTTATAATGCAACTTTTAACCCTCTTGGTTGGTGGACAACATGCTTATTTGACACAGGGGTTTATTGTACACCAATATTCGATCACTCAAATTTAAAAACTTGGGAATGTTATAGTAAGAACAATGTTCGTTGTTCGACAAACTGTCAAGATCCACCATCATGCGGTGGAGCGTGTGATGGCTATATATGCAATGAGGGATTTGAGTATAATGGAACAGAACAAAAATGTTGTAATAAAGATAATGTTTGTTGTTTTTTAGACAATGGTTCTTATAACTGCACGCGAAATGGAACCTCTTGTGGAAATATCTGTTTACAAGATGCTCATTCTTGTGATGTAGGAGACTGCTACAACCCGGGTTGTTCTGATGGATGGTCTTTTGGATATATTTCACAACGAAATGTATGGGGTTGTATTAAAGGAGATATTTCGTGTTATTTTGACGGAGACATTAAATGTCTTTACAAGAATTCAACTCTATGTGGAATGGATTGCACATATGATGGTATTTGCCAATTACCGGAGATGGAAATTTGCGCAGATATAGACGCTGAAACAGGTCTAAAGAAATGTCCTTTCCATAAGGCTATTACAGAGACATGCTCCTGTCCCACTAATAGAAATGGAAAAGTTGGAACTATTTGTTGCCCTGAGGGACACATAATAATCAATAATGCTTGTACCCTCATTAACTGCCCAGAAGGACAAACTCCTGATGAAAATGGTATCTGTAAGACAGCGTGTGAAAATAATGATGAAGTATTAAACTGTGTTTGTGACGGAACGATCTATACAAATGTCTTTAATGCTAAAATTTGTTGCGAAAGTGGATATTCCTGGAATGAAAATACTCAAACCTGTCAATAAAAAAGCGGGCCTTAAACCCGCTTTTTATTAAATATAAATAAAATACCTATTCATCTTTATCTGCTGCGTCAATTAAAGCTAAAGCTTCTT
>CASECI010000004.1 GCA_949286465.1 uncultured Alphaproteobacteria bacterium | reverse complement strand
CAGGAACTGTGTAAAAGCCAATAAGCTGATGCGCCATTGGTATTGATAAAAACTGGTCCGCTATCTTTTCCCAATCATTAACAATCTCATTATTAAAATCTTCCCAGTGGAAATAGAATTTATTGTTAAATACTCCTCCAGGACCAGGGTTGGCAAAATAGGTCATTTCTTCAGGAGTCATTGCTACAAATATCTGAATTAAAGAGAAAATCCCTGTAAAAAGCCCCTCTTTTGAATATTTTTCAATTTGAAATTGAGCTTGAGAGATTGGTATTCCACTCTTCTTTAGTTCAACATGAATTACAGGCATACCATTGATAAGAAGCATGAAATCTCCTCTTCTATCAGGAAGTAAAGGCGACTTCTTTGAAAATATAGGCTGTTCAGCTATTTGATAGATACTTTGCCCTGCTGCGATTTCATCTCTATCATAAATTTTAAGTCTTATTTCTTTTCCAAAATGGGCTAAATCATCAGGATTATCTCTTTTTATTGAGCAAGTTTTACCATTTATGAAGCCATTAATCTTTAAAGGTGTACTTAATTTCTCAATTTGATTAATGATTTGTTCCATTTCAGTATCAGTTAAAGGATAATCCCCTAGTCTATCAATAGAACGATTGTTATTAAAAAGGATCTCTGCCCAATTCTTTATTAGGTCTTTTTCTGTAGGACGCTTCAAAACATCCTTTTTCCATCCTTTTTTAGTTCGTAGAAGTTCAATTAAATCATGTTCAAATATCAATTCATCGCTATACATAACCATTCACCTCACAGAAACATTCTCTCTAATAGAGCGGATTTAATATTTTTTAGCTTTTTGCACTTACGCTGATGAAGGGTGATAAGGTTATCTAATTTAAAAAACATTAATCCAATTTTGGACTGTTCAGGTTTTTTAGGAACCAATACATCTATATTTTCTACTTGAGAACCATTATATGAAGGCAATGCTCCCACTTGAACTAATGAAGGCAAATTAATGTTTTGAAAAATCGAATATATAAAATCTTGATCATTAGTTTCATTGTCAAAACTAAATGCCATTGTATTGTTATCTAGTAAAAAACTATGCAAAACAAGCCTTTTTCGATTTAAAAGTACTGCTGCTCCAACTTTAGCAAAGAAAATTGAAGGTGGAAGTATAGGCTTCCAATGATGTTCTCTTATCTGCTCATCAGTAACATAATTCGAACAATTTATTAATTCACGAGAGTTGTTTGTTAGATTCATGTCGGAAACTTTGTAGAATGGAAGGCCAATAGTTCCACCTTGCTCATTTTCAGGGAAACCAAACCCTGAGAAACATGTTCCTATATCTCCCAACTTACGCTGTTCCCAGGTTATTGTCTTATATTGTGTATGTAACTAGTGGAAAAGCAAGTTATCTAAAATCCGTATCTTTTGCAACAGTGATATGTTTTGTTGAATATAGCATTGCAACAATATTTATTAAAAACCAAGATGTAAAACTATCCAAGCGTAAGCGTCAAAAAATCGACGTAAAAAAGAATA
>CASECI010000003.1 GCA_949286465.1 uncultured Alphaproteobacteria bacterium | reverse complement strand
TCAAAATGATAGGATATTAAACCCAGAAACAGGATTATGTGAATGTCCAGAAGATAAACCTTATTATTTTGAAAATGAGGATATGTGTTGTCAATCGGGTTATACGCCTGTTGAAGGAGTATGTCAAAAAATTGATTGCCGAGGAGGCCCGACGAATTATGACTGTTATATTAATGATAAACGATGCGGATACAATTGTGATTCATTAGGAAGAAATTGTGTTAATGGTATCTGCTACGCTGATGAATGTAATACAGGAGAACCTTTTACTTTTGTAAATTGGCCTTGGTACTATTATCGTTGTAAAAAACAGATTGATAGCATGTCTTGTTATAGATATGGGAATAAAGATAATATATATAAGTGCTTTTCAAATTCAACTCTTTGCGAAGAAATGGATGCTAACTTGACACAAAAAAATGGTACATGTGATCCATCTGTATGCACGAACATACTTTCTTCTGCTAGTTTTGTGTATTGGGGCGATAAAAATATATATTATGGCTCTTGTGATTTTGGAAATAATTTGCTCTGTTATCCTACAAATAATTATACAACATGGATTTGTTATAAAAACGGCTATCTATGTGGTGAAAATTGTACAAATCCTTTAAATTGTGGAGATTGTTCCTCTCAAAAATGTATTAATGGGATGACTTATAATCCTCAAACAGAATATTGCGAGGACATTGAAACAGGTGTATATTGTACGACGACAAAAGGAACCTATTACCAAGATTGTTATCAGAAAGATGGTAATAGATGTAATTTTATCGATGTAACCTTATCCGGTAAAGTTGCTGCTGGATCTTGTGAAGACCCCGGATGTCCTAATGGGATGGTATATGGATATGTAGCAATTGATAAAGGTTATTACGGTTGTATAGATGACCAGCATGGAAATGAGGGTATGTCATGTTTTTATCTGACCTCTTATGAGCCTAATGTATGCTATTATAACGGGGAATTGTGTGGGCGCCGTTGTGCTTACGATGGAACTAATTGTGGTGAAGTATTCTTACCTCAATGTGCTTTAGCTGGGCATTGTCCTCAAACAGGATATGACATGTCAGATGGATGTACTTGTGATGGAAGTGTTACGCACTATGAAGGAAAAGACTATTGTTGCCCAACTGGTCATGAATATATTAATGGGGCTTGTGCACTGATTTAACCCTTCCCTTATATAAAGATTCCTTCTTATTTCTTAGGTAAATGTCTTAAAATAGGGTGGATAATAATGCTTGGAAAGGCACTTAAAAACCACCCGGCTAATGCCATAGGCCAAGGGAAAGAAATAATTGCTTTATTCTTATCTAATCCTCTTTTAATCTTTTTTGCTGCTTTTTCTGGCGTCATTAAAAATGGCATTGGAAAACGATTAACTTCCGTAAGAGGCGTTTTAATAAACCCAGGACAGATAACATTAACTTTAACCCCTTGAGAGTAAAGCCATCCTCTTAACGCTTCTCCCCATGCTTTAACGCAACATTTACTTGCAGAATAAGCAGGCGCACTCGGCAGACCTCTATAACCTGCTATTGAAGCAATAATTCCTATTTGACCTGAACCACGTTTCCTCATAATTTCTAGTGCTGGTAAAACTGTATTCAATACGCCATTGACATTTGTGTTAAAAACTTGACGAGTTTGAACAGAATCTTCCGCTTCTCCTAAGACCCCTCCTGAAATTCCTGCATTAGCAATGACTAAATCTATCGGGTGAACTGTATTAGCATTTATAATAGCCTCTTGAACAGCAAATGCATCCGTAACGTCAAATAAGTAAGTATAAGTAATTGAACCTTTCTCTTTACAGATGGCAGCTGTATCATATAATCGTTCTTTATTCCGACCACATAAAAATAAAACAATCCCTTCTTGGGCATATGCGATTGCTAAAGCTCTGCCTAAGCCACTCGATGCTCCTGTAATAAAAATAGACTTCTTAACTGTCATGCTTTCTCCTTTAATTCTCTGGGTGATCTAAAGCTACATATGTGGGCCATTTACCCTCTATTAGATTATCCATTGAAAAAACAGGTTGATTCATCAATGTCCGATATATCCAATAATTAGCCATAATTCGTTCAACAAAGCCTCGTGTTTCTCTAAATGGAATACTCTCGATAAACAATAAAGGATCATCATTGTATTTCATTCTTTTCTTTAACTTAATTAAACTACCTGGACCCGAGTTGTAGGCCATCGCTGTAAAAATTAAGTTATTTTGAATATTTCGATCTCTCATCAACCATAAAATATATTGTTGACCTAAAGCTAAATTATATTCTGGCTCATTTAATCGCTTCTTATCCCATTCCATTCCTAAAGACTTTGCTAACTCTCTAGCATTGTCAGGCATAATTTGCATAAGTCCTGCAGCTCCTGCACTACTTGTCGCTCTTGCATTAAAACAGGATTCTTGCTTAACAAAAGCAAAAACTAAAGCCTTATCAACCTTCCATCCATTTTGTGGCGTCCAATTCGGAGCCGGATAACGACCTGCTTCATCATCATCTAATTCTCCTGAAATTAAGGTTAAATCTTCTGCTAAGCCATTCTTTTCTGCTACTGCAGATAATAATGCCTTCGTCGATCTATCAGCACGTAAAAACAATGCTGTTAATTCTTGATTTGCAAGTTTATCTTGACCTATCTGTTTTAAAGCTAAAACACGTTCAAAGGTTGGATGCGAAAAAGATTCTGTAACCTCATCTTCTGGAAGAACTGGCTTATCCCATGCCATGTTTAAATCACGTCCTAAGGCGTGTGTTGCTAAAATACCATAGAAAGTTCTAGGATGCTGAGCTGCTATTTCTAAATAAGAATTAACAACCGCAAAATTACCTAATTTCAAATTAGCTCTACTCGCCCAAAAAGCCCCCGCCGCTTTTAATAGAGGATAAGCTCGATTATGATGAGCAACCTTATCAAAGTGATACGCTGCTGCTTCTATATCGCCTGTTCGCCAGTATGAAAGGCCTAATGTCCAGTCGCCTAAAGGCAATAAATGACCGGAGCGTTTAACGGCTGGAACAGCTTCTGAAACAACTCGATCATCCATCCCATCCAAAAAATAAGAGAATGCTAAAGCGATATGAGCTGCATCATGATCTCTTTTATTAAATAAATTCTTAGCCTCTTTGCTATAAATAAGCTGCTTAGCATTCAGCGTCTTACCTGCCTTTATATATTTTGCAATTTGGCGCATTGTTTTTTGTGCAGTTTTCCGGCGCTCTCCTCCCAAATAAGAAAAAGATAAATTTTCAATTGAGTCTATTGGTTCTGCACGAAAAACAACAGAACAAGTTCCACTTCTACTTCCAAAAAGAGGCTTAGGTTTTTGGCGCGGTAATTTTGCCTTTTTCTTTTGTCCAAGAGCATACATACGAACAGCTTGTGGATGATCTGCATATAATTTAAACCACTTTTCTATCTCTGACGCTTTCGTCCGATATGTCACAGAAAAATAACGATTAGCTAGGACATGCCCCATCAAAGATTTATCTTGGAGTTGAGCTATTTTCTTATCTGCTTCAGACCAACGTTCTTTTTCTTGTAATTCAAAAATTTCCTCATAAAGAGCCTGATCAGAAAGAGTTAATACTTGTGTATGTTGAGCAAAAGATACGTTAATAAAACAGGTTATAATTAACCCAACAAAAATCAAACAGCGCATATTTTATCCTTGATTATACACAATCGCTGATTGACAGAAGCTCTCTGGAGCTCCTTGCAACTGACATGTCGTCACTCTTAAGTTAGGTTCTTCTGTAATACGATTGCAGACAGAACCTGCTAGACCAATACTTAACTTTCCTGTTTGCTCATAAGGAATACCTGAAAAAATCGCATATGTTTCAACTTCTCCCCACTTAAAGAAAACTTGTACTTTTTCAACTGGATATTTTGTGTAATTAGTTAACCCTAATTCTAATGTGCATAATTTCATGCCAGTTGCACTTTGTAAAATTTTAAAGTTTCCTGTTGTTATAACGAGTTTATCTTGATTCTCCATTCTTTTTTGAGCGGTCAATCGCGCATCTACACTCGCCGGCGTTGCTTTATCATCTTGCGAATCAATTTCTGTCGTTTGTTGGAGTTGTTCAGAGGCTAAATCTTTTTCTTGCCGCCTACGTAACATTTCTAACTGTTCTGGTGTTTGAGCACAAACAAATGTTGACCCGATTAATAGTAAAAATAAATATTTAAGCATATCTTAGCCTCCTTCTTTACAATATTTCTATATTGAGTATACTACACATAAAAATAAAAATCGTAAAGGAAGAAAACAATGAAATATTTTTTTTGTGGTATAGCTGGTATCGGAATGAGTTCTATTGCTCGATTACTATCTCATCAAGGACATCAAATTTCGGGTTCCGATAGAAGTTTTGATCAAGGACTAAATCTTGACACAAAAAAAGAATTAGAAAACCGTGGTATTCATATTTTTCCTCAAGATGGATCAGGCATCAATGCTGATATAGATTATGTCATTATTTCTTCCGCAGTTGAGCCCTCTATTCCGGATGTAAAAAAAGCCATAACTTTGGGTATTTTGATATTAAAAAGAGCTCAATTATTAGCTTCTATCTTCAATCAACATACAGGTATTGCTGTTGGCGGAACAAGCGGAAAAACAACCATTACCGCGATGATTGGACATATTTTACATGAAGCGGGATTAGATCCTACGATGATCAATGGTGGAATATCGCTTAATACATATAATAATGAAGAAAATTCTAATCTTATCTTTGGAAAAAGTCCCTTTTATGTAATCGAAGCAGATGAATCTGACGGAACAATAGAACTTTATGAACCAACAATATCTGTTGTATCTAATATTTCTCTAGATCACAAACCATTACATGAACTTATTAGTCTTTTCAGCAATTTTGTTGCTAAAGCAAAAGTAGGAGCTGTTTTAAATGCTGATTGCCCCTATTCTAAAGAGCTTACATCTCGCAATCCTCATACAATCACATTTTCCACACATCCCGAAAAAGCAGCGAATTTTACGGCAACTGAAATCAAAACAACATCAACAGGAACCTCTTTTCAATTAAATGGACAAAAGGTTTTTCTCCCTCTTTTCGGACTGCACAATGTTGAGAACGCATTAGCTGCCATATGTACTTGTTCTTTAATGAATATTTCCCTACTTACCGCAATTAATGCTTTGAAAACATTTAAAGGAACAAAACGAAGAATTGAGTGCATTGGCCATATAAATCGTATAGCGATCTTTGATGACTATGCTCACAACCCAGAAAAAATAAAGGCAACAATACGAACTTTACGACAAAAAAATCATCGCTTATGGATTTTCTTTCAACCCCACGGATTTGCGCCTACTCGGTTAATGAAGACAGAACTCATTCATGTCTTGGCAAACGAAACATTTCCTCAAGATATGATTTATATGCCCCCTATCTTCTATGTCGGTGGAACTGTTGCTAAAGATATTTCCTCTCAAGACTTAATTAACGCATTAGTAGAAATGGGAAAGAATGCTTTTTTCTGTAATACACGCCAAGATTTCTTAAACGCTATTCAAGATGCTCAACCAGATGATCGTATCGTTATTATGGGGGCTCGTGACAATACTTTGACAGATTTAGCAAAAGACGTTTTAAGAAAACTCAAGGAGAATGCAAAATGACAACAGTCGGAATTTTTAATCCATCCAGTCCTTCATCAACCCCTATTGATAAGAATTTAATAGAATCTTGGTTTCAAAAAAAAGGTCTCTCTGTCATTTTTGCAGAACATTTATTAGAAAAAAATCGCTTCCTTGCTGGAACTGACGAAGAACGTGCAGGCGATATTCACAGCTTACTTAAAAATCCTGAAGTTGATATATTACTTGCCCTCAAGGGGGGGTATGGCTCTGGTCGACTTTTAGATTTATTAGACTATAATTTAATAAAAGAACATCCCAAACCCCTCATAGGCTTTAGCGACACAACGGCTTTACAATTAGGAATCTATGCCAAAACGGGTCTTATTAGCTATACAGGTCTCTCTCCTAGAAGAGATATTACAGAAACGGGTGTTGATTTTCTTATTGAGCAAAGTTTTAATATGTATTTATCTCAGAAATCTTTTTCTGTTTCCCTTCAAAACATGGGGAAACAAAAAGAAACAGAAGGTATTCTTATTGGTGGTACACTCTCATTAATAGATGAATTAATCGGTACACCCTATCAACCTGATTTTACTGATAAGATTTTATTTTTAGAAGATGTGATGGAGGAACCTTATAAAATTGATCGAATGCTTACACATTTAAGACTAGCCGGAATATTTAACCAAGTCAAAGCAGTTATTTTGGGTAACTTTTATCAATGTATTTCAAGTGATAAAGAAGATGGAACAATACAAGACGTTTTAGAAGATTTTCATACACGGTTCATGAATGTGCCTATGTATCAGGGGCTAAACTATGGTCATGGTCCTAGTCGTTTAATCCTCCCAATTGGTGTTAAAGGATGTATTAATAAAGAAAATATCCTTATTTTTAAATACTAACTGACTGGAGCCCATAAAACATCTTCTATTGATTCAGCTCCTGTGATAAGCATAACCAGTCTATCTACCCCTATTGCATTTCCTGCGCAATCTGGCATATAGGAAAGAGCTTCTAAGAAATCCTCGTCTAATGGATATTTTTCGCCATATAACTTTTCCTTCATAGCCATATCATATTCAAATCTTTGCCTTTGTTCTATCGGGTCTATCAATTCTGAAAAAGCATTACATAATTCAACACCACATATATAGGCTTCAAATCTTTCTACGACTCTTGGATCTGTTGGCTTCTTTCGAGCTAACGCCCCCAAACAAGTCGGATAATCATAAAGAATAACAGGAACACCATCCCCTAATTTATCTTCAATACAATTTAACATTATTCTAAAGAAAATATCTTCCCATCTATCTTCATCAGAACAATGAATTCCTATTTTTTCGGCTTCTTTTTTAAGTAAAACTGGACTTGGTTCTAATGTTGGCTCATCCGGTATGGTCTTCATAATATCTATTCCAGTAAACTTTAAGAATGCTTCTTGGACTGTCAATTTTTGCCAAGGCTCAAAAGGATCAGACCAACGTTCTCCTCGTTTAAGAACCTCTGCCTTACATGCTTTTGTACAACACTTTACAAGCCGTTCTGTATCCTCCATCATTTGTTCGTAAGTTGCATGAGAACGATACCATTCAAGCATTGTAAATTCAGGGTGATGCGTGCTTGATTTTGCCTCATTTCTATACACTTTACACATTTGGAAAATTCGAGGTAATCCAGCAGCCAATAACTTCTTCATCGTAAACTCTGGAGACGTATGCAAATAACGTTTATAATAGGTATCATTCAATGGATCATATAAAGACGTCTCAAAAGCTTTTAAATGTACCTCTAATCCTGGAGAAACTTGTACTGCAGGCGTCTCAACTTCTGCAAAACCTTCTTGTTCAAAAAAACGGCGGATCTCATGAAGAACACAAATACGATACATTCGTTTATCATTATTTTTCATATACAAATCAGGCATCCACCACTTTTTTTTCTTATTTTCCATTGTCTTACTTGCCTTTCATTTTATTTTATGGTATATTTCGCTCGAAATTAATTTAATAGAGGTAGCATAAAATGAAACAACAAGCAAATCAAATTCGCCCTGGTTGGGTGATTGAAAATAATGGAAAACAATGGCTCGTTACAAAAATTAACATCATTCAACCTGGAAAAGGTGGCGCTTTCATTCAAGTCGAAATGCGTGATGTTAACAATGGTATCAAAACTCAAGAGCGTTGGAGAACTGCAGATACTGTTGAAAAATTAATGAGCGAAGAACATGACTGTCAATATTTATACAAAGATGGAAGTAACTTAATTTTTATGAATGTTGAGAATTATGATCAATTCGAAATTCCAGAAGATGTTATGGGCGAACAAGCTGCCTTTTTACAAGACAACATGGCCGTTACTGTCAACTTTATTGAAGGAAAGCCTTTATCTGTTAACTTACCTCCGCATGTTATCTTAACTGTTGCAGAAACAGAACCTGCTTTAAAAAATCAAACAGCAACTTCTTCTTATAAACCAGCTGTTTTAGAAAATGGCATTAAAACAACAATTCCACCATTTGTTAATGCTGGAGAAAAAATTGTCGTCTCAACAGCAGACAGTAGTTATGTTGAAAGAGCAAAATAATGGTTGAACTTAAAGAGAAAACATTTTCTAAAATCGACCGACGCCATATTGATTCATCTTTACGGCGTCGTGAGTCTCTTGAAAAATTAGAGACCCGCGAGAGACAACGTATTTCTTCTTTATCTGCGACACTTAATGTAATGATTAAGGCTGTACAAAAAGCCGGCCACAATATGATCCATGACTTTAGAGAAGTCAGTCAATTACAAGTTACACAAAAGGGTCCAGGAGACTTTGTATCCAATGCTGATATTATGGCCGAAAAAATACTTATAGAGGCCTTAAGCTCGGCTAGACCTGACTATGGTATTATCAGCGAAGAAAAAGGACACATTCCAGCCAAAAATGGCTCTTCTTTCACATGGATTATTGACCCTATTGACGGAACAACGAATTTTATTCATGCTATTCCTTATTTTGCTGTCTCAGTTGCTTTACAAGAAGGTCATGACATTATTGCTGCTGTCTTATTTAATCCAATTAGCAATGAACTCTATTATGCTGAGAAAGGAAAAGGAGCCTTTATAATGACTCCCACAGGAAGCAAAAGACTCCGTGTTTCTAACCGAACTCAATTACCTGACTGCCTATTTGGCTTAACAGGTTTTAACGATATCGGCCGTAAAGAGCTCTTAGAAAAATTTTCAGGTCGAGTCGCAGGAATTCGGCATATCGGTTCGACAACACTAGAACTTGCTTTTGTTGCTACAGGTCAACTTGATGCCTTTATTACAAGAGGAGCAAATTTATGGGATATTGCAAGTAGTTTCTTGTTTATTCGAGAGGCCGGTGGAAAAATTTCTACGCTATCTGGGAAAACAGACTTGCAAGATCTGATAAAATCAGAGTATATTATAGCTAGCAACCTTTCTTTAATGACAAAAATACAAAAGGAATTAATGAAAAAGGATAAATAATGAAGGGATTAATAAGTTTTCTTTTCTTTATATTAATGACTTCTGTTTGTCAGGCTCAAGAGAGCAAAGGCATTGAAGTTCCTTTTCTCCCTTATGTCCAAATGACAGGAACTGGTGCTGTTGGAAATATAAACACAGCCATTCCTTTTGATAATACCTCACGTTCGAAAAAACGCGTATCCACAGTATTTTTTGACTCAGAAAATTCTACAGCTATCCGCAAAGAAGATTTAGGAGTAATTAAATCTGTTGCTGGCCGGATCACCCCTAAAAACGGTTCTGTCCGTCTCGTTGGGTATAGGACATCAAAAATGTCTCCAACTCTTGTAAATGATAGACTAGAAGCTGTTGCGGGAGCCCTTCGAGATTTAGGGGTTACTCGAATCTTATTTTCTACCGAAGTTAGAAACAACAATGTTATTTCTGTTCATCGTGTAGATATTTTTGAATTATAAAAAAAGACACTTGATTTTTTTCAAGTTCTCGTGTATAAAGAGCATTCAATTTTGAAATGGAGTAAAAAATTATGAAACAAGGCATTCATCCTGACTATCATGAAATCACATTAGTGATGACAGATGGTACTGAAATAAAAACGCACTCGACAATGGGTAAAGCCGGTGATGTTGTTCGTCTTGATATTGATCCATTAGCGCATCCTGCTTGGACTGGGATTCATAGATTAATTGATACAGGTGGTCAATTAGCAAAATTCAACAAACGTTTTGCTGGTTTTGGGACGAAAAAGGCTTAAAGTTCAAAAAGCGCTCTGTTTTAGAGCGTTTTTTAAAAGGAGATTTTAAATGTATAAAGAATTTATGAAATCAAAAATAACGAATCGATGGGGAACTTCTTTTAAGAATGTTATCAATGAAGAAAATTCTCAACAAAAAGATTCTTCAATAACTATTTCACAAAACACACAAAAAACCAAGCAACAATCTCCCTTTTCTAGTGAAAAAGCAAAAAATATTAAAAGCATTCACTCACTGACACACTAATATTTACGAAATATTATCCCCTGCAATAGCGGGGGATTTTTATATATAGAAAAAGGAGAGTTTTTGAAGAGAAAAACTCTCTTTTGTTTTCAGCATTAGTATTATTGAGGTATGTATTTTTTTCTTGACAAAATCTGGTGTGTGTTGGGGAAACGCAAAAAGCTATGGTTACTGCAAAACTAGTCGGAGTGGACTTAAATGGAGAGCTGTATTGCTACTATCCTAATTGCCCTTAAGCCTGCTATTGTAACAAGAAATTGAGATTTTGGGATTCTATTAGCAGTAAATAGATAAGTTCCTTAGATAAGTGTCGGCCAAGGATAATCTTGAGGATTGAACGTACCCAAAGCTAAATCCATTACATATTTAGCTATAACTTGCTCATTAAATAATTTATGGTACTTTTTCCAACCTTTTTGTGCAACTTTCATTCGTGCTTTTGGATTCTTCTTATAATATGTAATCTGTTCATATAAATCTTCTGGCTCTGTATAGAATACCATTTCGTCTTTATCAAATAAATCTTGATACCCTACACGACTATCTACAAATGCTAATTGCCCATTCCCTACAATGTGAGCCAAACGATCTGATGTATACAAGTACGTATCATTTATCCTGCTCAGATTTAATCCCATGGCGGCTGTTCCTAATGCATCTTGATAATCATTTGCATGCAATAAAGGACTTCCTAATAGGCCGGCAAATAAAGGATGCAAATTTGGAACATGATCCTTTATTTGTCGTGCAATATCTTCACTTTTAACATCATGACCGCAGAACTGCCTCAATGAATTTTTTCCCGCACAAAACATCACATCATAAGGTAATTCTTCTTTTTCAAAACAACGAGCTGTCTCTACTGTTTTATCTACAGGATTAGGAAGAAAGCCTACCTGTTTCCCTTCCCGCTTAAACTGACTTAACAAACCTTTATCCGCTGTTGTTATCAGTGTTACATCTACGGCTGGTAATCGGCGATTTATATTCGCAACATTATGCTGACCAAGTTCAATAACTGTTGGATTTTCACTTTCTACATTTATCCAATCAACATTACGCTGGACGACTCTTAAATTTGGAAGTTCTTCTCTAACTTTCAAGAAAGTCTCCGTTTCGATTGTATCTACATGCCCTATCAGCAAAACATCTGGCTTAAAAAATCGGCAATAATTAATAAAGTGTTCTTGAAGTTTTTTCTTGCCCCAAAAATTCATATGCCCAAAACCAAACGTCCGACATAAATCTCGATCAGGATAATTAACAACAAAATGACCATTCCGAATTAAGCCATTCGTTAATTTGAACGATATCTGACTAAAGCAACAAGTTTTCAGACGAAGCAAATGAAAATCAGAAACATGTAGTACTTTAGCCATTTCTTTTCTCCTTTATAAATAATTGTCTTAAGCCCCTTAAAATAGGAGCCAACCATCTAGGCGCATGAGATACAACCATAAAACGAACGGCAACCCTTTTTATTCCCATATCTAAACAAAACATCATACGATGATGCCCTTGTTGAAGCGTATCTTGAACCCCAAGTGTACGGCAGAGCATAATATCCATTGGATGAGTATCATCAAATCCGTTCTTAGTTAAAGAATCTTTTAATTCATTAAATTGCTTTTTCCTTTGGTCTTGAGACAAATTCCACTTGGAAAAATCGTACGCATTCTCTGGTGTTCTTATTTTCCGCTCTAATCCTTTTTTCCGAATTTCAAGAGGATCCATATGATAAATATGTGTCCCATATGTATAAAAATGTTTCCGAACTTTTTTACAAAAGGGGGTCAACAAATCAAACCAAGGCGTCACACGATGAAAAGCTATACGAACTGGAATATAATCCATTTTATTTTCTATTGCTTGCAAGACTATCGCACGACCTTGATATAAAGTATCCTCTATTTTTTTCTTTTGATTTCCGAGTAGGATAACAACCTGTCCATCCATTGAATTAATCGGTTTTGCTTGAGGTGTATCTTTTAAGACATTTATATCTTTTGGATCTAAATGATAAATTTCTGATGAAAAAAAAGTATAGGGTTTCATATTCATTCCTTTATTCGACTTCAACACTATACCGAAATAGTATTCTATTCAAGTAGAAAATATCTATCTTGACTTTCAAATAAGCCCCTTTTATCATACATTCATAATCTAAGGAATAAATTATGAGAATTTTAAATGCTATGCTTGCCTCCGGCATGGGAGGTATGGAACAGATGTCTGTTACATATATCAAAGCCCTCATTCATAATGGACATGAGGTTCACGCTCTTTATATGGCTGATTCGCCCTATTTACCAGAATTAATGGCTTTAGGCGTACATCTTCATTTAATGAAAAGTCGTTCCGTTTTCAATCCTTTTAATGCACTTAAAATTGCATTTCTCCTACGCAAAATTAAACCTGATGTTGTTTTTTTGCATGGAAATCGCATCATGAGATTAATGCGTTACCCTATTTTAAAGCATATTTTTAAATCACCTGCTCCCTTAGTTGGTAAAGCTCATAATTTTGATTGTAAATACCTCCCAATTATGGACTATGCTATTGCTACAACAAAATATTGGCAAAAAGAATTAGGGGACATAACGAAGAAAAAAGTTTTCTATTTACCTAATACAGTTCCGTTAATCAAAAGAAGAAAACCTCAATTCCATAAAACACCCGTTATTGGAACAATGGGCCGCTTACATATTAATAAAGCTTACGATACATTATTACGAGCGGCAAAAAAACTGAAAGAAAAAAAAGTATCCTTTAAACTCATTATTGGAGGAGATGGACCAGAAAAAGAAAATTTATTAGATTTGTGTCATAAACTCAACCTAGATAAGTCTGTTTCTTTTATTGGTTGGATTAAAGACAAAGAAGATTTTTATGACAAAATTGACGTTTTCTGTTTATCTTCTCGGACCGAACCATTTGGAACCGTCGTCTTAGAAGCAATGGTTCGTTCTTGTCCCGTTGTATCAACATGCTGTGCGGGTCCTAAAGAAATGATTGTTTCTGGAGAAACGGGTCTTATTTGTCCTATCGATGATGTAGAAAAAATGGCTGAAGCTTTAGAATATATGATCAAGAATCCTCAAAAAGCTTTAGAAATGGGACAAAAAGGAAGAGATGTCGTTGAACAATATTATGCATTTCCCTCTTTTTGTGTTGAATTAGACAAACTTATCCAAAGTATCCTTGCGAAGTGTTAAGCCTTCTTTTGCTTCAAAATATTTGGCTATTTTTAAAAAACGAAAATAAGCAAGTGTTGTCGCCATAATAAATCCCCATACGCCATTAAAAATTTGACGACGTATCAGATAATAAATAAAAAATTGCCGAGGAAACTCTGTAAACAAGCGTATTTTAGAATATTTTTTCTGTTGAATTAAAGCCGTTTTAACAAGTTCATCTGTATATAAATTATATTTTATCCATGTTTGGTGTAATGACAAGTAAGAATAATGATATATGATGCCTTTCAATTGACCTATTTCAACATTTCTATCAACTTTTACTCTATCATGAGTCAAATCATCTGGCATTGTTGATGTTTGTCGATTATAAAGTCGAACAAGATTATATTTGGGGGCTAATCGTGATGGTTTTTTAAAACCGGGAAACATATCTCCTATTCGAATTTTATAAGCTTGATATTTTGGATCTTTTTTTAATTCTTTAATCTCTTTAATCAATTCCTCTGATAAAACTTCATCTGCATCTAGGGACAAAACCCAATCATGATGGCATTGATTTTGTGCAAATTGTTTCTGTGCTGATATATTTTTCCAACGATGATAAACAACTCTTGCCCCTAAATTTTTAGCTAATTCTGTTGTTCCATCAGTACTTCCACTATCTACAACAACAACTTCATCAGCAACTTGTTGAGCCGCGTGAATCGTTCTTTCTAACCTTCCTATTTCATTTAATGTAACTATATAAACAGATAATTTCATTTAGATAACCGTTGGAAATGGATATTTGCTTGCATCAAATGTTTGGAAGAGTAAATCCGTCATATAATGAGCAATTATACGTTCATTAAAATTCTGCCGATATTTTAGACAGCCTTTTTTCGCTATCTTTTGCCGTTCCAAAGGATGTTCTTTATAATATTGTAGCTTGTTACATAAATCCTCGGGATTTTCATAAAAAACAACCTCATCTTTACTAAACAATTGATTGAACCCCGTCCTCTTATCAATAAAACATAAAAGCCCATTCCCCATAATATGGGCTAATCTATCTGATGAATATAAATACACATCATTACGTCGGCTAATATTGAGACCCATACCAGAAAAAGAAAAAGAATTTTGATAATTTGCTCCGCTCAGCTGTGTAGATGGGGTCATTCCTGCAGAAAATAATTTAAGTTGAGGTAGTTTCTTACGAATATAGGAAATCACTTCACTTGCAGAAATCTCATCATCCCCGAATTGCCTTGTCTCATTACCTGCACAATAATAAACATCGGCAATAGGATTTTCTTCTTCAAACATATTCATCGTTTCAATAGAACAATCCGTTGGATTTGGTAAATAACCAACTATCTTTCCAGGTTGTTTAAATTGCTGAAGTAAGTCCCTATCGCCTGTCGTTATGAGTGTTATATCAACTACATCTAATTTAGATTTAATACGATCTATATTCCCTTGCTCACATTCCGGAAGTATCCAGTCTACATTATATTGTAAAATACGAACTTGCGGCAGTAATTCTCTTATTTGCTTCAAAGTCTTTGGATATATTGTATCTGCATGCCCAAGAATAATTGCATCCGGTAATGTTTTTAAACAGTATTTTATCAAATGATGATTTAATCTAACTAAACCTATCTTTTTAAATATTCCAAAACTAAAGTACCTAAGCAAATCTCTGTCATTATAATTTAAAACATTATATCCATTACGAACTAATCCATTCGAGATTTTAGGTGCAATTTGATTCATAAAGCAACGTTTTAATTTTAATTGATTAAATTGTCCGATATGTAAAATTGTTTTCATGAGTATTTCCAAAACATACTTTTGATTGTATTTTAAAACATATAAACAACCTTTAATATATTTTTATAATTTTAGCAAGTAGGAGAACATACCATCTTATTATTTATTTATAAGACAAGAAAAAGTCTATCATTTAAGCTGCTCATCTGAGAATAAATAAATGTAAATTAAAGCAATCTTCTTAAATGGTTTTCAACTTTTTGATATGTATCAAAAACATAATCTGCCAAATCCGGAAGTAATGGAGACTGAGCAATAAAGTCATCATAATGTTTAGGATGTGTATATAAATCATTAATTGTCTCTAAAACTTTTAGATTATTATCTCCTTGTTTCCAAAACAAAATTGCATCCTGATTTACAAGTCCTACTTCAACTTGATTGTTCGATCCCCAGTAAATTGGAACTGTTCTAGCCTTAAATGCCTCAAAAACCTTTTCAGTCACATATCCATAACTATTACTGTTTTCGGGACAAATAGAAAATTGGAACTGGCGAAGATAATCAATTTTTTGATTATTAAAATCTTTCCATAATCGATCATCATTATGTAAAAAAGATCCTGCACAAGAAATAGGGGCTATAGAATTTATAGCTTGATACAATTCTTTCCGTAATCCTGTATCTCCTTCGTGACGGGCAATTAAGCTTGCAAAATCTGTCTTGGCATAATGTGCCTTATTTATAACTTCAACTTTATGGTGTAATTCCTCTAATGTTTCTGTCCCATCAAATAAATAAGCAATCCATAAAGGAAAGCGAATATACTTAGGGTGGTCTAAGTAATCAAATCCCATAGATAATACTGTATAAGGAAGAGCATGATCTAAATATTCAGGATAGCGTTTTACATTTTCTCCTGTATAAAATATTTTTTTTTCTTTTCGATTAAACCAAAAAGTTTGTCTTTTTCCAAACACAGACACAAGACTAAATTGTCGAGCTTCTTTTTCCGAAAAACGGTGAGAAATAAATCTTGCGAACCACCCTTCATTATCTGTTTCAATCCACCAATTATAATGTTTTACGCCATAGAGACGAGTTCCTATATAAGTATTTTTAAAGTGTTTAATTTTTCGAGCAATTCCCATTGAACACTCTCCTTAAAATTGTAATTTACAAAAAAAACTAGACCTAATCAAGCTTTTTGAGTAAGTTTATAAAAAAAGGAGAAAAGATGAGTTCTTATTTATTTACTTCAGAATCAGTTTCAGAAGGACATCCAGATAAAGTTTGTGATCAAATTTCTGATGCCCTTTTAGACCTCATGTTAAAAAAAGATGAAAACGCTCGTGTTGCTGTTGAAACAATGGCAACAACCAATCGGATTATTTTATCTGGAGAGACACGTTTAATGGCTCCTATCTCTTCAGAAGAGATTGAAGAAACGGTTCGTTGTGTTGTTCGAAATATCGGGTATGAGCAACCTGGTTTTAACTGGGAAACAGTAACGATAGAAAATTACCTTCATACCCAAAGTGCGGATATTGCTCTTGGCGTTGATCGAGATGGTGCCGGTGATCAAGGAATTATGTTCGGGTATGCAACGAATGAAGATACTCAAACAAACTTTATGCCCGCCCCTATTTTTTATGCTCATCGTCTTTTGAAGAACTTGTCAGAAGAAAGACACAAGAATCTTTTTCAAGAGTTAGGCCCTGATGCTAAAAGTCAAATTACTTTTGTGTATCAAGATGAAAAGCCTGTTGCCATAGATAATATCGTTGTTTCCACTCAACATCACGAAGATATAACACTTAATCAAGTTCGCGAAATTGTGTTACAAATTGTAGAAAAAACAATTCCTCAAGAAATTCTTTGCTCTTATGACAAAATTTATATCAATCCAACCGGTCGATTTGTTATTGGAGGTCCAGAAGGAGATACAGGACTTACGGGACGTAAAATAATTGTAGACACATATGGTGGAGCCGCCCCTCACGGTGGCGGAGCTTTTTCAGGAAAAGATTCTACGAAAGTAGACAGAACTGCCGCTTACATGGCTCGTTATATTGCTAAAAACATTGTTGCAAGTGGTCTAGCAAATAAATGCCTTATTCAAGTTTCTTATGCTATCGGAATGATTCAGCCTCTTTCTGTTTATGTCAATACTTTTGGAACTGGACAAGTTTCAGATGAACACCTTACCCACTTCATTGAAAAAGAAATTGATTTAACGCCAAAAGGAATGCGCCAGCAGCTTGGATTAAATAAACCGATATTTCTTCCAACCGCAAGTTATGGCCATTTTGGAAGGAATGCGGGAAATGATGGAACATTCTCTTGGGAGAGAATAGATTTAATTCCTTTGTTTCAAAAATTATAACAAAGCAATACTCTTAAAATAAAAGTAAAGAAGTAAAAAGTCCTTTCTCATTGATTTTTTAATTCATTTTTCATATACTGAAGAAAATAATGAATGGAAAAGAAATCATGTCTTCTTATATAAAAATTCGAGGTGCACGTGAACATAACCTCAAAAATGTTGATGTAGATATTCCTAAAGACAAACTTGTTGTTATTACCGGTTTATCTGGTTCAGGGAAATCATCTTTAGCGTTTGATACAATATATGCCGAAGGCCAACGTCGGTACGTAGAAAGTCTTTCGGCTTATGCTCGTCAATTCTTAGAGCTGATGAAAAAACCTGATGTCGATTTAATTGAAGGATTGTCCCCTGCTATCTCCATTGAACAAAAAACAACTTCTAAAAATCCCCGCTCTACAGTTGGAACAGTAACAGAAATCTATGACTATATGAGACTTTTATGGGCCAGAATTGGTGTTCCTTATTCTCCTGCGACAGGTCTTCCTATTGAAAGTCAGACTGTTACACAAATGGTTGATCGTATTCAATCCTTGCCGGAAGGAAATAAGATATATATTCTTGCTCCTGTTGTACGAGGAAGAAAAGGTGAATACAAAAAAGAAATAAAGGAATGGCAAAAAAAAGGGTTCAATCGATTAAAAATAGATGGGCAACTTTATGAAATTGCAGATGTCCCCGAATTAAATAAAAACAATAAACATGATATTGAAGTTTTAGTAGACCGTCTTGTCATTAAGCCGAATCTTCAAACGCGAATAGCATCTTCCGTTGAAACTGCTCTAGATTTATCAGATGGCTTAGTCACAGTAGAAAACTTAACCGATAATTCTAGCTTTCTATTATCTTCTAAATTTGCTTGTCCGGTTTCTGGCTTTACCATAGCCGAGATCGAGCCTCGAATTTTCTCCTTTAATAATCCCCATGGTGCCTGTCCAGCTTGCGATGGATTAGGTGTAAAACTTTATATTGATCCGGAACTAGTTATACCTGATCCAACAAAATCATTAAGAAATGGAGCTATTGCCCCTTGGACATCCTCTAGTGGAGAAATATATCAATGGCATGAATATGCCCTTAAACACATTTCGCGTCTTTTTCACATTGATTTAAATACTCCGTGGAAAGATTTACCGCCGGAGATTCAACATGCGATCTTATATGGAACTCCTAAAGCAAGGCAATATGAAGGTGTTATTCCCAATATGGAACGTCGGTATCTTGAAACGGGTTCAGATTGGATGAGAGAAGAAATTTCAAAATTCCAAAATAATGCTCCTTGTGAAGTTTGTCATGGCGAACGTTTAAAAGCAGAAGCTCTGTGTATCAAGATAGCCGGCAAAAATATTTCAGAAGCGACACATCAATCTATAGAAAATGCACTCAAATGGTTTAAAGAAGTAAGTCAAACGTTATCAGAAAAAGACAATGAAATTGCTAGTCGAATTTTAAAGGAAATTAATGAACGCTTGACTTTCCTCAATAATGTTGGCTTAGGCTATTTATCTTTAGATCGAATGAGTGGAACTCTCTCAGGTGGAGAAAGCCAACGCATTCGATTAGCCTCTCAAATAGGATCAGGCCTAACCGGTGTTTTATATGTTCTTGATGAACCATCTATTGGACTTCATCAAAAAGATAACGACCGATTATTAGCAACATTGCAACATTTAAAAGCTCTTGGCAATACCGTCATTGTCGTAGAACATGATGAGGATGCTATTCGTTCTGCAGATTATGTTATAGATATGGGTCCGGAAGCTGGTTCGCATGGAGGAAAAATAGTTGCGGAAGGAACGCCTCAACAAATTATAGATAATCCTTTAAGCACCACAGGGCAATATCTATCTGGAATGCGCCAAATCAGTATTCCTCAGCAACGTCGAAAAGGTAATGGTCAAAAGCTCGTTATAAAAGGAGCTCGTGCTAACAACCTAAAAAACATTACAGCTGAAATCCCATTGGGGACATTAACTTGTGTAACAGGTGTCTCGGGAGGAGGAAAATCATCTCTTATCATAGAAACCCTATACAAAGGAATTTCCAAGATACTTAACAAGTCCAGAGAACTACCCGGAGAGCACGATAAAATTATCGGGATAGGACAAATTGATAAAATCATAGATATAGATCAAAGTCCAATTGGACGAACACCTCGCTCTAACCCTGCAACGTACACAGGCATGTTTACGCCTATTCGAGAATGGTTTTCAGGCTTACCAGAAGCCAAAGCTCGAGGCTATAAAGCGGGTCGTTTTTCATTTAATGTAAAAGGCGGTCGATGTGAAGCCTGTCAAGGCGATGGTGTTATCAAGATAGAAATGCACTTTTTACCCGATGTCTATGTTCAATGTGATCAATGTCAAGGTCAACGTTATAATAGAGAAACTCTAGAAATTCAATATAAAGGAAAATCAATCGCCGATGTACTAGATATGACCGTAGATGATGCCCATGAATTTTTCAGTTCTATGCCGTCTATTCGAGACAAATGCGAACTTTTACGTCGTGTTGGGTTAGGTTATATTAAGCTAGGTCAATCAGCGACGACTTTATCAGGCGGAGAAGCTCAGCGGATAAAACTTGCCAAAGAACTTTCTAAACGAGCAACCGGCAAAACACTTTATATTCTAGACGAACCGACAACAGGTCTTCATTTTGCCGACATTCAAAAATTGCTAGAAGTTTTGCATGCCTTAGTAGAACAAGGAAACACCGTCGTTGTCATAGAACACAACTTAGATGTTATAAAGACCGCCGATTATATTATAGACATGGGTCCGGACGGAGGAGATAATGGAGGTCGCATTGTTGCACAAGGGACTCCAGAAGAAATAGCAGATAATCCTCATAGCTACACAGGCCAATACTTAAAAAGGATATTAAATAAATAAGTTTCGGTTTAATATACTTTATTACGATACTACAAGAAAAAATGGAAACAAAATTATGCCTAATTTTGAAATTGAAAACAGCTTAAATATAAATGGATTGATTGTTGGCGTAGATGAAGCCGGACGAGGACCATGGGCTGGACCTGTTGTAGCGGGAGCGGTTTGTTTCCCTGATTTAAAAATTGCTAAAGAGCTTATTCCTTTTATTAATGACTCAAAAAAATTAACACCTAAAAAAAGAGAACGTGCTTTTGAACTCCTACAAAAAAGCGGAGCCTATATCGGTGTAGGACAAGCTTCTGTGGACGAAATTGATTCCTTAAATATTCTCCAAGCAACTTTTTTGGCTATGAACCGAGCAGTCTCACAGATTCAAGAAAAATATTCCATCTCTTTTACTTTAATTGATGGAAATCGATTACCAAAGACAAACTGGTGCTGGCCTGCAAAAGCTATCATCAATGGAGATGCTTTAAGTTTATCTATCGCTGCTGGTTCTATCATAGCAAAAGTAACTCGAGATAGAATTATGCAGAATTTAGCCAAAGAATTTCCTATGTATGGATGGGAAAAAAATGCAGGATATGGAGCCCCCGCTCATATTGCTGGATTACAAAAATTTGGTATTACGATTCATCATAGAAAATCTTATGCACCTATTGCCAAAATACTTCAATCTCAAAAAAAATAATATTTTTTTGCCTCGAGTCGTTTTATTAACAAAATAGTTACTTTTACTTTGTAGACTGATGAATATTCAAAATATCAAGAACAAAGTAAGGGGAAAAAATGCCATCATTAAAACTAGATTCTATTTATCAAGGTGACTGTATTGAAATTATGAATGCCCTACCTGAAAAGTCAGTTGATGTCATTTTTGCAGA
The DNA here is from genome assembly GCA_949286465.1 of uncultured Alphaproteobacteria bacterium. Taxonomy (GTDB): domain Bacteria; phylum Pseudomonadota; class Alphaproteobacteria; order CAAHEQ01; family UBA3637; genus CALXXA01. Next base: position 41,793 of record CASECI010000003.1, on the reverse strand, counting down.
CCCTCCTTACAACATGCAATTAGGTGGAGATTTAACTCGCCCTGATAGTTCTCTTGTTGACGGTGTCACTGATGATTGGGATCAGTTCGAAAATTTTAAAGCATATGATCAATTTACACATCAATGGATGAAGGCTGCTCGCCGTATTCTTAAAGACAATGGAACAATGTGGGTCATTGGTTCTTATCATAATATCTTCCGAGTAGGATGCCAAATACAAGATATGGGCTTTTGGATTTTAAATGATATCATTTGGGCTAAAACAAATCCAATGCCTAACTTTAAAGGAACGCGTTTTACCAATGCCCATGAGACTCTTATTTGGTGCGCTAAAAGTGATAAATCGAAATATACTTTTAATTACGATAGTATGAAAGCCTTTAATGAAGATGTTCAAATGCGTTCAGATTGGCATTTGCCCATTTGTACAGGGCATGAACGGCTTAAAGACAAAAACGGCAAAAAGATACACACAACACAAAAACCGGAAAGCCTTTTATATCGCGTTATTATGTCTTCGACAAATCCAGGTGACATTATCTTAGATCCTTTCTTTGGAACAGGTACAACGGGAGCTGTTGCTAAAAAATTGGGCCGTCATTTTATTGGAATAGAAAGAGATGAAGTTTATATTGCTGCAGCCAAAACAAGATTAGATCATATTCAAAAAGTCGAAGATACAACTCTATTCGAACCAACTTGTAAAAAAGCTGAACCCCGTATTCCTTTTGGCTCTGTTATTGAACATGGCCTCCTAAATCCAGGTGAACATCTTTTTGATGCTAAACGCAAATTTGTGGCAACAGTCAAAGCTGATGGAACGCTTGTAACTCCTTCCGCTTCTGGCTCCATTCACAAAGTTGGAGCTCAATTACAAGGCCTTCCTTCTTGCAATGGTTGGACTTTTTGGCATTTTGAAGATCCTCGCAAAAGCGAATTACAATCAATTGACTGCCTCCGCCAGCAATTAAAACATGAATTGTTTGCAATATAATCGATAAAGAAAGATTGACTTTTAAAGCCTTTTCTATAACAATAAATCAGAGGAAATGATGTCTGATCGATTATTACATACACGTGTTAAAACTGCTAAAGGCCGCAAGGCTTCTTCTACACGTTGGCTTCAACGTCAATTGAATGATCCATATGTAAAAGAAGCTCAACGTTTAGGATATAGAGGAAGAGCCGCCTTTAAAATTATTGAATTAGATGACCAGTTTCATTTTTTTGCTCCGCATAAAAGAATCGTTGATTTAGGAGCTGCTCCTGGAGGATGGTCTCAAGTTGCTGTAAAACGTGTTCATTCTCAACCCAATCACCCAACTGTCTTTGGAATAGATATTTTACCCATGGAACCTGTTGAAGGAGCAAAACTTCTACAAATGGATTTTACAGATGAAAAAGCTCCTGATGCTTTAAAGGAAATCATGAATGGTCCTGCTGATGTTGTCATGAGTGATATGGCTGCAAATACAACAGGTATTCCGTCTGTTGATCACCTTAGAACAATGAATCTTATTGAACTAGCGTATGATTTTGCTTTACAAGTTTTAAATCCTGGCGGATGGTTTATTGCAAAAATATTCGCGGGCGGAACAGACAGCCAATTTTTAGCACAAATGAAAAAAAATTTTTCTTCTGTTAAACATGTAAAACCCCCTGCTAGTCGGAAAGATTCCGTCGAATATTATGTTGTTGCAAAGGGATTTAAATGCACCCAGAACAAATAAAAAATGCAGTAGTTGAATTATTAAAAGAAATTCAACAAACCTCTCGCCCAGCCAGCGAAGTTATATCTGCTTATACGAGAACACGCCGCTATATTGGATCAAAAGACAGAAAAGCTTTAACAAATATGGTTTGGAAAGCGCTTCGCTATCATGCTCATTTATCTTGGCGTTTTCAAAGTATAGAAGAGCAAGTTTCTCTTCTTGATACTGCTGAACAAGATTTTTCTGATATGCCTGATTGGGTACGATTAGAATGTCCTGAGTGGTTATTAAGTCATATTCCGGAGCCACAAAAAGAACTGCCTGCTCTTATTCCAGCAGCTCCTATTATCTTACGTGCAAATGGCAATCGTGAAGAAATTCAAAAGCAACTTTCTTCAGAGGGCATTGAAACAACGCCTACAACATTGTCGCCTTATGGATTAATCTTATCTAAACGTCAAAATCTAAGTACATCAGAGACCTTTAGAAAAGGACTTGTTGAAGTACAAGATGAAGGTTCTCAACTTATTGCTCTAGAAACAGAAGTTCTGCCAGGAGAAAATATTCTAGATATGTGTGCCGGCGCTGGAGGAAAGAGCCTCATTTTATCTCAAATGATGAAAAATATGGGTCGTATTACAGCCTACGATATTTCTTTTTTAAGTTTAAAAGAATTGGCCAAAAGAGCTACACGTGCACATGCAACAAATATTGAAATTGCAACCCAACTTCCTTCTAACTTATTTGATACTGTTATTGTTGATGCGCCCTGTTCAGGGACAGGTACGTGGAGACGCTGTCCTGATGCTAAATGGAAATTAACACAAGAACAATTTCAAAATATTCAAAAAACACAATCTTCTATTTTAGACAAAGCTGCGCAAAGAACACGAAACAAATTATGTTATATGACTTGTTCTATAACTTTAGACGAAAACGAATATCAAACGAAAAGTTTCTTAGAAAGACATCCGAACTTTCGTCTTCTTAAAGAAAAACGTTTCTCTCCCTATCAAACACAAACAGACGGCTTTTATATTGCTGTTTTCATCAAAGATTAATGAGAATGTCTTCTTTTATTTTTCTTCACAGAAGAATGAGGCTTTACCATTTTCCCATTTTGTAAAACATGAAATAATAACCCGCCCGTTAAAGGAACTGCTTCTTTTAAGACAACATCTACATTCTGTCCGATGGCATAAGTTCTTTTTGTAGAACGACCTTTTAATTGTTTTTGGCGATCATCGTAAACATAATAATCATCTGGCAATGAAGAAATTGGTATTAACCCATCAGCGTTATAAGAATCTAATTTGACAAATAACCCGAATGCCGTCACAGAAGAAATTCGAGCTGTGAACTTTTCACCTACTCTATCTGCTAAATAAGATGCAACATATCTATCAACTGCATCTTGTTCTGCTGCTGCTGACTGACGTTCTGTAGCAGAAATATGCTCTGCTATCTTAGGAAAAGCTTTTACTTCTTCATCAGCTAGGCCTCCCTCCCCCAGTTTCAGTCCTTTAATTAAAGCACGATGTATCAATATATCGGCATAACGACGAATAGGAGACGTAAAATGAGCATATTTATCTAAAGCTAACCCAAAATGCCCTATATTTTCAGGACTATATTCCGCTTGAGATTGGCTTCTTAGGACCATTTCATTTATGCTATAAGAATTTGAATGTTGTTTTGTATCATTTAAAACTTGATTAAAATCATCCGGCGTTGGATTTGTTTTAATATGTTGCTTTAATCCTTGTGCAGATAAATAAGCATTCAAGTCTTCCATTTTTTCCACAGAAGGTTTGTCATGAATACGATACATCGTTGGTAATTGTAAATCTTCTAATGTCTGGGCGGCGGCTACATTTGCTAAAATCATCAATTCTTCTATCATCTTATGACTAGCAAAACGTTCCCTTTGCTTAATATTTATAACTTGTCCTTTATCATTCAAAACAACTTGCAATTCAGGAACATCTAATTCCAAAACACCTCGTCTTTGACGTGCTTTCAAAAGAGATTCATAAGCTCCTTTCAATGCATCTATACGTTCCTCTAATCCTTTAATTCGTTCAATACCATTAAAGTCTGCTTCAACAGCATCATAAGTCAACCTCGCTTTTGAACGTATCATTGCTCGAATAAAATGATGCTTCAGTTTATGTCCTTCTTTATCAATCCAAATTTCTGCAACCATTGCAGGACGATCTTCATTCGGATTTAAAGAACATAAACCATTCGATAACTCCTCTGGAAGCATTGGAAGAACACGATCTGGAAAATAAGTTGAGTTTCCTCGTTCAAAAGCATCACTATCAAGAGCCGTTCCAAAACGAACAAAGTAAGCAACATCAGCTATGGCTACATAAATATGCCACCCTCCTTTATTCTTTGGATTTGTATCTGACTCTGCATAAACCGCATCATCAAAATCACGTGCATCTGAACCATCAACCGTAACAAAAGAAAGTTCTCTTAAGTCTACTCTTTTCCCTAATTCCGGTAGCTGAGCTGCTCGTGCTTGCTTTAAGCCCTGAACAGAAAATGCCACCGGTAAATGATGTGCAAATATTGAAATGAGGCTTGCTGCATGGGCATCCGTTGACTTACCAATTTTCTTAATAAAATGAGCAACAGGACGACGCTTTATTACCTCTGGAATCTCAACAATAACCAAATCATTTGGTTTTAACTCTGGGAAAGAGGAATCTAATTCAAAAGCTTCTTTAAAACGACGGTCGACAGATACGATTTTCCCTTCATAAAAAACGCCGACCATCTGATTTGGAGCACTGGTAACATGTCTTAACGCTTCTCCTTCATACAAATGTGTATGCAGAGGTTTAACACGAGCAATCACAACATCTCCAACCGTTGGAGCAGGTTTTAATTTCCCTTTTGAGCTTATTAATATCTGAGGAGGATTACCCTCTTCATTCCAGACAACTGGACGTCCAACTAATTCACCATCATTATCAATACCGGTTATTTCGACAGAAATCCTTTCCGGCAAATGTCCCTTCGTTGTAAAAGATTTACCCTTACGAATAATTAAACCTTGATGTTCTATTTCACTTAATAAATGTTTTAGATAGGCTCTATCATCTCCTTTAATTTTAAAATGACGAGCAATTTCTCTTTTATTCACTTCTCCAGATTGTTTATTTAAAAAATCTGTCAGTTCTTCCATTGTTGGTAGATTATGTTCTTGTCCCATCGTTATCTCCTTTTTATAAGATAGTACCTTCCTCTTATAAAAAACAAGGATTAAAATAAAAGCTCCTTGAAAAAAGGAGCTTATTATTTAGTTATTTTCAGGTCTCATATAAACTGAAAATGTTTGTTCTATCAACGGTGTATTAACTGTCACACCCTCTCTATTAGAATAATATAATAAAGTCTCTTCTATTAATCCGCTTGTAATCGCATTATTCAAGTCTTGTTCCACTGTCTTAAGACCAATTTCATCCGATGAAGCATCTGGCATATTTACTTTTTCGACTTTCGATAAAACGAACCCTTCATCTAACGGCAGTAACAATGGTTTGTTAGGTTCTGCCTTAAATAACTCCTCGCCTATCGGAGCTGGTAAAGTTTGCAAATCGCCACGTTTAATCTCTTTTAAATCCTGAACTTTTAACCCACCAAAGAGAGCCACAGTTTTAAAAGAATCTCCTTTTTGAACACGTTCAAATAAATCCTGTGCATAACCTTGTACTTGTTTCTTCTGTTTATCTTTTGTCCATTCTGCAACTAATACATCTTTAACATCTTCAAAAGATTTTAATTTACTTGGTTCAATTTGATCTACTCGAACAGCTAAATAACCATCCCCTTCATCAACTAAAGCACTTACTTCATTTTCAGGTAATGTAAATGCGACTTGAACTGCTTCTGGATTATTTAAAGAACTATTTTTCCCTGATTTGTCGAAGCCAGATACATCTGTAACAACATCTTTCTCTATAGGTAATTGAAGGGCATTTGCAACAACTTCTAATGTTTCACCAGCACCTATTCTTGTATCAAACTCTTTGCTCTTTTCATACATTAAATCATATGTTTTTTCTGCTTTGGCTTTCTTTATCAATTCATCTTTTACATCCGCCAATTGAACGGTCTTTGCTGGATCAACGTCCTTAATCCATAAAATATGATACCCAACAGGACTTTCTATTGGTCCGACAAGACTATTTTTCGATGCTTCAAACATAGGCACTGAAAGCTCTGCCAAAACACTATCTTTTGTTAACCAGCCTAAATCTATATCTTCGTCTGTTTGTCCTATCTTTGCAGCTGTTTCAGCAAAATTTTGAACTGTCAAGTCTTTCATGAGTTCTTGAGCTTGTTTTTCGTCTTGAACTAAAATTTGAGAAACTAATCGACGCTCTGGAGTAGACATAGACTCTTTATTTTCCTCAAAAAGAGATTGAAGTTCTTCGTCTGAAATAATAATACTATCCGCAACCGTCTCAGGTGTTATCCGTACAACTGATAAAGTCCGATATTCAGGTGCATATAAATCATCTTGCATCGCATCATAATAATCTTTCAAATCTTCTTGAGTTGGTTTTTCATTAATCTTCACTGATTCTGGACCAATAAGAATAACCGACATATCTCGCGCTTCATTTTCATATGCATACATTTTCTTTGTTAGCAAAGAAGGCGTTGCAACAATAGCTTGGATCGCATCAAAAACGTGTTTTTGTGCAAGTTCTTGTTTTAGATTAGACGTAAAAGCTGCCTCACTTAAATTAAGCTGACGTAAATAAGCATCAAATAAAGCTCTATCAAACTGTCCCATCATTGTTTGGAAAGCTTCATTATTGATGATATAATTACGAACAGAATCATTCGATGCAATCGTTTCCATATCTTCCGTCATGATCCATTTCAACCGATTAGAAACTTCTTTTTGAACCGTACTATTTAAAAGTCCCATTTGGATTGCTTCTGCTGGAGACAAATACCGACCAGGCATCATAGCACGCGCACGACTAAGCTCTTGATTAAAAGCATTGTTTAAATCCTGAGAACGGACCACATTTGAACCAACTTTAATAACAACATCTTGTTTTCCCCACAGACTTGTCATTCCACCCAATCCAAATACAGACATCATACTAATGGCTAGGATTGCCAATAAAATCTTTGCCGGCCAACTCTCACTCAATTTACGGAAGAATATAATCATATTTTTTATCCCTTTTAATCATTTACATGTGTCCAACAGCATATCAGATTTCTGCTTTTCTGCAACAGAAAACTTACAATTCTTTTTTCAAAATTAATGCATCTTCTTGTCCCAAAGGCGTTTTGTAATATCCCTTGCGGAGACTAATTTGAACAAATCCATTATGATGATATAACTGTAAGGCTGCTTTGTTAGAAGAACGAACATCTAAGAAAAATTCTTTAACTCCTTTTTCTTTTAAATAAGTTTCCATCCTTTGCAGTAAGGCTGTTGCAATCCCTTTTCTCCGTTGCTGCGGATGGACGCACAAAGTTAAAATTTCTGCTTCCTCTAAAACAACTGAACACAAAATAAACCCCGCTTCATTCACGAAGCCAACAGTTGTCGGAAGAGATAAGATATCATCAAAGGCCTTATTTGTCCACGGACTATCAAAAGATTGGGCATGAAGAGCAGTCAGTAAAGGCACATAAGCTTTCGCCACAAAATCAAACTGTAACATCAGCTTCTCTTAAATAAAGGGGCTCTGCCAACAAAGGAGCATCTAAGCGAGATAATGCAACTTTACCAACAGAAACAGCAACCGGTGAAATTTTTTGTATAATTGGGCAACCGATTTCCTGGCTTAATCGCAACGCCCCGGAACCAATAGCCGTAAAAGGAAGCTTACTTCTTAATTCATCTGTCGACATAATGGCTGCTTGTGTCTGAGCCTTCCCTTCAGCATCAAAAAACTGAACATAATAATCTTCTCGTTTAGTGTCTAAAACAACCGCTGCTGGTTTATGAACACCAAAAATGGCTCCTTCAAAACATGTCACCCCATAGACAGGTATTTTTAACGCTAATCCAAAGGCTCTTGCCGCAGCTAGTCCGACTCTTACCCCTGTAAATGAACCCGGACCAACAGTAACAGCTATTCCATCTATTTCCTTAAAGGTTATCTTTGCACTATCCAATAATTGAGCAATCATTGGCATTAGTCTTTCTGCATGTCCTCTTTCCATATCTTCTTGCAAATAGCTCCATACTCGATCTTCATCTAAAAGAGCTAATGAAACCATATTTTCTGATGTATCTAGAGCCAACAAAAGCATATTCTTTCTCCTTTATTTCATCTTCTTTACATATCACTTTTAATGCACTATCGCAATTTGTTTTTATTACCCCAGAAAATATCGTATTGATAAAATAAATAATAAATGCAGCGGAAAATAAACGTAAAATATCCACCATTTCTTTAGCAATCGCGGATATGTTTGAGACATATTAACATTTAATAAAAGTAATGTTGTTAACATACTCATAAAACCAAAAATTACATTATCATTCCAATTAATCAAATACCCGAAAATAAGTAAAAGTATGGTTCCCCACCACGAGGACCGAGTAAAGTATAAATAAAAAAGCAAAAGATAACCATATCCGAAAACTGAATACGAAGAAAATATTGAAAAAAATGCCATAAATAAAACTATCATCCCTGAAAAAATAGAACCTATTATTCGATTCATTTTCTCTTGGCGAATTTGCTCAAATCCCCACAATGTTAAAACAGGAAATAAAAATGTAAATAAAATATTCAATTTGTATTCTTGAGTAAATGGAAAAATAACAAAAAGAGATATGATTCCAAAAAATAAAAGTCGGTTTACATACTTTTCATAAATCTGATACTTATGTAAATGATACATGAGTAAAAAAGCAAAAATAGGAAAAGCCGTCCTTCCTATAAACATTCTTTCATATACCGCACCAGGAATTGCCCAATACTCGGCCATATGATCTATTGTCATCGCAACAAGAGCATAAATTTTCAATAAATCTGGATTAATATCCCATTTTTTTATTGCATACATTTTTCTTCTTCTTAAAAACCTTTACAAGGATACAAAATACTTTTAAAAAAGTATAGCCTTTTTAATAGATTCTGTTAAAATAGAGCAAACAAAAAGGGAGAAATTCAATGCATATACTTGTTATTGGCGGAGCAGGCTACATTGGTAGTCATGTTGTCCATGCCTTATTACAAAAAAATGAAAAAGTAACTGTTTTTGATAATTTATCCACTGGACAAAAAGTCAATTTATTTTCTAAGGCCCAATTCATAGAAGGAGACATCCTAGATAAATCCTCTCTCCTTAATGCAATGCGACAAGATGTTGATGCGGTTATTTTACTAGCGGCCAAAAAAGCTGTTGGTGAGTCTATGGAAAACCCAGCTCTCTATTCTCAAAATAACATATCCGGTATGCTTAATGTATTAAATACAATGTTAGAAACAGGGGTTAAAAATATTGTTTTTTCCTCTTCGGCTGCTGTGTATGGAACACCTCAATATCTTCCAATTGATGAAGCTCACCCATTAAATCCTATGAGCTTTTATGGCTTTACAAAACTCGAAACAGAACGTTTCTTAAAATGGTATCATGAGTTAAAAGGACTTAATTACATAGCATTACGTTACTTTAATGCTGTCGGATACGATGAAACAGGAGCCATTAGAGGATTAGAACAAAATCCACAAAACCTACTCCCCATCATTATGGAAGTTGCTGTTGGGAAACGGGAAAGTCTCAATATTTATGGAAACGATTATGATACACCTGATGGAACTTGTATTCGTGATTATATTCATGTTACAGATTTAGCGGATGCTCATGTAAAGGCTCTTCAGCACCTCAAAGAGCAAAAAGAAAGTTTATCTTTAAATCTTGGGACAGAAAAAGGATTAAGTGTCTTAGAAATGGTTAAAGAAACTGAAAAAGTTATTCAAAGACCTATTCCTTATCAATATGCTCCTCGTCGAGCAGGCGATCCGGCAATCATTACAGCATCAGCTCATAAAGCAAAGACCATATTAAATTGGACGCCTACACATAGCTCTTTAGAGAATATCATCTCTAGCACTTGGGCTGTTTATCTTAAATACTATAAATAAAATTAAAAAAACTATTTTCTTATTTTTATATTTATAGCCATTTATAAAAAAAAGAACCCTCTATCAGAGGGCTCTTTTTTTGTTATACAGAATGAATTTCTTTTATTTTTTCAGCCAATTCATCTAGTGCCTTTTTATCTGCATCTTTTGGCGTCCCCTTAGCTAATACAGCAGGAAGAATTGTCGTATCCCTCATATTACTTAACATTTCTCCAACCTGCTTTTCAACTAATGTTCCCCAACTATAAGATCCGATAAGTCCTACATATTTTAATGTTGGTTTGAGTATATTTGTTAAAAAGATCGGCATGACCACCGCTGGATGAGGCCCTGTTAAGACAGTAGGCGTTGCAACAATCAATCCCATGCTATCTATTAGGTCGCTAGCCAAACCTGTAGCATTTAAATGAACTGCATCATAGTACTTAACTTTGATTCCTTTCTCGGTTAGACGTTCTGTTAGATAATCAACCATCTGATCCGTAGAACCATACATAGAAACGCCCACGATAATCGTTTGATTTTTCTTATCAGAAGATGTCCATTCCTTATAAAGATTCAAAATAAAAGAAGGCTTTCTATAAATAGGCCCATGAGATGACGCAATCATTTTAGGATTTAACGCTTCAACTCGAGGAATATATTTTTGGAAAATACGAGCAAACGGCTGCATAATCTCTGCATAATATGCTTTTGCCAATGGAACGAGGCTCGGATCATCATCCCAAAACAAATCAAAATTGGTCGCATGAGCCCCAAAGAAATCAGTTGTAAATAAAATACCGTCTTCTTTTAAATAAGTAAACATTGTATCAGGCCAATGAACCCATGGCATCATCATAAATTCTAAGGTTTTTCCGCCCAAGTCAAGAGTATCCCCTTCTCCAACAATAATGTAGTCATCTTCTTTCAACGGTAAAAAACCAATTGTAATATCTTTACACTTTTGATTTGTCACAATTTTCGCCATCGGATATTTTCTTAATAAACCAGGTAATGCTCCAGAATGATCCTGTTCCCCGTGATTAGCTATAATGTAATCAATGTGGTCTATATTAAGTTCTCTTAATCTTTCTTCTATTTCTTGCTCAAAAGGAGGATAGACTGTATCTATCAAAGCTATCTTTTCTTTCCCTTTAATTAAATAAGAATTATAACTTGTTCCTTCTTCTAATGGCATAAGTTGATCAAATAAAGGACGACGAGGATCCTTTGAACCAACTGCATATACATTCTCTACAACTTCTTGTACTGACATTTTTTTCTCCTTTCATGTTCAATGAAATAGTAAGTTTTTTTTAAAAAAACAAGCTTCATGTGATGTTTTCTTTAATCGTCTAGATATAATTCTCGAGCTTTTGTATCCGTCTTCGTAATTTCTATAGCTAAACCATTTGCTCTATAGGTATGCTTAGAAAATAAAAAATACCATAAAGGAGAGGATGTCTCACTATCAACAACCATATTAACAACAGAATTACCTCCCATTTTCTGGGCTTTCTGAATCAAATCATCATAGATGTATACACCACCAGAACAAATCAAACCCATCAAAATGCATGTTCTTGAGTATTCGCCTCGAACACTTCCTTTGATTTTATAATCTTTAACAGAGATTCTTGTTTTATAATTAACAGGTAAATCAGTCGTTCCCTCCAACTCATTTAAAGATGAGCTACTTGTTAAAAAAATACAACTTATTAAAACGATTAAAAATCTTTTCATTATGTACCTCCATAAAAGTAGTTTTTTATAACATACATTTCTATGTTTTTTCAAGTTGCTTCTTGAAATATCTTTTTTGAATACTCATTTTTTCTACATGATGAAAAAGTGGGTTGATTCTTTTATACAATTTTTTGCCTTTTTATTTTTTGCGCTTGCTTTATGGCTTGTACATAATGAAATCCAAAAAATTGGATGGTCTCATTTATTAGATTTAATTTCTCAAACACCTCTATGGATTTTGTGTCTTGCTTTTACTTTTACTTGTTTAGACTATATTGCCTTTTCCGGCTACGACCTGCTTGCTTTGAAATATATTGGCAAAAAATTACCCTTATTCAAAGTTATTCGAATAGCTATGGTTAGTTTTTCCGTTACAAATACGACTGGCCATGCTTATTTAGCAGGAGGTTCTCTACGATATATGCTCTACTCTAAACTAGGTCTGACCGAGTTAAATGTTTTAAAAATGATTGCATTTGAAAGCATTACCTATTTACTTGGGATGGCTCTTGTTTTTGACTTATCATTAATTTTATCTAGTATTTTTCATTTCAACACAAATACAGCATATCTTCATGTATTTTACTCTAGTGCAATTATTGTGTTTCTTTTAATGATTTTCTATTGGATTTATATTATTTTACCTCAAAGGAAAATACATTTTAAATCTCTTCAAGTAGCCGCGCCTTCCCCTACTTTAAGTTTATGGCAAATGCTCATTGGAAGTTTAGACATAACAGCGGCATTTTTAGTTTTCTATACCTTATTACGTTATCATATAGATGCAAATATTATTCATGTATTTACAATTTTTGTTTTAGCTCAATTAATAGGAATATCAACTCAAGTACCAGGCGGCTTAGGCGTCTTCGAAAGTGCTTTCCTATATTTATTTGTCCACACTCCAGAAGAAAAAGGAGGAATTTTAGCAGCTCTTATTACCTTTAGAATTTTATATTACTTTGTCCCTCTTGGGATAACTGGAGTATTTTTTCTTATATCTCAAATGACAAAACTGCTAAAAAAGGGAGCTAACTAGCTCCCTTTTCCCTACTTCACTAAACACCCGTCACCGTTCCAAGAATAGTCAACGATGATATCATCTTGAGTTGTAAATGTTGTTTTACAATAATAATCGAATGTTTCTCCTAAAGAATCTCCATAGGTATCATATTCTGAATCTTCACCTAATGCCGTATAATTAGGAGCTTCTCCCGGAACATATACTTGCTTCTCCTTAATGTAAGTGAACAGCTGGCGGCCAGGCGCTATCGTTTGCATATCAACAGGAGCTCCCCATGTGGCAACAAGTTGAGCTTCTGATTGTCCTAGCCATGCATGCAGCATATCATCATAACTATGAACAGATTGACAAGATGTTAAAAGGAAACCTCCCAATATAAAAAAACCAATTAATCTTAAGTTCATCTAATAGCCCTCCTTCATATAGAACAGTTTATATATATCAACTAAAAATTGAATTATCAAGACATATATTGACTATTTTCAGCATAATAAAATATGATTGACAGGAAATATTGTTCTTATTATTCTATTTTTAGTTGTATTTAAAATAGTCTTATAACTTTTTTACAACTAAAATGTATTTAACCATAATAGATAAAAGGAGATAAAAGAATGACAACACTTGGAACACGTTATCCAACCTTAGCATTCCACACGGGTGGTGTAGGACAAGCAGATGATGGGATACCTCCACAACCATTTGAAACATTTTGTTACGATTCTGCACTAAAAGAAGCAAAAATTCATGATTTTAATGTTATTCCATATACTTCTGTTCTTCCTCCAGAATTGTTTGGCAATATAGTTCCTGTTGAAAAAGTAGAAAAGAATTTTAAGCATGGAGCTGTTTTAGAAGTGATTATGGCAGGAAATGGGGCTAGAATTGAAGACCACAAAGCAATTGCCACAGGAATTGGAATTGTATGGGGCAAAGATAAAAAAGGTAAGTTCCTGGGAGGTTGGGCTGCAGAATATGTCGAATACTTCGATACTTATATAGACGACGACATTGCTAAATCTCATGCGGAAATGTGGTTAACAAAATCAATGAATCACGAGTTAGAATTACGTAATGTAGACAAGCATAGCGATTTTCAATTTTTCCACAATTACATTAATATCACTCAAAATTTTGCATATTCTCTAACTGCTTTAGGTTTTTTAAATTTCGAATACGCACCTGTTGTAGAAGTAGAGAAATAAAAGAATAATGAAATAAGGAGTAGCTCTAAAAGCCACTCCTTACTTGTTTAAAAGAGGTAAAAGAAATGACACAAAACAAAAATGCATCCTCAAAACCAGCTTCTATGTCAACCGCTGGGAAAATGGGCGTATTTGGGCTTGCTGGTATTGTTATCAGCTCAATGATTGGAGGAGGCATTTTTAGCTTACCTCAAAATATGGCTCAAAGCGCTTCAATTGGAGCAGTCCTTATTGCTTGGCTTGTAACAGGCCTCGGCATGTATTTTATTGCTAATTCTTTCAGAATTCTATCTATGGCAAAACCTGATTTAACAACAGGAATTTATATGTATAGTAAAGAAGGGTTCGGCTCATATATGGGTTTTACTATCGGCTGGTCCTATTGGTTATGTCAAGTTTTCGGCAACGTTGGATATGCTGTTATTACAATGGACGCCTTAGACTATTTTTTCCCAGGCGTTTTCACAGGCGGCAATAATCTTTACTCCATCATAGGAGGCTCTCTTTTAATTTGGGGATTTAATTTCTTAGTTTTAAGAGGAATGCAACAAGCAAGCCTTGTCAACTTAATTGGAACGATTGCAAAAATGGTTCCTCTTTTCTTATTCATTATCATCTTACTTTTCTTCTTCAATATTGATAAATTTGATTTTGATTTCTGGGGGGAAGCGATTAGTGGGAAAGTAAAATCTCTTGGTTCTGTAACAGAACAAGTTAAAAGCACAATGCTTGTAACATTATGGGCCTTTATTGGTATTGAAGGAGCCGTTGTTTTATCTAATCGAGCCAAAAGTCAATCCGATGTAGGTAAAGCAACATTAATTGGATTCTTAGGTTGCTTGATTATTTATGTCCTATTATCAGTATTGCCGTATGGTTTCATGTCGCAAGCAGAATTAGCGGGAATTCCTGACCCATCCACAGCAGGAGTTCTTGAAAAAGCTGTTGGGCCATGGGGTGCTTGGTTAATGAACATAGGATTAATCGTTGCAACACTAGCAAGCTGGTTAGCATGGACAATGATTACGGCTCAAATGCCTCAATCAATGGCAAATGATGGAACAATGCCTAAAGCTTTTTCCAAAGAAAACGAGGCAGGTTCCCCATCAACTTCTTTGTGGATTACAAGCTTAGCCATGCAATTAGGCATGCTTCTTGTCTATTTTTCCAACAATGCGTGGAACATGATGCTTTCGATTACTGCGGTGATGGTTTTACCGGCCTATTTAACAAGTACCGCCTATTTATGGAAAATTTGTGAGGACGGAGAGTATCCATCTAATACCCCGACAAAAAGATCTACAGCATTGATTACAAGTATATTTGGCTCTATTTATGCGATATGGCTTATTTATGCTGCGGGATTAAACTACCTCCTTATGGCTGCTATTTTAATTGCTTTAGGAATTCCTATTTATATTTGGGCAAGAAAACAACAGGATAAAAATCAACCTGTCTTTACGAAAGAAGAAATTGCACTAGCAATCATATTTATCGGGTTTGCCTTATTTGCAATTTACGCCCTTATCCGTGGTATTATTAAAATTTAATGAGCCTTCTGATCTTAAAAAGCGGCGATTTATTTTGCCGCTTTTTTCTTAAAAACTAAACAACGAATAATATTTCCTAAATCTAATTTTTGTTCGACTATTTCTAGATTAACTTGATGTGCTAAGTTTATCACATCATTTTCTTGACCCTTCCCAATTTCAAAAAAGAAAAAAGTGTTTGGTTGAGAAATATAAGATATATTTTTAAAAATAGCCCGATAGGCCTCTAAACCATCTTCTCCTCCATCTAAAGCGACATAAGGATCATATAAACGTACCTCCTTATCTAAACCTATGATATCTTGCGTAGGAATATATGGAGGATTTGAAACGACAACATCGAAAGTTCCCAAATCTTTAAACCAATCTTTTGTCGTCCAATCTTTCTCCATAAAAATAGCCCGCTTACATTGTTTTCCATTTTCTTTGGCAATTTTAAGAGCTTTTTTTGAAAAATCTATTCCAATTCCTTCTGCATTCGTATACTCACTTAATAAAGCTAGTAATAAACATCCACTTCCCGTTCCCATATCTAAAATTCGTAACTTTTGTTTTCTGTCAGGGAAATAATGTAAAACGGCATCAATTATCGTTTCAGAATCAGGCCGAGGATCTAAGGTATCTGAAGAAACCTTTAACTCTAATGACCAAAAGCCTTTATGCCCAATAATCTTAGCAACCGGCTCTCCTTGCTGACGTCGAGCTATAAAATTGTTTAACAATATTTCATCTGTTGTTTCTGCAACAAAATAACGCGCATCTAAAAAAGGGGTGTCTGAACTCTTTTTTAATTTTTCGGCAATCTTATAAACTATGTTATCCATTTTCAAAAGTAGCCAATTTTGACAACTGGTCATCCTCAATTAGGGCCTTAATAAACTGGTCTAATCCTGGACCGGCCATCACTTCATCTAATTGATAAATTGTGAGATTAATACGATGATCTGTGACACGTCCTTGCGGATAATTATAAGTTCTAATTCTTTCTGAACGGTCTCCAGAACCAACTTGTTCTTTTCTTGAAGAAGATTGTTCCTCTTCAATTTTACGCCGTTCAATATCATACAACTTTGCTCTTAATCGAGCCATCGCTTTATCACGGTTTTTAAATTGAGAACGTTCTTCTTGGCATTCGACAACAATTCCTGTCGGGATATGGATAAGTCTAACAGCACTCGATGTCTTATTGACATGTTGACCACCAGCACCAGAAGAACGGAAAACTTCCATTTTAACATCTCTCTCCTCATCAATATGGATATCTACATCCTCCGCCTCTGGCAAAATAGCAACTGTTGCCGCAGAAGTATGGACACGACCACTCGCTTCTGTTTCTGGAACGCGTTGAACGCGGTGAGCTCCTGATTCAAACTTTAAGTGAGCAAATACGTTATTTCCTGAAATGCGTGCAACTGCTTCTTTATACCCTCCTAATCCTGTTTCGTTCAATTCCATTGGCTCGAAACGCCAGCCTTTAAAAGCTGCATAACGCTCATACATACGGAAAAGATCTGCTGCAAATAAAGCGGCTTCTTCACCGCCTGTTCCTGCTCGAACTTCTAAAATCGCATTCTTTTCATCTGCAGCATCCTTAGGCAATAATAGCAATTTAACTTCTTGTTCTACTTTAGGTAACTCTTCCTTTAAAGCATAATATTCTTCTGTGGCTAAGGCCTTTAATTCGGGATCTTCCGCCTCCTTCATCATTGCTTCTGCTTCCAAAAAATCTGCATGCATTTTTTTCCATTTTTTTCCAACTGTAACAACATCTTCTAGTTGGCTTTGTTCTTTAGAAAGTTTTACAATCATTGAACCATCTGTTGTTTCAGATAAAAGAGCGTTTAACTCTTCATAACGCTCAATAATTGTCTCTAATTTCATCTCAAAACTCATCTTGACCTCTTTAATTTCTTGCTATAAAACAGTTTAAGAGAGGGATATTTTTTATCCCTCTTCTCTTTCAGAAAAATTTGCTAGTGATTTTTCAAAGAATCTGGAGATAATTTAATCCGTGAACGTACAGCTCCTGAAGGTCCTAATGGCTTTATTTTCTCACCATCTACCAAAATATCCATTCCTCCAGCATTTCCAGTCTTTAATAACATATTGTCGCTGTTTTGAGGGACATCGAAAGTTTCGCCTGCTTTTAACACCCGATTAAAAATAAACATATCTTCATCTTGAATTTCCAACCAAACATCTTCTTTTGCTATAATTTGAATACGGCTAGATGGAGGAAGAGATGGCTCACTTTTTTCCTCTACAATTTCTTGATCTTCAATAGGAGAAGTAACCTCATCAACGACTTCAGGGATTAAGGTTATTTCTTCTTTTTCAACAATCGGCGGAAGAACGGCTTTTTTCTCTACTTCCGCATAAGAGGCAAAATACCAAATAACCCAAACAATTGAAATAATTAAAATGCCAATAAATAGATACTTTAAAGTTGGCATCATACTTGATCTTTCAGGGATAGGCATAATAACTGGCTCAGGGGGCATAAAATCAGTTTCTTTTTTATACATATCTACCAATTCATCTGCATCTAAGCCCAAATATGTTGCATAAGTTTTTAGGAACCCAATAGCATAGACATGACCGGGGAAGACACCATATTGACTATTTTCTAAAGCCTCCAGATAAGAAGGCCGAATACATAATTGTTCAGCAATACGTTTAATTTCGCGCCGTCTTTTTTGGCGAGCTTTAGCCAGAATTTGGCCAACTTTCAAAGTTTTTTCTTCTTCTTTTTTAGGTTCGTCATCAGAAGGAGCATCAATTTGATTCACTTTAGCCATTTTTCAACCTTTTATTATGATATAACATCCTAGCAAAATTTTATAAATTTTCAATCACTTTATTAAAAAAAATCAATTAAGTGAAAATGAAGTAAAAATAACGTTAGAATTGCCCCAAAAGTAAGATGTGGTCCATATGCTCCACTTCTTTTTTTCATACAAATTGACCATACAGAAAAGGAACATACAGAAATCATTAATAATACACTTAATCCGAAGAAGCCAAACCAAGCCCCTAAAGCTGTCAACATTTTGACATCTCCACCACCGAAGCTATCTTTTATAAAAGGATGGACAAGGAATACAGAAAGAGTTGGCAATAAGTACCCATAAAGAGCCCCAAAAAAGCTCATTTGTGGAGTAATTTCTCCTCCCCAAATACTAAATCCAAATCCCAAGAATAAGAGTGGAACAGTTAAAACATCTGGCAGCAAAAAATATTGATCATCAATAGCTGTTAAAAGAGCTGTAATACAAAAAAACATTCGAACCCAAAGTTGAGTTTCTGGAGCGAATGTGACATCACTAACACGGAAAAAAAAGGCCAGAAGGAATCCCCACATCATTCCATAACAAATAAGCTCTGCCCACTTTTGTTTTAAAAGAGGTATCCGTCGTCGAGAGATTCCTTTAGGAAATCGAGGTCTATGCCAAATCATTGCCAAAGTCGTACCAGGATCACTTGGTAAAAACTTACCAAATCTACTTGCAATAAAAGGAACACTCAACCCAAATAAAAAAGCAAATACAAAAGAGCCCATTTTGGCAATTCTCCCTAACCACAATAACTTTTGACTTGACTTTATCTTGTTTTCCACAAAAAAGCAACTCATGCTTTTCGATAAGATAAGAAAATTTTAAAAAAGACTCCCTTTTTTTCAGATTTCATCTTATATTAAGTAAAAATAAAAAAGAAAGGAAAGATAATATGACACAACAAACACCAAAACCAGTTATCCTTTGTGTTTTAGATGGCTGGGGATATCGCGCAGAAAAAAAAGATAATGCGATAGAGACTGGAAATACGCCGAACTGGCATCGTTGGCTCAAAGAATACCCAACAGCAACTATTCATACATCTGGCTTAGACGTCGGTTTGCCCGATGGTCAAATGGGCAATTCAGAAGTAGGGCACACAAATTTAGGGGCTGGTAGAGTTGTGATGCAGGATTTACCTCGAATTGATGAAGCTATTAAAAGCGGGGCCATAAAAAATAATCCTGTTTTATTAGATTTGATTTCTAAATTAAAAGAAACAAAAGGACATTGCCATTTAATGGGCTTAATGTCACCAGGGGGGGTTCATTCTCATATGAATCACTTTATTGCTCTTGCTCAGATTCTAGATGAAGCTGGTATTCCTGTATATATTGATGCTTATCTAGACGGCCGAGATACACCTCCTGATTCTGGAAGAGGCTATGTTCAACAATTTTTAGAAGAAACAAAAAATTTAAAAAACACAAAAATTACAGTTATTAGCGGAAGATATTACGCAATGGATCGTGACAATCGTTGGGAACGTATTACATTAGCTTACAATGCCTTAGTAAATGCAGACGCTCCTCGTTTTTCTACTCCTGATGAGGCCATTAAAGCTTCTTATGATGCTGGTATCACTGACGAATTTATGAAGCCTGTAGTTATTGGAGATTATAGTGGCATGAAAGATGGTGATGCCGTTTTAATGGTCAACTATCGTTCTGATAGAGCTCGTGAAATCTTAGAGATGCTTTTAAATCCTTCTTTTGATAAAGCTGAAAGAACAAAAACTATTCATTTTTCAATCGCTGTTGGTATGGCTGAATATTCTGAAGCACATAAACAATGGCTGAAAACACTCTTTCCACCTGTCGAGTTAAAGCATATCTTTGGAGAAGTTTTAGAAGAAAATAACAAAACACAATTGAGAATTGCCGAAACAGAGAAATATGCTCATGTCACTTTCTTTTTTAATGGCGGAGAAGAAAAAATGTTTAAAGGCGAAGAACGTATTTTAGTTCCTAGCCCTAAAGTGGCAACCTATGACTTAAAGCCAGAAATGTCTGCCTATGAGGTGACAGATAAACTTGTTGAAGCAATTTTATCTAAGAAATTTGATGCGATTATCGTCAATTACGCAAATGGAGACATGGTTGGACATACCGGCATTATGGAAGCGGCAGTAAAAGCTGTCGAAGCTGTCGATGAATGTATAGGAAGAGTCGAAAAAGCTGTCTGCGAAGTTGGCGGGACCATGCTTGTAACAGCGGATCACGGCAATGCTGAGCTGATGAAAGATGAAACAACTGGAGCTCCTTATACGGCTCATACAACTCTTCCTGTGAAAGCTGTTTTAGTTTGTCCACCTAAAGATATTGTTGGATTAGAAGAGGGACGTTTAGCTGATATAGCTCCTACTTTATTAGACTTAATGAATCTCTCTAAGCCAGAAGAAATGACGGGCCATTCTTTGTTAAAAAAAGGCTAAGATTTTGAGACAGAGCTGCATCTTTTTTTGTTTATTGATACTCTTAACAGGGCTCAACATAATGAGTTATGCAGCTCCGTCCACAAATGACTTAAAAAAATTACAGGCTCAAATTAAAGAAGAGCAGCAAATGCATCGAGCATTACACAAAAAAGCTCAAGATGTTGCCTCTGAAGTCTCCTCTGTCCAAAAAAAAATGGTGGAAGCGGCGCAGACTGTTCAAGACTTTGAAGAGACGCTGACTAAATTAGAAAAAAAACAAGCTGAACTTCAAGAAGAAGAAAATAAAATTAATACACGATTGCTCCTGAGACAAAAACAACTTGTTGGCCTTATGAGTGCCTTACAAAAAATGGCTATTAATCCGCCAAATACTCTATTTTTCCAACAAAATAATCCCATCCAAGCATTAAGAACTTCTATTCTTTTAAAAGAAGGAAGAGCCCCTCTGCAAGCTCAAACGGAAAAGTTAAGACAAGATTTAGATACTTTAAATTCACTTCAAGCTGCTTTACGCGCTCAATCAGCTCAGATAAAAGTTGCTTCACAACGTCTTGCTGATGAAAAAAGTAACATGGAAAAACTGATGAAACAAAAATTCATCTTACAAACACACTTTGAAACAGAAAGTCAACAAGCAAAACGTAAAAGCATAGAATTAGGAAAGCAAGCAAAAGATTTACAAGACTTATTACAAAAATTAGAGAGAGAAAGACGAAAAACATTATCTTTAGCTCATAAGCAAAAACCTATTTTTAACATTCCGATGCCTGCACGAAATGATACAGCCTTCAGAAAATCAAAAGGAAATCTACCATTACCAGTTCGAGGACAAATTATTCAAACTTACGGAGAAAAATTAGATTCTGGATTAACCGCCAAAGGCATAACTCTCCAAACAAGAGCTGGAGCTCAAGTTGTTGCTCCATTTGATGGAACCGTTTTATTTGCGGGGCCATTTAAAAGCTATGGTAATCTTATTATTGTAGAACACGGAGAAGGATATCATTCTCTTATGGCTGGGCTTGGAGATATTCAAGCAAATGTAGAACAAGATATTTTAACAGGAGAACCTGTCGGAAATATGTCGACAAGTGGTCCACAAAAGTTATATATTGAATTTAGAAAAGACGGCCAACCGATCAATCCGACAAGTTGGTTTGCTGCGAATCAAAAGAAAAAGGGGAAATAAATGAAAAAATTATTATTAGCTTCTTGTACTTGCTTACTTTTATTAACAGGGCCTTGTTTTGCAGATAAACCCACAAAAGAAAAAACCGTAAAAGATGATCCTTATTTATTATTAGAATTATTTGGAGCTGCCTTTCAATCAGTTCGAACAGATTATGTCGATGAAACGTCGGACAGAGAACTCATAGAGGCCGCAATTAATGGCATGTTGACTTCTTTAGATCCTCATTCTGGTTTCTTGGATGATGAATCTTTTAATGATATGCAAGTTCAAACTAAAGGTGAATTTGGTGGACTTGGTATTGAAGTGACAATGGAAAATGGGCTTGTCCGTGTTGTTTCTCCAATTGACGATACGCCAGCATTCAAAGCAGGAATACAACCTGGTGACTTAATTACACACATTGATGGAACGGCTGTTATGGGAATGACCCTCAATGACGCTGTTGATAAAATGAGAGGAAAGCCAAATTCTAAAATCAAATTAACGATTCGTCGGAAAAATGAAGAACCTTTTGATGTCACAATGAAACGTGATATTATTAAAATAGAATCTGTAAAGTATCGTGCAGAAAATGATATTGGATACATTCGTATCATTACTTTCAGTGATACAACAACAAATCATGTTGAAAAAGCTATCAAGGAAATTACCAAACAAGTTGGAAAAGATAAACTTAAAGGATTCATTTTAGACCTAAGAAATAATCCGGGTGGTCTTCTCGACCAAGCTGTTGGTGTTGCCGATACTTTCTTAAATGAGGGAGAAATTGTATCAACACGTTCTCGTATCCCTGAAGATACAATGCGTTTATCGGCGACAAAAGGAGATTTAACAAACGGATTGCCTATTGTTGTTATTATCAATGAAGGTTCTGCATCTGCTTCAGAAATTGTTGCAGGGGCTTTACAAGATCATAAAAGAGCTGTCCTTGTAGGTACTCCATCTTTTGGAAAAGGCTCAGTTCAAAGTGTAAAACCTATTCCTGGATATGGAGCTATTAAATTAACAACAGCTCGATATTACACTCCATCAGGTCGTTCTATTCAAGCTAAAGGGATCGAACCTGATGTTATCATTCCTCGAGCAGAAATAAAAGAACTTCCAATTATTGAAGGATATAGTGAATCTAATTTACCAAAAGCTTTGGGACAACAAGAAGGAGAAAAAAATAAACAAAACTCAGTTAAAGACCCAAAAGCTGAAACAAAATCTTCTTCTGAAACAGAAGCTAAAGAACAAGAAGAAAAAACAGATTATCAATTAGATCGTGCTATGGATATTCTAACATCTATTGCAATTTATCGCCAACAAGACCAAAAGATGTAATAATGAAAAAAAATATTGTATTCTTTATAATCGTTCTCCTTTGTGTGGGTTGGGGTTCTTATTCTATGATACAAACATGGAAAAAGGAAACTTTGTGGACACCGCGAATTTCTTTTTACGTTCCAGGCTTTATGTTTGCTAAATCTAAAATCGAAATAAAAGAACCTCAAAACCATAAAGACATCCCCCTTCCACAACCGAATACACCGCTATACGAAGAACAATCTCATTATGTCTTTCCTAATACGCCACTCTCAATTATTGATGCTGACCAACCCTTAGAAAAAGAATTATCCGCCTTATCAAAATATAAAAAAAATTTTCAAATAGATCCTCATAAAAAACAAATCGCTCTTGTTATCTCGCATTTAGGATTAAATGATGAAATAACAAACAATGTTCTATCTTCCTTACCCGAGCAAATTACACTTGCCTTCTCTTCTAATACACCTAACTTAGAAGAACAGTTAAAGTCTGCTCGAGCACATGGTTTTGAGACAATGCTAAATCTTCCAATTGAAACAAATGACTTTCCAAATTATGATTCTGGGAAAAATGCAATTTACTCTTTTCAAACAGACACACAAAATAAAGCTGTTATACAATCTATTTTATCTCGCTTTCTCCCGATAACAGGCTTTATTTCTCAAAATGCCTCACTTATGGAAGAAATGCCTGATTTCCCAAATTTAATAGAAGAAAACATTTCCTCAAAAGGTTTAATTTATTTATCTTCGATTCCTATGGAAGTCAAAAATAACAATGTTATCGATTTTGATATTCAGAATAATTTCTATCCTGAAGCCTTTCAAAGTTACCTCCAAAAAATAAAAAATTTAGCCCTTCAAAAAGGAAATGCTATTGCTGTTTTCCCTCCCATTCCTATCGTCATAGAAACATTGGCTCAATGGATTTTAGAAAACACTTCCGAAGAAATCGAATTTGTCCCTGTCTCTACCCTTTTTGGAGAAACTTAAATGACACTCCCCTATCGTCCCAATGTCGGAATAATGCTTATCAATAAAGAAGGAAAAATTTTTGCAGGATATCGATCTGGACAAAAAGATACTAAAAGTTGGCAAATGCCTCAAGGTGGAATTGATGAAAATGAAAATCCTTTAACAGCTGCTCAACGAGAGCTCTTTGAAGAAACAGGAATACAAAGTATCCAATATCTGGCTCAAAGCTCTAAGTGGTACAAATATGACTTTCCGGATTGGATACCAATAGAAAAACGTTCTCAATGGCAAGGGCAAAAACAAAAATGGTTTTTATTCCTTTATACAGGGACGGACGCTGAAAAAGAATTTTCAGAAAGAAAAGATAAAGAATTTTCTGCTTTTCAATGGGTTGATAAAAATTTCCTTATCAGCCACATCATCGATTTTAAAAAAGAAATTTATATTCAAGTTTTTTCTGAATTTAATTCATTCCTTAAGAAATAAAAAACTCAAACACTGACCTTTTATTAAGCTCGTCGAACAATAAAATCATCGAATAAGTTCTTAACTTTATCCAAAAATTCTTTATCTGTATAGAAAGATGTAATATCAGATGAAGATGGTTCAGGCAATCGACCATTTTCACAAGGTCTATATTCTTGTAGTGCATAAGACTTGACGCCTTTATGAGATAAATAAGAAGCCATATTCAAAATGTCCTCTTTTGATACAACTCGAGGATCTGTTGTTGTTCGAACTTCGAAAGAAATGCCCGCATTTAAAATCATATCTAAAGATTTTTGAACGGCTTCTCCTATTTTGAACTCAGGCTTTGTCCCAGACGCATTATGATATTTTTCAAAAGTTCCCTTTAAATCCAATCCTATCCAGGAAACATCAGGTAAAACAACATCCAGCATATCTGGGAGAGCTCCAGACGTATGAAGAGCTACATCAAAACCCAACGCTCTAATTTCTTTTATGGCCTCAGGTAAATCTTTCTGTATTAAAGGCTCTCCCCCACTAAAAACGACCCCATCTAATAAGTTCTGACGAGATTTCAATAAATGAATAACTTCTTCCCAGGTAACTTGCGTTTGCGTTGCAGGACTTTGCAATTCTGGGTTATGGCAATAAGGACAGTTTAATAAACATCCTTGACAGAAAATAACTGCTGATAATTTTCCCGGAAAATCAATCATTGTAAAAGGAAGAAGACCCCCAACCTTAATCATCTTTATTCTCTCCCATTAAAAAACGCCCCTTAGGGGCGCTTTTCTATCTCGTCAAACTAACAACCCCGTTCATTAACACAAGCACATCTGTCAACTGCTGCGACAGCCTTAGCTTCTGTAAACCAAACACGCTCAGCATATTCACTTTGTTTCCCTTTATTAAAGTGACTGACTGGACGGAAATATCCCATCACACGTGTCCAGCATTCAACTGGTTGACGTTCTTCATCTGATAATAAAACTTCTACTTCTGCATTCATTTTTTATCTCCTCTTTTAAATTAATGATTAAGATGCTGAAACCATTTTGCGCTTTTTAGCAATCAGTTCTTCATCACAAATTGGACAGAACTTATGCTCACCGGCTAAATATCCATGCTTTGGACAAATAGAAAAGACGGGTGTAATAGTCACATATGGTAAATGATAGTTCTCTAATACACGACGCATGAACGACTTACATGTATCAGAATTCGATATCCGCTCACTCATGTATAAGTGTAAAACTGTTCCTCCTGTATACTTTGTTTGTAAAGTATCTTGTAAATTTAATGCTTCAAACGGATCATCTGTGTATCCCGATGGTAATTGAGATGAATTCGTATAATAAGGCGCATCATGCGTTCCCGCCTGAATAATATCAGGGAAGCGTTTTTGATCCTCACGTGCAAAGCGGTATGTAGTTCCTTCGGCCGGAGTTGCCTCTAAATTATACATATGCCCCGTTTCAGATTGGAATTGAATCATCTTCTCTCGAATATGATCTAAGAAACGAATAGCAAATTTCATACCTTCTACATCTGCTATGTTATGCTCATCATTTGTAAAATTACGGATCATTTCATTAATACCATTGACACCAATTGTAGAGAAATGATTACGTAATGTACCTAAATATCTCTTCGTAAATGGGAATAATCCTGTATCCATATGGGATTGAATGACCTTACGTTTAATTTCTAAAGAGGTCCGCGCCAAATCCAACAACTCATCTAAACGCTTCATAAGAGCGTCTTCATTCCCTTTATATAGATAACCTAAACGAGCACAATTGATTGTTACGACACCAATAGAGCCTGTTTGCTCTGCTGAGCCAAATAATCCATTTCCTTTGGCTAACAATTGAGACAAATCTAATTGTAATCGGCAACACATGGAACGAACTTGTTTTGGAGAAAGACTTGAATTAATGAAGTTTTGGAAATATGGCAATCCATATTTAGCTGTCATTTCGAATAAACGATTTGTATTTTCAGCATCCCATGGAAAATCCTTTGTAATATTGTAAGTTGGAATTGGGAAAGTAAATGGACGACCATGAGCATCTCCAGCTGTCATAACTTCAATATATGCTCGATTAATCATATCCATTTCTGCTTGCAAATCTCCCTACGTAAAAGGCATCTCTTCCCCACCAATAATAGGATGAACACCTCTTAAATCTTCTGGGCAAACCCAATCAAATGTCAAGTTTGTAAATGGCGTTTGTGTCCCCCATCTTGATGGAACATTTAAGTTATAAATGAATGACTGCATCCCTTGCTTAACATCTTCATAAGATAAATTATCTTTACGAATAAATGGTGCTAGATATGTATCTGCAGAGCTAAAAGCTTGAGCTCCAGCCCATTCATTTTGAAGCGTTCCTAAGAAATTAACCATTTGACCGAAAGCAGAATCTAAATGTTTAGGAGGCATAGATTCAACTTTATTTGGAACACCATTAAATCCTTCAATCAAAAGTGTCTTTAAAGACCATCCTGCACAATAACCTGACAACATATCTAAATCATGAATGTGATAGTCCCCACATTTATGAGCTTCACCAACTTCTTTCGGGTAAACATGATTAAGCCAATAATTGGCTATCATCTTTCCTGAAATATTGAGAATTAATCCCCCTAATGAATACCCTTGATTCGCGTTCGCATTAACTCGCCAGTCGGACCTATCTAAATATTCGTTAATAGAAGAAATAACGTCAACAACAGTCCTTTTATCCTGACGGCCTCTTTCACGCTGCTCGCGATACACTATGTAAGCCCTGGCTGTTTTATAATAGTTCGCAGAAATTAAACATTGCTCAACAACATCTTGTATTTGCTCTATTTGAGGAGCCGTACCATGTGCAAAGCGATGTTTTAAAACTTTAACAACTTGGTTTGCTAACAACCAAGCCTCGTCCAAGCCAAACTCACCTGTTGCTTGACCTGCTTTTTCTATCGCTTTTACAATCTTAGAGGCGTCAAAAGAAACAAGTTGACCATCTCGTCGTATCACATTTTGTAGTGGTCCGACATCAATTTGATAAGGTTCTGCTTCTGATGTTTTAATGACTTCCAACATTTAGTACCTCTTCGATTTTATTTAACACTATATATTGTTTTCTTTTTTGTGTATTAACAATAATTGCCTATTAAAAATAAAGGTGTCAACACTTTTTTTAAGAAAAATTTTTTAGCTCAGCAACATTTGTTCAACTCATTAAAAAATAAGTTTTTTTTTGATTTATTTTTTATGTAATATTCTTCTGTCCAAAAACATAAAAAAAAGAGACAAAAAAATATTAATTGATGTAATCATTTGTTTTTAAAAAATTTTTACCAATTAATGGCTCCTAAACAAGAGATTTTGTACTTTCTGATAAAAGCACATCTTTTAAAACAATTTAACTTATTGATATAAAAGTATAAAAAAAATTAATTTAAATATTTTTAGAGTCTCTTATAAAAACACTCGATTCTTCACTTTTTTTTTGCTAGCATCAACAACAAGGATTAAGAAAATGATTGGAATGAATAAAACACTACAAGCCCTTCTCGATGTCGAATCTGAAGCACGTCAAATTCGTTCAAAAAATGGGAAAGTTATTGCATCCAATAAAAAGGGAAAACATCTTTTTAAAGAAGCAAAAGATCCTTTTCTTTTTTTAAAAGAAACAACACAACAAAGTGTTTTAGAAAAATTAAAAAGTGCATATGCACAAAAGTGTCCTTTAAGTATTCAAATAGAAATAGAAGATAAAACTTATCGTATAACCTTAAAAAAGGTAAATAATAATCTACTCTTAATTGGAGAAGACTTAACTGATGAATTTGAAATTTTATCTCTTATTCGTCAAGAGCAAGCTACCTTACAAGAAACAATCGATACATTACCTGTTGGCCTTTATATTGTTAATTCTGAAGGATGCATTCAATTTATGAATGATGTTTTATCTCATTGGCTAGATAAAAAGCAAGAAGATATCAAAGGACATCATTTACAAGAAATTATCAAGGGTATTTTGCCTGATATGAGTGGAGCATGGAATGGAGATGTTTTATTAAAAGCTGGTAAAAAAACAATTCCCGCAAAAGTATATCAAACATCTTTCGATCAAGACGGAGAAACAATGTTCCAAAGTATTGTGATAAAGAATGAAACATCCCCGAATTTATCTCCTCTGAATACCACAGTAAATTCTGATTTTTTCCAAAATGCCCCTTTAGGTATACTTGTCATAGATGCAATGGATTTATCTGTTTTGGAGGCAAACACAGCTTTTCAAAAAATAATACTTAAACCATTTGAACAAATAAAAGATCAATCTTTTCTATCTTTTCTGGACGCTGAGAGCAAAGAGACACTCCCTTTAAAATTATCTAAGTTATTGATGCAGGCTCAAAAATCTGAAAAATGTGAGCTCACTTTTACCTTACCCAAAGGACAAACAAGAAGTGTTATTGCATTTATCGCTCCGATCAAACAAAAAATGGGGACTGCTGATGAGGGGGATGTATCTTCTTTTGTTTTATATCTAACAGATTCCTCTGAGCGTAAGAACTTAGAAATGCAAATGGCGCATGCTCAAAAAATGCAAGCCATGGGGCAATTAGCCGGTGGTGTAGCGCATGATTTCAATAATCTACTCACAGCTATTATCGGTTTTTCTGATTTACTTTTGCAAAAGCATACGATGGGAGACCCTTCTTTTGCTGATATTATGCAAATAAAACACAATGCTAATCGAGCTTCTGCTTTAGTGGGACAACTTTTAGCATTCTCTCGTAAACAACCTCTTAAACCTAGATTAGTTGATATTGCAGATGCTTTTTCAGAATTAACTGCTCTTTTACATCGAAGTATTGGACCTAAAGTTGAATTAAAAACATATCATACGCCTGATCTTGGATATGTAAAAGTTGATCCGAATCAGTTGACACAAGTTTTTTTGAATCTTGCTGTTAATGCTCGAGATGCAATGCCTAATGGAGGCACATTGACAATTCAAAGCAAAACGGAAACAATTAAAAAATCCAGAACTATCGGTTCGGATGTTATTATCCCTGGGACATATGTTGTCATTACTGTTTCTGATACAGGGTGTGGAATTGCTCCAGAAAATTTACCTCGTATTTTTGAACCTTTTTTCTCTACAAAAGAAGGTATTGCAGGATCTGGTACTGGATTAGGTCTGTCAACTGTCTATGGTATTATTACCCAAACAGATGGCTATATTTATGTAGACAGTACCGTTGGAAAAGGAACAACTTTTACAATTTATCTTCCTCGCTTTACCCAACCAATAGAAACAACTCCTCAAGAGAAGCAAATTATCCATACTTTTCCAACGACAACAGCTACTATTTTATTGGTTGAAGATGAAGACGCTGTTCGAGCATTCAGCTCTCGTGTTTTAAAAAATAAAGGCTTTACTGTTATTGAATGTTCCGAAGGAGAAACAGCTCTTAAAGAAATGGAGAAAGGAACCCATTTTGACCTTCTTTTAACTGATATGATGATGCCAGGAATGGATGGAGAAACTCTCGCGAAAATCGCAAAAGAACGATACCCGGAAATCCGGGTAATTCTCATGAGTGGCTATTCAGAAGACTTTGCTCGACATGGAAAAGATGATTCTCAAACATTCTCTTTTCTTCCTAAGCCTTTCAGTTTATCTCAACTTACACAGAAGGTCCGTGAAGTTCTTCAACAAAAAAACTAGATATTTAAAAAGAAATTTGATATAAAAATAAAAAAATAACAATTAAAAAGGGAAAAAATGTCATCACAACTCGAAAAACTATCTAAAGGTATTGAAATGATCGTTCCTGTAAATGGTTTGGCTGAAAAGTTAAAAGAGGCAGAAACAGAAAAACGACCATTGATCATTAAATTAGGCATGGATCCAACAGCGCCTGACTTGCACTTAGGTCACGCCGTTGTTTTAAAGAAAATTCGTGAATTCCAGGAAGCTGGGCATGAAATCCATTTAATCGTCGGTGATTTTACAGCTCAAATAGGCGATCCGACAGGACGAAATACAACGCGCCCACCTTTAACAGCTGAAGAAGTGAAAATAAACGCGCAGACTTATATTGAACAACTTCATAAAGTTGTTGGAACTGAACGCTTAACGATTCATTTCAACAATGATTGGTTAGGGAAAATGACTTTCTCTGATGTCATCAAATTGTTAAGCCGAGCAACTCTTGCTCAAATGATGCAAAGAGAGGATTTTAATACACGCTATACAAATAATATCCCTATTGCTTTACATGAGCTTTTGTACCCCATGTTACAAGGATATGATTCTGTCGAAATTAATTCAGATATTGAATTCGGTGGTAGAGATCAGTTATTTAATAATCTCGTTGGGAAAAACCTTCAAGAAAGCTTTGGCAAAAAAAATGGCCAGGTTGTTTTGTGCATGCCTTTGCTACGCGGATTAGACGGCGTCATGAAAATGAGTAAGTCAAAGAATAACTATATCGGTCTGACAGAACCAGCCAATGACATGTATGGCAAAACAATGTCTATTCCAGATGATTTGTTGGAAGAATGGATCCAATTGACAACTGATTTTGATGAAGAAACAAAAGTCAATATGATTGCTGATTTGAAAAACGGAAAAACAAATCCGATGGACATTAAAAAGAAGGTTGCTTTTAATATTGTTAAACAATATCACGATGAAAAAGCCGCTCAAGAAGCTGAAAACTTTTTCTATAAACAGGTTCAACAAAAAGGCTTTGATTCTAAGACATTTGAACCTGTTTGTATAAGTAACCTTTCTTTTGAAATAAATAGCTCAGTAAAACTTTTAGACTTATGTGCAACATTAATTCCAACAGAAAGTAAATCTTCCCTCCGTCGATTAATAGAAAGTGGTGCTGTTTCTGTCAATAGTGATAAATGTACAGATACGAATCAACTCATTTCTATAAACTCAGGAACTAAAATAAAAATCGGGAAGAGACATTTCTTTGAGCTAAAAGAATAAAAGAAGCAAAAAAGAGGCTTTGAAAGCCTCTTTTTTAAAGTAAAGATTTTTAATCTTTAATTGTAGGAATGCGAGGAACCTTTTGAAGAGGTACCATATATTCGCGAACAATCGCTTCATCACGTACCTCTACAAACAAAACCTTATCAACTAACATAATTGCCTGAGCGACATCTGGTGCAATCTGTTCAAAAACAATCGTCTGATCTTCATTCCGATAAAATAAAATTTTATCACGCCCATCATATAAAATACGAGGCTCTTCTACCCCGCCCATACGAGCCCGCAAAGCGATTAATATTTCATTATCTTCGTTCTGGAGAATATCATATTCATCATTTGGTTCTACAATTACTTCAGCCATTTACAGTTTACCTTCTATAAAAAACACCAAAACTATTTTATAGGGTATCTTATTTTTAAATAAAACAAAAGAAAAAATTCATTTTTTTTATGACAAAAACCTTGTCATAAATAAAATGAACTTTTCTTTATTTTCTCTCGATAAATTATTTATTGTTACTTATTTTTTAGAGGTGCCTTTTTGGCTTGCATTTCAAATTTAGCAGCTTCTGCATAAGGCCCGCTTTCTGCTGCTTTTGCCCCGACATTACGAATATCAAAATATTGCAAGAGCGGAACAGCTATATAAAGAGAAGAATAAGTACCAATAATAATACCAAAAAGCAAGCAAATAGAGAACCCGAACAATGTTGGCCCACCCATTACTAACAAAATAATTAAGACAATGATAGTTGTAATAGAAGTTAAGATTGTTCGAGACAATGTTTCATTCATACTTTTATTAAGTAGTTCTGGGATAGGCATTTTCCGATAAAGCTTTAAATTTTCACGAACACGGTCAAAATTCACAACTTTATCATTCGTTGTATAGCCGGCCAAAGATAGCAGTCCCGCAATAACTGTCATATTAAAATCCAATCCAAATACAGAAAAGATACCAACGGTTAAAATTAAATCATAAGCTAAAGCAATTAAACAAGATAAAGCAAATTGCCACTCAAACCGGAACCAAATATAAATCGAAATAGCCAATAAAGCACAAATAGAAGCCAAAATACTTTTCCTAAATAATTCGGCTCCAACTTTTGGACCAACAACCTCAATACGACGATACTCTACATTAGGCCCCAAAGTTTCTTTGAGTTGACTTACCACCTGATTTTGAGCTTGCTCATCTTCTGTATCCACAAGGACGTGCATCATCATTTCTGTTCCTGCAGTCCCTAAAGATTGAAGATTAACTTCATCAAAATTTAATTTTTGAATCTTAGCACGCATATCGGCCATATCAATGATTTCAGAGGATTCAACTTCAATCAAAATACCTCCTCTGAAATCGATGCCATAATTCAACCCCTTAACAGCCAACGAACCAATTGATACCGCAATTAAAATAAAAGAAAAAATAAAAGCGTATCTACTTTGAGCGATAAAATTAATTATCCTGGAAGGTTCCATTAATTTGACAAGATTTATCATTTTTTCCATCCTATATTTGAATAGATTTAGGTTTTCTAACTGTATACCAAATCATAATTAAAAATTTAGTAATCATCACTGCTGTAAATAATGATGTAACAACACCTATTCCCAAAGTCACACTGAATCCTTTAACGGGACCAGAACCCATAAAGAATAAAACGATGGCAGCGAACAAAGTTGTAATTTGGGCATCGAAAATAGCTGAGAAAGAATTTTCAAATCCCGCATTAATTATTTGTAGAGGGGATCTTCCTAACTTAGCTTCATCTCTCATACGAGCATAAATGAGAACGTTGCTATCTACAGCCATACCAATGGTCAAAGCGATACCAGCTAATCCAGGCAAAGTTAACGTAGCTCCTAAAGCACTGAGTAAAGCAACTAACAAAAGAACATTAACAAGCAAAGCAATATTCGCAAACATACCGAAACGACCATAAACGGCTAACATAAAGATAAAGACAAGAACAGAACCAATTGCACAAGCCATCGCTCCGGCGTGAATAGAATCTGTTCCTAAACCAGCTCCCACAACACGTTCTTCTATAACCTCTAACGGAGCAGGTAAAGCACCAGAACGAAGCATCATAGCCAAATTATTAGCCGTTTCCACTGTGAAATTACCTGTAATAATGCCTTCACCACCTGTAATAGGACTATTAATAACCGGAGCAGATATAATTTCATTATCTAAGACAATTGCTAATCGGCGTCCAACATTTTCTCTAGTTGCTTTTCCAAAAGCCTTTGCTCCAGTTCCATCAAATGAAAATTTAACAACAGGTTCTCCACGCTCCCCATAACCGACAGAAGCATCAGTTAAGCGATCCCCTCCAACGACAACAGCACGTTTGAGAACCAAATACTCATCTCCTGTTAATAACATTGAATCTGCTGGAATCTTTCCTCTTTGTGCATCTTGAACGGTTGTTTCTTCATCTACTAAATGGAAAGACATTTTAGCTGTTTTTCCTAATAATGCCTTAACTTCAGCAGGATTTTGAACACCAGGTAATTGCAAGACGATTCGATCTGAACCTTGTCTTTGAATAGAAGGTTCTTTAGTTCCTAGTTCATCAATACGACGTCGAACGATTTCAATAGACTGATCGACAGCCTTTGATTTTAATGCTGTTAATGCTTCATCTGTATAACTTACTTGAAGTTCATTTTCATTCATAACAACATTATATGTGTTTTTCTCTTGATCTTGAATTAAGGACTTAGCGTCATATAAGTCAGAAGAATCTAATATTTTAACTTTCATGACACCCTTATCAACGCCTAGGCCAGCAAACTTAATTCTTTTTTCTCGTAAACCACTCCGTGTAGCATCCATTAAGCCAGTTAAACGTTCGTTAATCAAATCATCTATTTGCACTTCAAGCAGCAAACTAGAGCCTCCTTGTAAATCCAATCCTAAAGTCATTGGATGCCACCATGATTGAATTGATTTAGGAACTGTGTCATAAACCGACTTTGGTAAAAAATTCGGAATACTAAAAACAAGCCCAAAAACAGAGATAACTATAACTGCCCAAGCACGCCATTTTGGATAACCAAACATTTTTTATTCCTTTTCTGATTTTCGTTTTGATGAATCTTCAATAATATCAATTTCACGAATGACTTGAGAAATATATGGTCGAAGAACTTTAACCTGAACACCAGTTGAGATTTCCACCAAAACTTCCTGATCGTTTGAAATTTCTACTACTTTTCCTATTAAGCCACCTACAACAACTTGTGTCCCTTTTTCAATAGAGTTAAGCATTTTTTCATGTTCTTTTGCTTGTTTCTGTTGAGGACGAATCAAGAACAAATAAAAAATAACAAAAATTAAAGCTAATTGAACAAAGGTCCTCATCCCAGAAAAAGAAGCCACCGCCTCTTGAGCCTCTGGTTGAGATACTGCTTGCGCCATTGCAGATGTAATAAACATTTATCCCTCATTAATACTTTATTAACAAATAAGCACACTATAACCATATTTCATAAAAATGCAAAGTTTTTTTATGAAAAACTGAAAATAAGATTACAAAAACCGCCTAAATCTTTTACTCTTATTTACTCTCATTCCTCTTTAACCATAAACAGATGATTTAACAATACCTATATCAGAATTAATACAAGTTTCTTCATCAACCCCATTAGGACAACATTTAATTATATTAACTCCTCCACCTTGCCGATGTTGAGACCCTCCATAATACCCCGGTGGACAACATACAGTACTGTATCCTGCCGCACAATGTCCTCCATGTGCAAATGTATAGCTAACTACAATATCTGTTTCATTTTCACAACAACCATCAAAGGATGATGCTTTATGTCCAATAGGACAACATTTTCCACCTCCCTCTTCTTTTGTTGGGTTCTCAGCGCATCCTCCCATGTACGAGTAATAAGTTGTTCCCGCTTCACAACAAATCTCTGTTGCATTATATCCTCCATAAGGAGCAACATCTCTAAAAACAGTTCCTCCTTTCGGACAACAGTGGACATGATCAGGGTAGCCTCCCTTATATGGCGTGCCATCACAACACTTATACGATCCGTCATAATGACCAAATAAAGGTTCTAAAATTTCCACAACCTCTTGTTCTCCTGTTTCACTATTCCATTCGACTTTTTCTGTCGGACAACAAATTTGCTCACTTGTCTGATTCTTATTAGAATCTAATAGATAAACTAATTTATTATGCTTGACACCACTATAATTATAAGGATCGTAATTATCACTATTCCAACAACACGCTTTTCCGCCATAACGATCTGAATAAACTTCTCCTTCACAACATGCATAATATCCATATTCTTCATTTTCATATTGAGGGTATTCAGTCCCCTTACAACATTGATAAGTAGTCTCTTCTGGACTCTTACTAGACAATACTATATTGTCCTCACAACATTGCACTCCTGTATAACTTCCTCCATAATACGGTCGCGAATCTTTTTCTTCACAACAATAATACTCTCCTGTTTTTCCTTTAATTTCGTAAACAGGATTCAAACAACACTTTCCTTGAGAGCCATCCCAATAAGCCTGAGGAATGGGTTCTCCCATACAATTCAGACAACAGCCGTCAGCAGTTCCTGAAGGTTTTCCTTTAATTGTAACAGACCAATAGCCTTCAGAATTATCTGAACATTTTTTCTCTGGATTTAATATATTTTCGCAGTCAGTCGGACAATTCTCTTCAGTAGGAACGCACTCCTCCATACAGTCAGTTGCATTTACCTTACAACATTCTATAGACTCATTACAGCAACTTCCTCCCGCTACCGTTACAACGGAACCTCCCCAATCCTCACAATTACACTCAGTATTAGAAGTATCCGCAACACATTCTCCATATTCGCAAACAAAACAATTATCACATTCTACATTCTGACATAAGTCAATTGGAGGTATACGGCAATCAATTCCACTATATCCATCTTGACATACGCATACTCCATTTTGACATGTTCCATGCGAACCACAATCTTTTCCAGAACAGAGATTACCTGATCCGCCTCCTGAACTACTCCCAGAACTACCATCTCCTCCAGAACCTATACCACCGGAACTAGTGCCACCCCCGGTTCCTGTCCCATTACATATCGTTCCATCACTTCCAAAACAGAACCGCATCGCTAAACCATCTGTGCTTCCGCATATATCACTGTCCCCTTGATAAACGGAATTATTCACTACTATCTGGTCTATGTCCGTCGGCTCCATCTTTAAGATGAGTTCACATACGCGATAGCTGACTCCCGTCACTTCTACATAATATGAACGACCGCTATCCTTCTTCGTCGACATGGAATAGTATGTTCCATCCCCTAAGCCCGCAAAATGAAACTCATACCCTGAAGGCTTACTATAATAGTTCTCATCTATCATCGGAACATTCGTCCCGCGCAGCATCACATCGTATATTGTCGTATTTGCTCGGTTCTTATTCATCGCATAGGTAAAACCTACTAACGCTGTTATGCTTAATACGCCTATAATTGCGAGTACTCCTAACATCTCTAATAATGTTCGACCATGTTGCCGATTGTGATTTTGTTTCATTTATAGACCTCTAAATTTTTACCTTTCTTTACTTAAGATAAATCATCTCATACAAAAAATCTTGTAAGTATATTGCGATAATAAGTAGATATATTTTGAGATACTCATACAAAAGTACATCTTTTCTAATTTAGAAACACGAAGATAAGACATACTTTATACAGACCTAAAATAAGTTTCTGTCTTTATCAAAAAAAACCGCCCTTTAAGGGCGGTTTTCTTATTTATTAATAAAACAATCTTTATTTAGAAAATCTTGCAAAAATTGACTTACCCGCATATTTTGCAGTATCTCCTAATTCTTCTTCAATTCGAATAAGTTGATTGTACTTTGCCATGCGATCAGAACGAGACATTGAACCTGTTTTAATCTGACCACAGTTCGTTGCAACAGCAATATCTGCTATTGTAGAATCTTCTGTTTCGCCAGAACGATGAGATAAAACTGCTGTATATCCTGCACGATGAGCCATATTAACAGCATCTAATGTCTCTGTTAAAGAACCAATTTGGTTAACCTTAACAAGAATAGAATTGGCAACACCCTTTTCAATTCCCATGGCGAGACGTTTGGAATTTGTTACAAACAAATCATCGCCGACTAATTGCATTTTACCGCCTAATGTTTCTGTCAGCATTTTCCAACCTTCCCAGTCATCTTCAGCCATACCGTCTTCTAATGACATAATTGGATAATTTGCTTTTAAGTCAGCATAATATTTAACGATTTCTTCTGATGTAAATGTTTTACCTTCCCCAGCCATAACATATTTACCATCTTTATAAAATTCACTTGATGCGGCATCTAGGGCCAAGACAACATCTTCACCAGCCTTATACCCTGCTGTTTCAATAGATTTAACAATAAAATCCAATGCTTCTTTAGCTGATCCAATATTAGGCGCAAAACCACCTTCATCACCGACATTTGTATTCATTCCTGCGGCTTTCAAATTGCCTTTTAATGCTTGGAAAACTTCTGCTCCCATACGAATAGCCTCTGCAACAGATGGCGCGGAAACAGGCATAATCATAAACTCTTGAATGTCAATTGGATTATCTGCATGTTTACCTCCATTTAAAATATTCATCATTGGCGTTGGTAAAACATGTGCGAATGTACCACCTATATAATTATAAAGAGGAAGACCAACCGCTTCTGCTGCTGCCTTAGCTGTTGCCAAGGAAACGCCTAAAATAGCATTTGCACCTAAACGGCCTTTATTTTCTGTTCCATCTAACTCAATCATTGTTTGGTCGATTGCCATTTGATCTTCTGCATCCATACCAACAACTGCATCATAAATTTCTGTATTAACTGCATCAACTGCCTTTAAAACACCCTTACCGTTAAAGCGTGTTTTATCACCATCACGCAACTCGACCGCTTCATGAGCTCCTGTGGAAGCGCCACTTGGAACAGCAGCTCTACCAAAAGCACCATTTTCTAACATAACGTCGACTTCAACCGTTGGTGTTCCACGGGAATCTAAAATTTCTCTTGCTTGAATATCAATAATTTCAGTCATTTATTTCTCCTTTTATACGACTTTTTTTTAGCTTTTGGCAATCTTATCAAAAGCCATCATTTTTTTCAATATATTTTCCAAATCCTTAAACACAATCATATTCGGACCATCACTTGGGGCCTTATCTGGATCTTTATGCGTTTCAACAAACACCCCGGCAATACCCGTGGACAACGCTGCATTCGCAATAACAGGTGCATAACGACGATCCCCGCCACTAGAAGCTCCTTGCCCTCCTGGTTGTTGAACAGCATGTGTCGCATCAATAATAACAGGATATCCCGTCTCTTTCATAATTGGCATAGAACGCATATCAACAACCAATGTATTATATCCAAAAGAAACGCCCCTTTCTGTCAATAAAATTTTTTCATTTCCTGAATCTGCAATTTTACTAGCAACATTTTTCATATCCCATGGTGCCAAAAACTGTCCTTTTTTAACATTAATGACTGCTCCTGTTTTAGCTGCTGCAACTAACAAATCAGTCTGTCGACATAAAAAGGCTGGAATTTGTAAGACATCAACAACATTTGCAGCCAATGAACATTGATACGGTTCATGAATATCAGTCAGAGTCAGACAACCTACTTTAGATTTAATCTCTGTAAAAGCCTCGAGACCTTTTTCTAATCCCATACCTCGCACTCCTTTTAAAGAAGTCCGGTTTGCTTTATCGAAAGAAGCTTTAAATATAAAAGGTATCCCTAATTTATCTGTTAACTCTTTTAAAGCCTGAGCCATTTCAAAACCATGCTCTTTACTTTCCATCTGGCAAGGCCCAGCAATTAAGACAAAAGGTAAATCGTTGCCGAAAATAACATTCCCGACAGAAACATGCTTTTGCATTATCCTCTCCTTATTACTGTGCTGTATCCGAAGGAACTGATGCCGGTGTAGGAATCGATACCGGCGTTGAAACAGGCATAGAAGATTGAACAGGCAAATCAGCTAATAAACTTTCTTCTTTAACATCTTGTTTAGCTAAAATACCCAATGTCAAGCTTGTAACAACAAACAAAGCGGCAATGATAGCTGTCATTTTCGTAAGCATATTGCCGACAGCACGGCCCGTCATGAAACTGGCTCCGGTTCCGCCGCCAAGACCGCCCAAAGCACCGCCCTCCGAACGTTGCAGTAAAACCAAACCCACCAAGAAAACGGCTAAAATAATATGAATAATTAATATTACTGTATACATTTACATTTCCTTTCTCTTATTGGCATTTTTTCAATGCATGAACTGCTTCTTCCATGAAGTTAGGGGTAATTATCGACATGTATTTCTTGTCTGCTTCTATATCTCCCAAACTATCACAAGTCAACAAGGTTTTCAAATAATGTTTTTGATAAGAACCGATCAGAATACGTTCCGTTTCATTTTCGTATAAGCTTGTCGCTACCACAAACGACATGTCATCCACAGTTGTCTCACTGAACAAAGCCATTAACTGCGCATTCTCGGGTATATTGTTAGTCATAGAGTCCAGCTTTTTTCTGGTTCGACCTGATGTTTCTCCCAGAGCAGCCGTTGATAAAATTAAATGCTCGACTTGAGCTTCTCGTGACAAAGGGATCATTTTTGTTTCAGGATTCATCTCCGCCGAATAAACAAAAAAGCTGATCTGACACATAGGCCCAACCTCTCCATTTAAATCATTTTTGATCACTAGACGCCCTTGATAATAGACTCCATAACCCATTCCCGGTATTTTTACCTCGTAGTCAGTTATTTGCTTTTTTTCTACCGGATGCGATAATTCATCGACTGAATCAAGTAAATTAATTTCTTGCGGAAATTGCTCAAGGCATGCCTTAAAGCGCGCATCTGTTGCATAAGATGGAAAAGAAATCAATCCCATCAAAAGCATGCAAGCTGTTACTTTTAGTAAAATAACCATTCTTTGAGACCTATTACGCACTCAACTGAGTCGAAGCAATTGCCCAGAAATCATCAACTTTCAAACTGGCACCGCCGACCAAAGCACCGTCCACATCCGGCAAGCTTAACAATTCTTTCGCATTACTCGGTTTTACCGAACCGCCGTACAACAATTGCATTTGTTGTGCCGTTTCTTCACCCAGCAAACCAGCCAATTTTTGACGCATAAATGCATGAACTTCTTGAACATCATCTGTTGTTGGCGTTTTTCCTGTTCCAATTGCCCAGACAGGTTCGTATGCAATAACAACATGACCTGCTTTAGCTCCTTCAGGAACAGAGCCTTTAATTTGAGAACCCACGACATCTAAAGTCTTTCCAGCTTCTCTTTCTGCCAAAGTCTCCCCAACACAAATAATAACACCTAACCCTGCTTTTAATGCTGCTTCGGCCTTTGCTTTTACGATGTCATTCGTTTCGCCATGATCTGCACGACGTTCTGAATGTCCAACAATCACACCACCACAGCCCAAATCTTTCAGCATTACAGGACTGACATCACCTGTATGTGCTCCAGAATCATACATAGAACAATCCTGACCCCCAACCCAAATTCCAGATTCTTTTGCTGTCTCTACGACTTTTGATAAAAGCGTAAAAGGTGGTGCGATGAACATATCAAAGGAAGGTTTTGTTAGAGTTCTATATAAATCTGACAAACCCTTTGCTAAAGCAACTCCATCCTGAGTTAAACCATTCATCTTCCAATTGCCAGCGATTAATTTTCTTCTCATTTACTTTTCCTTTTATGAAATTAGACCGATGCTTTATCTTTATCACATTATCTATTTTTTTCAAGCATTATCTTTATTGGAAAATAAATTTGACAATCTGGGAAAAATCTCCTAATAAAATAGGAATAGATAGGAGAAATTCAAATGCACTTCATTCACAATAATAATATTACCCCCCCCCCCTCGGAAAGATAATCCTTTAAACTCAATCACTTCTTCCTTTTTTCAACAGGGCCGCAGTATGATAGAGATGCTGGCTGTATTAGCCATCATTGGGGTTTTATCTGTATCTGCTGTAGCGGGGTTGATGTGGGCTTTTGCTAAATATAAAGCCAATGACACCATTCATGATGTTCATTTATGGGAACTCGCCGCTCTTGATAGTCAACAACTTTATTCTATGACTTCCGGACAACTG
>CASECI010000002.1 GCA_949286465.1 uncultured Alphaproteobacteria bacterium | reverse complement strand
ATCCCCCATATATTTGTTAAAATAGAAGAGCATTTGATTGGTATCAGCATCACATATATCACTTCCTGTATAAGAAACATTATTTACAGTCACAATCATAGGTTCTTCAACCATATCTAAGGTTAAAGAACAAACACGTTTCGGGACGTCATTCACATGAATAGAAAAAGCATCCTCGCTTTCAATCCAAATGGCCATAGGATACCCGTGTGTAGAGACTTCTCCTAACTCATTTAAAACCAGCTCACCAGAGGTCATAGAATAAAGTTGTTGACTATCAAGAGCAGCTAATTCCCATAAATGAACATCATGAATGGTGTCATTGGCTTTATATTTAGCAAAAGCCCACATCAATCCCGCTACAGCAGATACAGATAAAACCCCAATGATGGCTAATACAGCCAGCATCTCTATCATACTGCGGCCCTGTTGAAAAAAAGAAGAAGCATTTGAAGTTGTAAGATTACTTTCAGAACATGGAATGATATGTTTCTTGGGGATAAAGAACATTTGAATTTCTCCTATCTATTCCTATTCTATTAGGAGATTTGAAATAGTTTGTCAATAAAAAAAGCCACTCATGTGAGTGGCTTTTTTTATTAACGGATTAATAACCTTCGGAACTTTTCCGTTTTCTCTCGATTTTACGAGCTCTGCGAATACCCTCTGCTTTTTCACGTTTCCTTTTTTCAGAAGGTTTTTCGAAGTTTCTCCGAAGTTTCATCTCGCGAAATAGACCTTCGCGCTGCATTTTCTTCTTCAATGCCTTGAGCGCTTGCTCTACATTATTATCGCGTACAATAACCTGAACTATTTTACATCCCTCCTTTACGAGTTCTCATGTGTTGTTTATTTATTCAGCTTTCTCTTCTACTTTCTCTTCTGTTGTTTCTTCGATTTCAACAGGTTTGACTAAGTCAGCATTATAAGAGTTAGCTAAGCGAACAGATTCTTCTTGGCTACGAGCAACTGTAACCTTGATTTTTTCGGAAACATCAGGATGTAGTACAACGCGTACATCGTAAACACCAACATTTTTCAAAGGTTGAGGTAAATCAATTTGACGTCTTTCAAGTTTAACATCCATATCTCGTAAAGCATCATGAATATCTCTAGCTGTAACAGAACCGTATAATTGACCAGATTCAGCAGCCTGACGGACTAAAACGACAGATAAATTCTTGATAGCCTCAGCAGCTTTTTCTGCTTCCTTGCGATGTTGTAAATTACGAGCTTCTAATTCAGCTTTTTGGCTTTCAAAATAAGCTAAATTTTCTTTCGTAGAGCGAAGAGCTTTTTTTTGTGGTAATAAGTAATTGCGAGCATATCCCGTTTTTACTTTAACAACATCACCCATTTGACCTAAACGTTCAATGCGTTCTAATAAAATAACTTCCATTATATCCTCCTAGTTTTCTGTACCAGAGACGAATGGGAGCAGGGCTAAAAAGCGAGCACGTTTAATAGCCTTTGCTAATTCGCGTTGCTTTTTGGCTGAAACAGCTGAAATCCTAGAAGGAACAATTTTGCCGCGTTCTGAAATAAAACGAGACAATAATTTAACATCTTTATAATCAATCGTTAAAGCATTTTTCCCTGAGAAAGGGCAAGACTTTGTACGATGGAAAAACGAATGACGAACTTCTTGCATTAGAATTCCTCTCTTTCTTCAGCATCTGAAAAGGTATCTTCAGATTTTTTATTCTTAGGAGCCAACATAACAGAAGGTCCTTCTTCTAATTGTTCAACTTTAATTGTTAAGTGACGGATAATGTCTTCATCAATTCGAATAAGACGTTCCATTTCCTTAACGGCTTCTGCAGGAGCATCGATGTTCATCAATACATAATAACCTTTACGGTTTTTCTTAATACGATAAGCGAGATTACGTAATCCCCAATCTTCACGTTTTGTAACTTTTCCACCTAAAGTTTCGATGACATGAGCATATTTGTTTGTCAATTCTTCTACTTGAGCTGGAGCTAAGTCTTGACGTGCAATAAATACATGTTCATAAAAAGACATAGTCTTCTCCTTTTGGATATCTCGGCCACTTCTTTAAACTTTAGTAAAACCACCTTACGAAAGCTTGTGGCATAGTCGACCCCTTTGGGTAGACAAGGAGCTATCGAAAGTGCATTATACTTTTTTTTACAAAAGAGTCAAGACTTTTATAAAAATAAGGTTTCTATATATTTAAATTTTATTACCCAAACAATCTGGGCAGTTCGTTCCTAGATAATCAGAGCACTCTGTGCCACATTGAGTCCAGTTTTTGTAGCAGGTATATTTACCATTGTTGTAATAACAAGCTATTACGTTTTCTTCTGCTTCGCAGGCTTGTAAACATACATCAGTGAATTTATTCATATTGTTATCAAAATAAAGAGTAGAGTTAGATGAACAAATAGAACTATTATTTCCACCTAATTGCAACCCATTTTCCATACCATTATTTGTTGCTTCAACAACATAATGAGTATTAGCCATACCTAATAAGAGTTGGCATACTTTGTCAGCTACAACCACTAATTCAATAGCGAATAGTTTATTTCAATCACTGACAGT
Source organism: uncultured Alphaproteobacteria bacterium (assembly GCA_949286465.1). Taxonomy (GTDB): domain Bacteria; phylum Pseudomonadota; class Alphaproteobacteria; order CAAHEQ01; family UBA3637; genus CALXXA01. Next base: position 303 of record CASECI010000002.1, on the reverse strand, counting down.
TGCAATATCATATCCATGTGTCAATTTATATCCGACATCATCTATTGAAATAGTTTACCAAAAGGGATAAGTATATTCTACTTCAGTTGCTCGTAAAGCCCATAAATTAATATCTCATATGGTATCATTTGCTCTTAGTTTATTCATTACATATGAGAATTGCAAAAGAGCAATGATAGATAACGCGGCTATAATAGCTAAAATCGCTAGTGTCTCTGTCATACTGTGAGTATGTTGAAAAAATAATAAGTAATATAAATAATTTTATTCCTAGAAGGATAATGTTATTATTGTAGGTAAAAA
>CASECI010000001.1 GCA_949286465.1 uncultured Alphaproteobacteria bacterium | reverse complement strand
TGTTGCGAAAGTGGATATTCCTGGAATGAAAATACTCAAACCTGTCAATAAAAAAGCGGGCCTTAAACCCGCTTTTTATTAAATATAAATAAAATACCTATTCATCTTTATCTGCTGCGTCAATTAAAGCTAAAGCTTCTTTAGGAGTCTTTGCTTGTCGTAATGAAGTACAAACCTCCTCATTACGAAGCAATTTAGAGATTCTTGCTAAAGCTTTTAAGTGATCTGCCCCCGACTCTTCAGGAACCAGCAAGAAAAATATTAAATCTACAGGCTTTCCATCAATCGATTCAAAATCAACAGATTTAACACGCATAAAAGCACAAAACAAATCTGTTAGCCCTGCTAAACGAGCATGCGGAATAGCGACACCTTTCCCAATACCAGTTGTCCCTAAACGTTCCCTTTCAACAAGAGCATCAAATATATTTCGACTATCACACTCAATGACAGGACTCGAAATTTCTGCAATCTTTTCTAATGTTTCCTTTTTAGATGCAACATCTACGTCTAAAAAGACAAATTCTGGCTTTAAAATATCAATAATTTTCATTGTAAAACCTTAATTATGATTTATCCTTCGGATCAACCCAGCCAATGTTGCCATCAGGACGACGATAAACCATATTCAAACCACCATGTGCTGAATTTCTAAACATCAACGCTGGTAAATCTGCTAAATCCATACGCATTACTGCCCCACATACTGAACAGATAGGTAATTCTGTTTGCATTTCCGCAATAATAACTGGAGCTGTACCTGTTGGTTCTTGTTCAACATCATCTTCGATAACGCTCATGTCTACGAGTTCTACTTTCTGCGTTTGGTGATCTGTTAAACGATTCTTATATTTACGTAATTGTCTTGCAATTCTATCACAAGCACGATCAAATGCTAAATAAGCATCCCCTGCCTGAGCACTGCCTTTTAACAAAGCTCCCGTCATCGGATGAACTGTAACATCAGCTTTAATTTGTTCACCTTCTCTTGAAAAAACAATGGTTGCATCTAATGCTGTATCAAAGTATTTCTCGACGACAGCTGTCAAGTTCTTCTCAGCATAAGACTGCATGCTATCGCCTACATTAATTTGTTTTCCTGTAATTGTAATTTGCATTTCTTTTATCCTATTCAATAAAACCATAGACTTTACAAAATAAAAGTCTTTACATAAAAAGTCAAGGTTCTTTTCGTATTGTCTTTCTTCTCTTCTTCTGCCATAATAGCATAAATGAAAAATCTGTTTGCTATTTATTGTCATTGGCCTTTTTGTTTATCTAAATGTCCTTATTGTGACTTTTTTTCTTTACCTTCTCATGACTGGAATGAACAGCTATTTATCAAACGGTATAATGAAGAAATAAAACAAATTCCTACTTCTCAGAATGTAACAAGTATCTTCTTTGGTGGTGGCACGCCTAGCTTAATGTCGACGACCTTACTCGAAGATATCTTAAACAATATCTACAAACATTGCCATGTAGACAAAGATGTTGAAATTACAATTGAAGCTAATCCCGATGCTATTGACTTACAAAAAATAAAAGACTTTCATAGATTAGGAATAAACAGGTTATCTCTTGGAGTACAAGCTCTCAATAATCAAGACCTACATTTCCTTGGCCGACGTCATTCCGCCGAAACTGCGCGAAAACGAATTAATGAAATACTGAATTATTTTGATAATGTCTCTATTGACCTGATCTATGCTCGTCCTCAACAAACATGGGAGCAATGGGAGAAAGAATTAAATGAAGCGCTTTCTTTTAATCTACCTCATTATTCTTTATATCAATTAACAATTGAAGAAAAGACACCTTTTGCTCATAAAAACATTTCTTTGCCTGATGATGAATTAGCTCGAACTTTATTCTTAAAAACAATCGAAAAAATGGATTCAACAGGAATACCACTTTATGAGGTTTCTAATTTTGCTAAACCAGGATACGAGTGTCAACACAATCAAACCTATTGGTTAGGAAAAGATTACGTGGGCATAGGGCCTTCTGCTCATGGCCGTTTAGGATTAATTGCAACAGAAAATCCTCGAAACATCCAAAATTGGCTTAAAGGAGAAAAAAACATAACACCCCTTTCTCTAAAAGAAAAAGAAGAAGAACGCATTTTAATGGGACTTCGCCAACGACAAGGTATAGATATTCAGAATATCTCTCCTCAATCAATTCAACGAGTTATCGAAAAAGGTTGGGTTATTCAAAAAGGGGACCACGTTTTCCCAACAAATGAAGGTCTTATTATGCTTAATAGTTTGATTTTGGAATTGTGGCCATAGCATCTGGATTTTGCTCCGTGTCATCACTTAGTGTATCCAGACTCTTTTCCTCTAAGGCCTTTTGTTCTTCTAACTCCTTCATTTGACGCACATATTCATTTTGAAGACGAATACGCTCCATATTTTCTTTCCGAACAGCTTCCTGCTCGAAATTAACAGATGGTCTTTGAATAACACGGAATTGATTCCTAGAAACAATTTCAGATATACCTAACAAGCGTTCTGATTCACCTGTTGGAGTCAATCGAAATAAACCATCTGTTCCCGAAAAGCCACGAATATTCGTTAAATTTTCCTTTGTAATACCTCCCGTCTGAGAAAGAACAGATGCAAGAGCAACCGCATCATAAGAAAGAGAGGCTAAACGAATAGGCTTCTTTCCATATGTTTCTTCATATCGTTGGCTAAATTTCTCAAAACCCTCTGTTGGCAAGGCAGAAAAACGTGCCCCTGCCAAAGCTCCCTCCAAGGTTAATGTTGGATCTTGCCATGTTGATGTTCCGATAAATAAGACTTCTCGAGGCGTAATGTCATACAAAGCAAATAAAGAGGCTATTGATTTTAATCGATTCCCATCGTCTGCTATTAACAATGTATCAAAGTCTATTTGCTCTGTTATTGGAAGAGGTTCTTCCTCTGTTTCTGTTTTTTCTTTTTTCTCTTGTTTTTCAAGAATCTTAATATCCTTAAAAGATTCAGGTAATGTTTTAAGGACATAAGGTTCAAAATTAATGAATGTTGGGTTGTATACAGAGATGGCTGAAATCCTCATCCCACAAGCTTGAGTCGCTTTTTCAGCAGAAGCAATAGCAATATCTCCTGCTTTATTATCCGGAGCCATAATAGCTAAACTTTGTTTACCCTTTTCACACGCGTATCTAACAGACCGTTCAATCTGCTCGGAAACAAGCAATGCTAATGTATAAACACCTTCATCTACTTCATCTGTATCTGATGTAAAAGAAACAACCGGAATCTTTTTTGCACGTGCTTGACGTCGAATAGCGCCAACTTCTCGGGCAAAAACAGGCCCAAGTATCAAATCAACTTTTGACTTTGCCGCTTGCTCAAACGCTTTCTTTGCGCCTTCTGCAGTTCCTTGCGTATCATAAAATTGTAAAATAAAATTATTATTTGCAATATCAAACTGAGCCATCATACCCGCATTACGAAGGTCTTCTCCTATTTTAGCATCCTTCCCCGTTAAAGGAAGTAACATCGCTACTTTCACATTACGGCTAAATGCAGAATCTGTCATAAGATTATCATAAAGAGGTTTCTCTTGTTCGTAAGGAATAATCGAAGCTGGAATTGTTGATGAAATCTGTTGTTGATACAAATCAGAACGAGAACAAGCCCCTAGCACCAATAATACAAAAAGAAACAATAATTTTTGAAAATTAAACACGTTCTTGAAACCTTTTTAAACGAAATTCTATTTTTTTTATTCTTATTTTGGTATACTCATTTTTAACAAAATTTGCAATAAGAAAGGATAAGTCTTTTGGAAAAAGGTCTTTATTTAGTATCAACCCCTATCGGAAATCTGGACGATATGACAGATAGAGGACAAAAAGTCTTAAGTCAAGCTTCTATTATCGCTTGTGAAGATACCAGAACAACACATAAATTATTATCTCTATTAGGCATATCATCTCAAGCAAAAATGCTCGCTTATCATGAATATAATGCCGATAAAATGAGACCAACCTTAATCAGTCTGCTCCAAAAAGGAGAAACGATTGCTCTTGTTAGTGATGCAGGAACACCTTTAGTTTCTGATCCAGGGTATCGTTTAGTCCGAGATTGTTTAGATAAAGGAATAAGTGTTTTTCCTATACCTGGTGCCAATGCACTTCTCCCAGCTCTTCAACTGTCTGGTCTTCCTTCTGATAGATTCTTCTTTATGGGCTTTCTAGCTTCCAAAAAAAACGCTCGCCAAAAAGAATTAAAAGATATTTCGACTGTACCTGGGACTCTTATTTTTTATGAATCGCCGCATCGCCTCAAAGATACCTTGACTGATATGCTCACCATCTTAGGAAATAGACAGGCTGCTGTTGTTCGCGAAATCACTAAGAAATTTGAAGAAACAAAAAGAGGTTCTCTTTATGACTTAATTGCAGAATTTGAACAAGAACCAAAAGGGGAAATTGTCATTTTAGTTGACCGCCCTCAACAGACACAAGGAGAAATTAATTTAAATGATATGCTTCAAAAAGCACTATCAACACAAACAGTTAAAGATGCTGCGGCACAAGTTGCAAAACAAACAGGATTATCTAAAAAACAAGTTTATCAAAAAGCTCTGGAATTAAAATATGATGAATAAAGCTTTAAAAGGATTAAATGCTTATATAAGTGGTCATTTAGCAGAAAAAAAAGCTTGTTCTTTTTTAGAAGAAAATGGATACACATTCGTTGCTAAAAATGTCCGTTCTTTCAACGGTATTGGAGCTAATGAAATTGATTTAATTATGAAAAAAGATAAGACGCTCATTTTTATCGAGGTCAAAAAAAGAGCAAAAATAGATGAAAGCGCTTATGCTATTACCCCCTTAATTCAAAAACGTATTTATCGTGCTGCTGAAATCTTTTTAGCTCATCATGCAGAGTTTGCCGATTATTTTTGTCGGTTTGATGCCATTTTAATAAATGATAAAAATGAAGTTACACATATCGAAAATGCGTGGCAAAAATGAAGCTTATAAAAATATTTTGCATTTTATTTTTCCTTTCCGCGTGCTCATTCATAGGAACTACTTATAATGTAAGTAGTAAAGTCGGTGCCGTTTTATTAGATGAGCGCTCTTTAAAAGACGACTGGACAGATACTCAAATCAATATTCAAATACGCTCTAATCTTATGGCAATTAAACCGACGTATGCTCTTGATATAGAAATTACTGTTTTTGAAGGAGAAGTCATGCTAAATGGAGCTCTCCCAACAGTTGAAGATATCGAAACAGTTGTAGAAACTGCTTGGCAACCAGAAGAAGTCACAAAAGTCTATAATCACATACGCATACAAAAACCTTCTGATATATTTTCGACTTCTGATGACGCTCTTATTGCAAGCTCTATTCGAACACAGTTGCTCTTGACACAAGACATTTCTTCTGTCAATTATAAAATTACAGTGGATGAAGGCACTCTTTATGTAATGGGAATTGCAAAAAATCAAAAAGAACACGATGCTGTTATGAATATTATTTACGCAACAAATGGAATAGAGAAGGTTATCTCACATGTCAGAAAATCCTATGAGCAATGAAGAATTATTAAAACTCCTTTTATCTTTAGTTCCAGAAAATAATGAATCTCTCAAAGAAAAAGCTCTCTTACTTGCTACTTTTGGAAATTTAAAAGAAGCTATCTTTGCTATGGAAAAATATATCGCCTTTGCTCAAGAAGAAGATATTGACTTAACAAAAGACATCGAACTTCTTGAAAAAATGAAATCATATCTGAACTAAAAATAAAAAACTTTATTTTTAGCCGAGTCGTATTTATCCAGACTTTCTGCTCATTTCCGAGTCGTCAAAGAGATTCTCTAGAGCGACTCGTCAAAAAATTTTTATTTTTTTCTTGCATATAAACGACTCGACTGATTATAATGCTTTTAAAGAACAGCTTAACAACATAAGGGAGATTGTTTATGGCGCGTAAAATATCTTTAAATATTGATGATAGGTTATATGTAAAATTAGAAAATCACGCGCACAAAAATGGAGAAAGTGTCCAAGATTTCCTCATCAGAGCCGTTTGTGACGCTCTTGATATGTGGGATGATTTCTATGATTGTGATGAAGCTCTCGATAAAAAAGAAAATAATCCTAAAATCAGCTTTTTTGCTAATAGTTAATCCCTCTTTACTCTGCGTAATCTGAGGATAAACTCAATAATTGCATTGCATTTTTTACACTTTATTAAGAATCTTCTCTTATATAGTAAAAAAGGAGACGATTCACATGAAAACAGTGCAAATTTTTTTCCCTTCTCTATTGGGAATCTTATTGGGTAGCATAACGTCTTCAGCTTATGCTATTGATCCCTTTAATGTCTATCAAAACGATAAAGTTCCAGTCTGCCAAAAACCAGATTTATCTAAAGAAATAACCTTACTGGATGCCATGGAAATTGCCGTATGTGAAAGCCCCACTCTTAAATCAAGTTATTTATCAACACAAGTTTCCGCTTCCAGCTATGGCCAAAGCCTTGCTAATTATCTCCCTTCCATTAATGGGAGTGGCTCTTTATCACAAAATAGTACAAAAGTTGATGGTGATGGGCACTCTGATTTAACAGATACATCTGCTCAGGTCTCTCTTAATTGGCTGCTTCTTGATTTCGGAGGACGGTCTAGCACGGCAGATAAATTTAAAAGCTATTTATCTTCTGCTTATTATTCTTATGATAATACTTTACAGACCACCCTCTATAACGTCGCGGAAAGCTATTACAATGTTTTATCTGCCGAAGAAAAATATGAAGGCTTGTTGAAAAGTGAAGAAGCATCAAAAAAAGCTTATGAAGAGGCAAATAGCCGCTATAAACTCGGGCTTGTCCCTCTCAGTGATAAGCTTCAGGCCGAAACAGCTTATGCTCAAGCAAAATTAGAAACAACCGTTGCAAAAAAAACAATTGCTCTTGAGCGCGGAAATTTAGCAAACTTATTAAATCTTCCTCCTTATACTCTGTTTAAGCTTTATAGACAGGATAAGAAAATTGAAGATAAAGTGAAGCTTGACGATATAGAAAAGCTCATAACAAAAGCCTTAGAAAACCGGCCTGATTATCATGCCATGCAAAAAGATAAAGAAGCTGCTTCTTTTAATGTAGAAACAGCAAAATCCGGACATTTACCAACACTCAGTGCTGTTGGTTCTGCAAGTGCTGGGAAAGAAGTTCGTTTTGGGGAAGACGGGACATATAATAGTTCTATTGGATTACAGCTATCTATTCCAATTTTTTCAGGGTTTGATCAATCATATAAAGTCGGTCAAGCTCGTTATGAGCTCAAACAAACTGAAGAGCAATTAAATCAACTCAAAATTGATATTGAAAATGAAGTTTGGGCTGCAGTTCAAGATTACAAAACATCCTATCAGACGCATCAAATCAGCAAGACTCTCTTAGCAAGTGCTGAAGAATCAGAACGAGTAGCTTTTGCATCTTATAAAGTAGGTAAGGTCAATATTTTAACTCTTTTAGATGCTCAGTCTCAACTTGCGAGTGCGCGCGTAGAATATTCAACAAGTTTTTATAATTTTATGATTGCTAAAAATAATCTTATGAAGGCCTTAGGACAAATGGAGAAAAAAGTATGAAGAAATTTCTAATCGTTGTTGCTGTTATTTTTGGAGCAATTGTTGGTTTATATTACATCATGAAACCATCTGATAAATTAACTGCACGTCAATTTGAATTCATTACTGTCGAAAAAGGAGATGTGACAGAAAAAGTAACTGCGACCGGGACATTACAACCGATTAATATTGTTAATGTCGGCACTCAAGTTTCAGGTATCATCGAAAAAATTTATGTTGATTACAATGATGAAGTAACAGAAGGACAATTATTAGCAGAACTGGATAAATTTCTTCTTCAAGAAACGTTAAATGAAGCAAAAGCACAATTAGATTTAGCTAAAAGCAAGTTAAAAGTTGCAGAAATGAACTATAATCGTTATAAAGATTTATATGCTCAGAAATTAATTGCAAAAGCAGAAATGGAAGATGCTGAAATAAGCTTAGCTTCTGCAGAATCAGATTTATTAAGCGCTCAAGCGAGTTATAATAAAGCACAACAAAATATTGATTATGCCATGATTACCTCTCCTGTTTCAGGAACAATTATTTCGAAAGAAGTAGAAGAAGGGCAAACAGTAGCAGCTTCTTATTCTACACCAACATTATTTGAAATTGCAGAAAATCTTAAGCTCATGCAAATAGAAGCTTCTGTTTCTGAAGCAGATATTGGTAAAATCAAGTATGGCATGAAAGCTGAATTTACAGTAGATGCTTATCCGACAGAAACTTTTTGGGGAACAGTCAAGCAAATTCGTCTTAACCCAACGGAAGAGCAAAATGTTGTTATGTACACAGTTATCATTGAAGTTAATAACGATGACAAAAAATTACTTCCTGGGATGACTGCTTTTGTTACCGTTCTAACTGACGAGAAAAAAGATGTTTTACGTATTCCAAACACAGTCGTTCAATTTAAACCCAATGCGGCTCTACGCCAAAAAATGGATGGCCAACGCCCAATGAATTTAAAAGCAACCCAAGCCGTTGTTTATACATTTGAAAATGGACAAATTAAGCCTCATGTTATAGAGCTCGGCCTTTCTGATGTTATGTATGCAGAAGTTATTGATGGCGTTAAAGAAGGAGATAAATTAATTTCTGAATTTATTACAACGACAAAGTCTTCTAGCGGATTTGGAGGCGGCCCAAGACCATAATGAGTAAAGAAATGTCTAAACCCATCGTCGTTGAAGTTAAAGATTTAAAGAAAACATATTACATGCCTGGTGGTATGAGCCAAGATGTTCTAAAAGGTGTTTCTTTCAAAATTGAAGAAGGCGATTTTGTTGCAATCATGGGGCATTCAGGTTCTGGAAAATCCACATTGATGAACACACTAGGTTGTTTAGACAGACCGACGAGTGGAACTTATTTCCTAGCGGGGAAAGAAATTTCCAAGTTATCCGATGAAGAACTTGCTATTGTCCGTGGCCGTACGTTAGGTTTCGTATTTCAGAATTTTAATCTTTTGATGAAACGAACCATCGCCGATAATGTTTCTCTTCCTCTGCTCTATCAAGGCGTTGGAAAATCAGAAATGTATCGCCGTGCAAAAGAAATGATTGCAAAAGTTGGCTTAGCAGGTTATGAAGATCGTATTCCGAATCAACTTTCTGGAGGAATGCAACAGCGTGTTGCTATTGCTCGTGCATTAATAAATAATCCTAAAATTATTTTGGCTGATGAGCCTACAGGAAACTTAGATAGCCAAACTTCTGATGAAATTATGACTTTTTTTCAAAGCCTCAATAATCAAGGTATCACGATTATTCTTGTCACACATGAGCCTGATGTTGCTATGTATGCTAAACGGTTAATACGCATTGCAGATGGTGTTGTCGAATATGATGGTTCAGTCAAAAAATATATGGAGGGACAACATGTTTAGACTTATTTTTTCAGAAGCCTGGATATCTATCACCTCCTATAAAATGCGAACATTCTTAACGACACTTGGAATTATGATTGGGGTTGCAGCTGTTGTTTTAATGGTTGCGGTTGGACAAACCGTTCAGAATGTCATAGACGAAAGCTTTGAAAGTATGGGAGGAAATTTGCTGATTGTTCTTCCTGGAGCCTCAACATCTGGAGGGGTTAGAACAGCGATGGGACGTCCTAATGTTAGTCGCCAAGATATGGACGCAATGAAGGACTTAAAAGATGTTTTAACGACATCTTATGCAACTCAAGCTGGCGTACAAGCTGTTTATGGAAAAAACAACTGGAGCGTCAATGCAATGGGCGTAACACCTGATTATTTAGACGTTGGAAATTGGGAAATTGATCGTGGTATCATGTTTACAGAAAGAGACATGAAATCTGCAGCCTCCTACGTTGTTCTTGGTCAAACTGTCGTAGATGAACTATTTGGCTTTGAAGACCCTATAGGAAAAAGTGTCAGATTACAAAATATTCCTTTCTTAGTTGTTGGAACGCTTAAAGCAAAAGGCCCAGGTTTAACAGGTGATGACCAAGATAACTTAATCATGATGCCTTTTAGCACATTACGCCAAAAAATTCGTGGATCAAGACGTCCTCAGATGGTCAGTATTGGCTTTGTAAAGGTAAATAGTGAAGATAAATTAGACGCAGTCTTACAACGTGTCACCTATTTACTCCGCGCAAGACATCATTTAAAAGATTCTGAAGAAGATGATTTTACTATTAGAAATATGGCCGAGCTTGTAGAACAAGTTAAAAAAGTTGGATTTTATTTATCTCTTTTACTCGCAGCTATTGCTTCTATTTCTCTTATCGTTGGAAGTATTGGTATTATGAATATGATGCTCGTTTCTGTCACCGAAAGAACAAGAGAAATCGGCACTCGAAAAGCTCTTGGAGCTCCTAATAGATGGATTATGATTCAGTTCTTAGTTGAATCTATTTTAATTTCTTTTATGGGAAGCCTTATGGGATTAGCTATCGGTATAGCGACTTCTCAAATCGGAGGCTATATCTTTGAAAAAGATGTACCGATTTCAATTTGGACTGTTATTTTATCTTTCTCTGTCGCTGTGATTGTTGGTGTCGTATCGGGTCTTTTCCCAGCTATTAAAGCTATGAAATTAGATCCGATTGATGCTCTTCGTTATCAATAAGCTTTCATTAAAAAGATAAAATTTTATTCTTTTTTCCTAAAATGGAACTTTGGATAAAACCTTGCATAGACAACTCTTTTGTGGTACATTTTTCGCATTCAAATTTTTATGGAGTTTCTTAAATGGCTGAATCAAATTATGACTTTACACAAATTGAAAAAAAGTGGCATAAAAAGTGGGAAGATGAAAAAACTTTTAAATGTGAAGTCGACCCTTCTAAACCAAAATATTATGTTTTAGATATGTTCCCTTATCCTTCTGGAGACGGTTTACACGTTGGACACGTCGAAGGATATACGGCTTCCGATATTATTTCTCGTTATAAACGGATGCAAGGCTTTAACGTATTACATCCTATGGGATGGGATGCTTTTGGACTACCCGCTGAACGTTATGCCATGAGAACTGGAACTCATCCTGCTGAAATTACAAGAAAAAATTGTGCTCATTTCCGTGATCAACTCAAAAATGTTGGCTTCTCTTATGATTGGGATCGTGAAATTTCAACAATAGATGAAAGCTATTATAAGTGGACACAATGGATTTTTTCTATTCTCTTCGAAAAAGGGTTAGCTTATGAAGTTGAAGTCCCAGTTAACTGGTGCCCTAAAATGGGAACCGTTCTCGCTAACGAAGAAGTCAAAGACGGGAAATACGTTGAAACAGGTGATGAAGTCATTCGTAAGCCTATGCGGCAATGGATGTTAAAAATTACTGCTTATGCTGAACGCCTTTTACAAGATTTAGACGAAGTCGATTGGCCAGAAGGTATCAAAACAATGCAACGCGAGTGGATTGGAAAATCTACCGGAGCGGATGTAGATTTCAAAGTAGATGGAACAAACAAAACTTTTACTGTTTACACAACACGCCCTGACACATTGTTTGGAGCGACATACTGTGTTTTAGCTCCTGAACATGCCTTAGTAAAAGAAATAACAACGCCTGAACAAAAAGAAGAAGTTGATGCTTATATAGATGCAGCCTCTAAAAAATCTGCTCAGGACCGCATGAAAGAAGATAAGGAGAAAACAGGTGCTTTTACAGGTGCCTATGCTATTAACCCTGTCGATGGCCGTAAAATTCCTATTTACATTGCTGATTATGTCTTAGGAGATTATGGTTATGGTGCAATTATGGCTGTTCCTGCTCATGACCAGCGCGATTACGATTTCGCTAAGAAATTTAACCTGCCTATTATACAAGTCATCGAAGGGGGAGATATTTCTCAAGCCGCTTGGGAAGGAGATGGCGTTCTTATTAACTCTGGTTTCTTAAATGGAATGCATGTAGAGCAGTCTAAAAAGGCAATGACAGATTGGTTAACCGAACGTGGCTTAGGCAAAGGAACTGTAAATTACAAATTGCGTGATTGGTTATTTGCTCGCCAACGCTATTGGGGGGAACCATTCCCTATCTTACATTTAGAAGATGGTTCTATTAAAGCTGTTCCTATGAAAGATTTACCTGTTCTTTTACCTCCTATGTCTGATTTTAAACCAACAGAAGATGGAGAACCTCCTTTAGCACGTGCAACAGACTGGGTAAATACGGTAGATCCTGATACTGGTAAACCAGCTAAACGCGAAACAAATACGATGCCTCAATGGGCTGGATCCAGCTGGTATTTCCTCCGCTTTACTGACCCTAAGAATGATAAAGAAGCATGGAGTAAAGAAGCTGAATCTTATTGGATGCCTGTAGATATGTATATTGGTGGAGCAGAACACGCTGTTTTACATTTATTATACGCACGTTTCTGGCATAAAGTTTTATTTGATGCTGGATTAGTATCCACAAAAGAACCATTCAAACGTTTATTCAATCAAGGCATGATTCTTGCTTACTCTTATCAAGATGATAATGGAAAGTATTATTATCCTCATCAAGTTGAAAAACGAGGAGATGACTATTTTGTTAAAGAGACTGGCGTAAAAGTCAATACTCAAATAGAAAAAATGAGTAAGTCTCGCTATAACGTTGTTAATCCTGATGATGTTATCAAAGAATATGGCGCAGATACAATTCGTCTTTACGAAATGTTCATGGGACCTGTTGAAGCAGAGAAACCTTGGACAAACGAAGGAATCAATGGGGCTTTCCGTTTCATGAAACGTGTCTGGGCTATGTTTATGGATGGTGATAAATTATCCGATAAAATCGTTGAAAAAGACGGTGATGAAAGTGTAACAAAACTAGCTCATAAAACAATTAAATCTGTCACTCAGGATATGGAAAATTTATCTTTCAACACAGCCATCGCTAAAATGATGGAGTTAACAAACGCTATTTATAAAGTAAATAAAGTCAATAAATCCGTTATGGAAGATTTCATTTTATTAATGGCACCGATTACCCCTCATATGTGTGAAGAGTTATGGGAAAAAATGGGCCATACGGAAGGCATAGCATATGCCAAATGGCCTACCTATGATGAAAGTCTTTTACATGAAGATGAAATTGAAATTGTTGTTCAAATTATGGGAAAGAAACGAGCAAACATTATGGTTCCTGTCAATGCAACACAAGATGAAGTTCTTGCTATTGCACAAAAAGAGCAACGCGTTCAAGACTTTATCGCTGGAAAGCAAATTATAAAAGTAATTTATGTGCCTAAGCGGTTGTTAAATATTGTCGTGAAATAATTAAAAGGAGCTTAAAGCTCCTTTTAATTTTGTAAAATAGTCTATTGCTAGTCTTTATGAAATTTGTTATCTTATAAAAGTGACAGATTGGTGTCTGTCTATGGGTGTGAGAACCCATCAAGATACGCTTCATGTAAAGCGAAATTTTACATGCTTATCCAGCCATGGCTGGAAGGCGGTAAAATAAGCTTTTAAAGTGAATATATCGCACTATTTATCTTGATAGTTCTCAACTTCCAGCCGCCTCAACACCAAGGTGGCTTTTATTTAGGAGAACAAACATGAAAAAAATGATTTTCTTATTTGCTCTATTGCTCTGCTCAATGGCCGCTTATGCCGGTAATTGTGATTATTCATGGCAAACAGCAAAAGACGGCTCTCGTTGTGGAGGGCGAGCAGCGGACCAACGTCCAGGAGGTGGCCCGTAGAAAATATCTTTTCCAAATTCTTCAAAAAAACCGCCTCTTGCGAGGCGGTTCCTTTTTCTTTCCATTCATTTAGAATGCTGCTTTCAGATTAACCCCGACTGTGTATCCGTCATAATCTGTATCAAAATCATCTTCTCGTCCATCAAACATGTATGATCCGAAAACTCCAGCAGAAATCTTGTCTGTAAACAAGTAGTCTGCACGTGCGACAACAGACCAATCTTTTCCGTCATCATTCTTGTCCCAACTGTAGTTAACTCCCGCATCTACAGCAACTTTATCTGCAAACAAGCGATAAGCACCAACATAGGCATTATACATTGGATCATTCGTGCTTTGTTTCGATTGAGCCACCGGGAACTCACCCGTTACTTTCGCGTACGGCATTGCCCAACCGAAGTCATAACCGCCTTTTAAGGCAACACCAACAGCTTTATATTCGCCGACATCCGCCCAATTTTCTCTTTGACCGTAATTAGCGTCTACTTGAACGAATGCTTTGCCCGTATTGACTAAATTATACGTCGCGCCCACATTCCATGCCAAGTTTCTGTCCTCATTTTCGGCAGAACCCTGATCCGGATTAAAACGTGTCCATGAATTGGAACCTGTTACATAAACAGCCAAATCTTTGTAAACACCGACGGAAATTTTTTCGCTTAACGTGTTGTCCGTAAATTCAGCAACATCATCATAATCCCGCGAAGCAAACGTATAAGTCGTGTCCGACATCACATCCCCTTGTTCCGGTACATAGAACGGATGTGTCACTTCGGCAGCAAAAGCACCGCTCGCTACCAAAACAAATGCTGTTGATAATAAAACTGTTGATAACTTCATAATGTATTCTCCTTTTTTGTTTTAAAACAAATCTCCCCTGAAAGGGTACATACCATCGTAGGCATAATTTTATAAGAAAGTCAAATTTATTAACTTATTGATAATAAACAATATTTAATAAAATTTGTCATTCAAACGCCCCGACGAGAATCTTTTTCTTCTTTTAAAATCAATGGTTTACTAAAAATGAATTTTTTTTGCACTAAAAAAAACTAATATAAATTCAATAAATATTTCATTTTATTACAAAAAAAACAAAAAAAAGTCGCCTATTGAAGACGACTTTAATCAAAATCATCATCTACTATGATTGCTCTAATACAACAGTTCCTCTTGAATTACGCGCTTTTGTATAAGCTTGTCTTAGCGAATCACGAACCAAATGAGGTTCTGGAATTTTCTTCATCGTCGCAATACCCGTCTTATCGGTAGACGATACAATAATCGTTCCTAAATCAGCCCATCGATCAACAAGCGACTGGACAGTCTTGCTATCCACAACACGGAAAAGCTCTATTTCATCTACTTGACGCCCCAAAATCCCTGATATGATAATAAATCGACTAGAAGTTAAAACATAATAATGATATGTGCGGTATAAATGAAGTCCGAATAAATACAAGCCTAACGTACAGATAGCCAAAATCCAATTAATGGGATTATATTTCCAATCGCGTATAGATCCAGTAACTTGCCAATAAAACTTTTCATCGGATTCGAGCATCCCTCTTAAAATATCTTCATTTTTCATAATATAACCACCTTTTTTTTATCAAAAAACTTCTTTTATTTTACGTAGAATATACTTTTTTTGCAAGTCCGAATACAAAAAACATATCATCTTATTGACTCATACATATTTTGCTATTTTTTTTTAAAAAAACAACTTTTTGTTGTAGACAAATAGATAATGTTATTGTTAAGGTAGCAACTGTTGTACTTCATATATGAAAAAAAGGAGTTAAAAATGAAGAAATATCTTATGTCAACACTTGCTGTTTTAACGGCATTGACAGTTGCATCTGCTGCATCTGCTCAAACAGCATTTTATGATGATGCTTATATGAAAGTAGATGCTGGTTATTCAATGGGAACAGGCAGAACAGAAAACGCTGCTTTATTCGGAGTAGGTACTGGTTTCCGTATGAACAACTATTTTAAAGCAGACGTTACAGCTGAATACCGTCCTTGGGGAAAAGAACAATTCAGAAAAGCTGACGGAGCTAAAGCTGACATGTGGACAGCTGATTTAATGGCTAATGTTTATGCAAGCTATCCAGTTTGGGATAAATTCTCTGTCTATGCTACAGGTGGTGTTGGTTATGCCTACAACAAAATTAAAAACTTTAAAGGTGAATATAAAGGAAAAGCTAAAAGCAACTTTGCTTGGAACGTCGGTGCTGGCGTTGAATACGCTTTAACTTCCAATATTTGCCTCGATTTAGGCTATCGCTATACAGATCTGGGTACAGCAGAAGCTAAAAACAGAACAACAGGCGATAAGTACAAAGAAGACGTAAAGTATAACGATATTAAATTAGGTATGCAATACTACTTCTAGTATTTAAATCAATTATCGTATTCTCATTCCTCTGTAAGTTCAGCCCAGATTCAAAATCTGGGCTGAGTTTTTTCTGAGATAACTAACGTGTCAGAGCGCACTCTGATAATAATTTATTTCTTTTAAGCTCTTTTGCTAAAGAGTTTATTTCCCTTACTTTTCGGTTCGTTTCTCGACACAATTTTTTCACTGTCTCTGGACGAAGACTTTCATGAGCATATTCATATGGTAAAAGTGATAAATTGTCTGCAATCAGAGGATTTGCGCTTTTGGCTAATAAATAATTTAAACAGGCATCAGCTCCATAAAATGCCGCTAAATGTAATGGCGTTTGACCTTCATTATTCTTAACATTTATATTTACTCGAGAATCCTTTAATAACCGAGGAACCGCACCAATAATGTCATCTGTACGACTGTTATGTCCAATTGACAAACCTTTGATCGCATAGTGTAATGCCGTATTTCCATGCGAATCCTTCGCACATGGATCTTGTCCATACTTGAGCAAGACATCTACACACTTTTCCGTATCCTGTAATAAATTCTGACAAGATAATAACATATGTACTAATTTGTCATCAGAAACTTTGCTCATACCATTTTCTCGAGAATATACTGCCAAACAAAAACTGTGATAGTCCTTTTTCATCTTTATGCCCATCCCTAAAGAGGCAACCATTAATGCCGTCGCTCCATTCGTCGTCGGACGATTCATTAAATCCAGCAAACGATTCTGTTTTTGCGCTTTTTGACATATGGCCTCAACAAGGAGCGGATTACTATTTCTACACGCAGCGATAAGTAATGTATCATCGTATTTATCGTCAACCATCATTAAATCAAATGGTTTTTCTAATAACTCCAAGGCCTTCTTTGTTTTATTCTCTATAAATGCCTGCATTAATTGATTGCTCATCTTCAATTTCTCCTGACTTTTATTAGCACAATGATACTATTATCTACACTTTATATTTTTTGTCAAGTTTTTTATTCTGGCGTTAGTAATACTCGTTTTCAAAAAAATCTCTTATATACTTATGTCTTAAGGCTTTCTTTTTATTTACCTCCATACAGGACTTTACTCTTTTGGGAGGCAAAAATTTTTGCTTATTTGCTTCAATATACTGTATTTCTTCAACAACAGATGCATAAGGTTGACATATCTTTTTTATTTCCTCAAATTGCGCTTGACCATTTTCTATTTTTGTACACTTTAAAAATTCATAATGAATAAAAGATTTTAGCTCTCTCTCCGTCGGATGAATACTTGGATCTGCACCTGCTTGCAAAAGTATTTTGTCTATTTCTATATTTATTTTCTTATCCCTTGCCGCTAAAACAAGAGGAGTACATCCATTTTTATCAATACTATTTAATAGACTAGTATCCCTAGCTAAAATAAACTGAACCGTGGACTTTTGATTTGCTAAAACAGCTGCCATCAAATGATTCCGCTCTAAAATAGGAAGTTGAGAGCGAACTTCTTCTACACGAACACCTTTCTTCTTATCTTTAGGAAATTCTAAATCAGGATATGAACGTTTGTCGGGATACTTATAAAACAAATCTATTGCTTCATTCCGACCGGCTGCAGCTAGTGTCATAAGAGGCGTATATTTAGTATCTTGCGTAATTCTTCTACGATGCACTCCTCGTTTTAAAAGCTCCTCTATCATTTTTTCCGTATTAGATTTAGTACAAGCAATCATCAAAGGCGTCAATCCCTCACGGTTTATTGTATCCCATTCATCTAGCGGTAAACGATTAACAACATATTCAAACAGTCCTTCATTCCCTGATAAAACTGCTATATGCACTAGAGTATTATAGCAATTATTTCGAACACCTAAATTACCTCCTCTTTGATGGATTTCCTTTACTCTATCGGTATTTCCTGAGAGGGCTGCTAAAAGTAATTCTTCATCTAGTAACGTCATTTTATTATTCCCTTTCCTTTTGAAGATATGATGGGTTATGTAATCGATTGGTTTTTTTCTGCGGATGCTCTTCTTTAGCTAAAGTATTACAAGAAGATATAATAGATATAAGCATAGATATGATTAATAAACTACACCCATTCCATATTCTTATACCATACATATGAAAACTTTTATTCATTATCTGCCTTGGTGTAAAGAATGCTCTATAAACGCCAGCTTTTTCTGCTCTTTCCCTGCACAGGTATTCATATTAAAAGCCATATAAATACTTAAGAGAACAAGAGCCGTTTCTAATGGATTATCGAAACACACCTTTGCAATCGCCTGTAAAACAGGCAACTTTTCTTTTCTCTGAACCATGATGATATCCTTTCTTTTATAAAGATATCAAATATTCACTATTTTGTCAAGTTTTTTGGTTTTAATCACAGTAAGAACGTGACCAATTGCTTCCATCTGTTTCAACTCTATAATTTCTGTCCGGAGGACAACAACCAGAGTTACTCGTATTGTGATACCCTTTATATCCTATTGGACAACAAAAAGATACACCATACTTTCCAACATAGCCATTTGGAGCAACGACAGCTTCTCTTCCATCAGGGCAACATCCTTTTTCGACAACTCCTGACAGTAGCGAATTAGCGGCTGTTTGTCCAGGCTGGCAACAGAAAGCTGTCTTTGTATCATCTGGAGAGAGTGTATATTGAGGAGCATCTGGTTGACAACAAGTGTCATACGTTGACCCTGGCATGCAACATTTTGACTTTCCTCCATTATGAATAACGACCATACCTGCTGGACAACAGCCTAGCCTTAAAGAATTATAAGATGCAACATCCGAGTAAAAAGCTTCCTCTTCTGGGTTGCAACAAACAGACAATCGACCATAATTCACACTATCTATTAACTTAGCTTCTCTACCATCAGTACAGCACCCCCTACTTTGATATTGAGAATTGTTTGTGGCCGCTGTTTCAAACCATTTACAACACAATCCACTTGATTCATTTCCTAAATATTGTGTCCACTGTGGATATTCTGGATCTGGACAACGAATATCAATACATACGCCATCATAACATTTACCTGAGTAACCAGCGTCTGTCGTGCATTGAGTACCATTTTCTTTATTTTGCAGCATAGGACAATCTGACTGAGCCGTATAAACTATCTCTTGACATTCAGTCGGAGCTCCCACATTTGGACAAACACACTGATTGTCAACACATATCTTAGGATAATCACAATCATCATCCGTAATACACTCTGGTTTTACACAGGAACCATCTTGGCAAATTTCACCTTCAGGACATTGAGTATTATCTGAACAAGTACATATCCCATCTAAACATATCTGACCATAAAGACATTTCCCGTCATCATCTTTACAAATCCCATCCGATGGATCACACTTTTGACATCCCATACAAGTCACATTTTCACATAAATCTGTTCCTGCAGAACCACTTCCAGATCCTGAACCTGTACCACTACCTGAACTAGTCCCGCCACCGGTACCTGTCCCATTACATATCGTCCCATCACTGCCAAAACAGAACCGCATCGCTAAACCATCTGTGCTTCCGCATATATCACTGTCCCCTTGATAAACGGAATTATTCACTACTATCTGGTCTATGTCCGTCGGCTCCATCTTTAAGATGAGTTCACATACGCGATAACTGACCCCAGTCGCCTCTACATAATATGAACTACCGCTATCCTTCTTCGTCGACATGGGATAGTATACTCCTTGACGCCCACTATCCTGTCCTAAACCGGGAAATAAAAACTCATATCCTGAGGGCTTACTATAATAGTTCTCATCTATCATCGGAACATTCGTACCGCGCAGCATCACATCGTATATCGTCTCATTCGCTCGATGCTTGTTCATCGCATAGGTAAAACCTACTAATGCTGTTATGCTTAATACACCTATAATTGCCAATACTGCTAACATCTCTAGCATACTACGGCCATGTTGCTTGGTTGTATAGATTTTTTGCTGTTTTCTGCTATTTGTAAAAACTCTAATCTTGTCTAAAATCATCTCTGCACCTCATTTTTTTAGTATATGATAAAATTGGTCGTTATTGTCAAGAACTTTATACTTTCAAGATATTCTTTTTAAAGTCTCTCCCTCTTTCTTCGAAATTCTTGTAACAATTATAACTAGGAGCTCCAGGAGATAGAATAACAACATCTCCTTTTTTGACATATTTCCTTACAATCTCAATAGCCTCTTTCATATCTAAGGCCAGAAAACTTTGAGGAACTTTTTCATGTATCGCTTTACCTGTATCAGGCAAACAAATTAAATTAACATTTTGTTGTTGAGCATAATCAATAAGTTTAGAATAATCTTGTTTTCTATCATAGCCTCCTACTAATAAGAATCTATTTTTTCCTTCAAAAACTTGTAAAGCGGCTAAAGATGTTTCCGGTGTGGTCGATATGCTATCATCTACATACGTGATACCATTAACATCAAATACCTCTAATCGATGTGGCAAAGCTTTAAAATCTGATAAGTAATCCTCTAAATGATCTAAAGGTAAATCTAAAACTCTCAAAGCGACTTTAATGGCATCTATATTTTCTTGATTATGGTGACCTAATAAAGGGCTTTTAACAGTTGATATATTCTTATTAAAATAATAAATATCTTTTAATCCATCTGTTAATTGCATTAATTTTTCATTTTTACAATTTATAACAGCTTTTTGACCGGTTTTTCGAACCTTTAAAATATTTAATTTATCTTTAAAATATTGTTCATGACTTTGATGCCAGTCAATATGTTCTGGATATAAATTTGTAACTATGGTTAAATCAAAGCCTGTTGTTAAATCCGCACATTGATAGCTTGATAACTCAGCCACTAAAAAATCTATTTTTTCTTCCCATAAATCTAGTAAAGGAACTCCTATATTTCCTCCAAATCCAACTCTGTAACCCATTTTTCTTAGTACATGAGCCATTAAACTTGAGGTTGTACTTTTTCCTTTAGTCCCCGTAACTGCAATACTTTTTATTAGCGGGGATTTATTTTCCATATAAAAGTTTGTAGATGATGTAATCACTATCCCCTTCTCTTTTGCTTCTTTCAACAAAGGATGGTAAAGAGAAACACCGGGACTTTTAAAAATAACCTCATTCAAAAAAATATCTGATTCATTTTCTTTATCTATCGTTGAATATGAAATATTATGTTTGTCTAAAAAGTGTGCTATAGAATGTCCTTCCTTACCCATTCCCCAAATAGCTACTTTTTTATTCAATAAATCTTTTAAAAGCATCTCGAAACTCCTCTGGAATCATATGTTGTAAACTGGGGATAAAAAGATTCCCTTCATGTTGCTCTACTTTTATTTTTTGTATTAAAATATCGTCTTTCCAATCCGGTCTATTTTGTAGTAAAAACCAAGCATATCGACATTCTTCAACTTCTCCAACACATTCAAATGGTTTATGGCCCGATAATCCGAGTAATTCCTTGTAGCCTACTTCTTGCATTTCATCATTCAGAGGATTTGATCCAAAAACTTGAATCAATTCAGGCCTGCTTAAAAATGGAGCTAAAATAAGAAAAACAAATCGACACTTATCGCAACATCCACACCATCTGTTTAAGCGTTTATGAAGATCAAGTTTAAAAGCTTTATTACAACTCGTAAAACTTGAATGATATTTTTCACATTTCTGTGCAAATAACTTTGCTATATGTATCTCTGACAAAGGTCTTAATATAGAAAAATATCTAAATTCTGGAGAAAACTTTTTGGTTAATTTATAAAAAGATTCCTCAAATTCAAAAGATTTACTCCATTGATGATTAACATCTAACATACCTTGTTTCATATTTCCAACATTTGCAGAACGCTCATTACTTAATACAACAAATCTTTTCTGGTGTAATAAAGCTAAGCAAAAGCTTATAAACGCTATCATTCCGGATATAGGGACATGGCCATTGTAAACTTTTCCTGTTTCATTTAACTTTAATAACGTTGGAGAAATCTCCCTTCTTACCATTACAGAATTAAAAGAGGAAATCTTTATACAATCCTCTATCGGACGAGCAATTCCGACAGAAAACAAAGTCGGCTTAAAAGATTTCAACATTTCTATTGTAACACAAGAATCTTTACCTCCTCCAACAGCAACAAAAGCTTCATCTTTTAAATTTATATCTAATTTCTTTTCTCTCGTCTCATGAGAATAAGGGAAACTAATTTTTCCCTGCAAATTTAGATCATTCCGAATGGCAAATTCTCCTAAGCCAGAAAGATAAAAATGATTAAAGAAATTTGCCTCATCTAATGTTAATTCGCCAGAGAAGATTTCTATTTTTTCAGAACAGAATGCTTTATAATAACTAATCCCAAGAGCAATATGTGTTAAGAAAAAAACAGGCTTCAAAGAAGATACTAATGTTTCATCAAAGGGAGAACCAGGAAAAATAATTTTTTCCTGAAAAGTATAACTTCCACACTTATAATCCAATAAAAGAGTTCCGGTCTTAGGATTAAAGTCAAACGAAGTAAATTGAAAAGATTGCATAAATAAAGCCTCTTTTTTATTGATGATTTTTTTCAAATATCCTATATTATGAAGAAAGTTGCAAGTTTTTTCATAAAGGAGTGTGCTATGGATAAGAAAAAAGCTCAAACAAAAAGTTCCGCTACACATAAATTAAAAGCATTTTACATTTCTTTAACTATTTTTATTATTCTTATTATCTCTTTTATTGCTTACCCTATCTTTAAATATGCTATGATGACACCAATAGATCATTTAAAAGCTGGGTTATCTGCTTATCAACTAAAAGATTATGAAAAAGCAGGACGTCATTTAAAAGCCGCCAGTCAACAAAATGATGCTGCCGCCTTTTTTATACTCGGCTCAATGCAACTTGTTGGCCAAGGAATGCCTAAAGATCCTAAAAGTGCCGCTATTAATTTTGAAAAATCAGCAAATCTTGGTTATAGGCATGGTCAGTATATGATTGCTTTGCTTTATGATAGGGGCGAAGGCGTTATTGAAAATAAACAAAAAGCGTTAAATTGGGCTCTTCTTGCTGCCGCTCAAGGAGACAGGGAAGCAACTTATGCTTCAGCTGTTTGGTTAGAACGGGGATATAGTGGAAAAGCTGAACCTTATCTTGCCGTTTCCCTTTACGAGAAAGCGGCAGAACAAGGACATATAAATGCAATGAAAAGTCTTATTTCTATTTATGGCGGAGATGGAGGAATTCCTAAAAACAAAGAACGTGCTCAATACTGGATTGACAAACTTCAAAAAGCTAACAAAAATTAATTTAATGGATTAATAAATGAAGATAACATACAGAAAAGATTACAAAAAGCCAACTTATTCAATAGATGATATTCATCTAGATTTTACATTAGATGAAACCAAAACAATTGTTAAAAATACAATGAAAATTCATCGAATAGGTTCTAAAGAAAATTTAATCCTAAATGGTGCTTATCTCAAACTAATTTCCATAAAATTAGATGAAAAAAAACTATCGCCTGATGAATATAAACTTTCAGAAAATAATTTAATTCTTTCTGACTTACCGGATTCTTTTACACTTTACATTGAAACAGAAATTAATCCTAAAGCAAATACAAGACTAAGTGGTTTATATTTATCTAAAGGATTGCTTTGCACGCAATGCGAACCTGAAGGATTTCGAGCAATTACATATTACTTAGATCATCCTGATGTTATGGCTCCTTATACTGTCACCATTCATGCAGATCGTTCTAAATATCCTATTTTATTGTCCAATGGAAACTTAATCTCAGATAAAGGCGACACTGTTGTTTGGAAAGATCCGTTTAAAAAGCCCTCTTATCTTTTTGCTTTGGTCGCAGGGAAATTAGACTTTATTGAAGATTTTTTCACAACAATGTCAGGTCGAAAGGTACAACTTCGAATTTATGCAGAACCCGGAAAAAAAGAACGACTTTATTATGCTATGGACTCTTTAAAAAGAGCCATGAAATGGGATGAAGATACATTCGGACGTGAATATGATTTAGATTTATTTAACATTGTTGCTGTAAGTGATTTTAACGCAGGAGCGATGGAAAACAAAAGCCTGAATATTTTTAATGATCAAGTTTTATTAGCTGACGAAAAAACAGCTACTGATGCTAACTATGAGAATATTGAAGGTGTTGTTGCTCATGAATATTTTCACAACTGGAGTGGAGACCGTGTTACTGCTCGAGACTGGTTTAACTTGTCCTTAAAAGAAGGTTTTACTGTTTATAGAGATCAGGAATTTTCGAGTGACCAACGTTCCCGGACAGTTAAACGAATTGACGATGTTGAGATTCTAAAAAATTATCAATTTCCTGAAGATGATGGTCCTCTAGCTCACCCTGTACGCCCTGATTCATTTGCAACCATTGAAAATTTCTATACAACAACCGTTTATGACAAAGGAGCTGAGCTTATCCGAATGCAAGAAAAAATACTCGGATATGAAGGTTTTCACAAGGGGTGCGATTTATATTTCAAAAGACATGATGGACAAGCAGTAACAATTGATGATTTTGTTAAGTGCATGGAAGATGCTAACGAAACAGACCTATCTCAATTTATGCTTTGGTATTCAACAGCTGGTCGCCCTACTGTGAAAGTTAAACAAAATTATGATAAAAATACGCATAAGTATACTTTAACATTATCTCAAAAAACAAAGAACACAGAACAACCTTTTGTTATTCCTTTGGATATAGCCTTAATTGGAGAAGATGGAAAAGAACTTTTATCTCAAACAATTATACTCAATCAAAAAGAACAAATATTCACTTTCGATTCTATTACTCAATATCCTGTCCTATCTATTAATCGCTCTTTTACCGCGCCAATTAGTATTGATATTGATTACACTGATAAGGAAAGACTTCATCTTATAACATATGATACGGACGATTTTAATCGTTATGAAATTGGCCAAAATTACGCTGTTAAAGAAATTCTTTCTATGATTGATAAAAAGAAAACTCTTCCGAGTAATGAGTTTATAAAAGCATTGGGGTCTTATCTTAATCAATCTAAAAAAGATCCTGCTTTCGTCGCAAGAGCAATATTACTTCCTGCATCCTCTTTTATTGGAGATCAAATGGATATCTTTGATGTAGAGGCTGTATTAGATACAAGAAAGCAAGTTAGACAAGTTTTTGCAAATGCTTATGCTAAAGAATTAAAAGAAATTTATAACAGTTTAGTTGATTTTAATACTCCTTTTTCACCGGCTCCTTCAGAAGCTGGAAAAAGAGCATTAAAAAATGCCTCTTTAAATTATTTAGCATTGATAAATGAAACACCTCTTATTCTGAAAGCCTATCAGAAATCCTCTAACATGACGGATACAATGGCTTCTTTATCAGCTCTTGTTACACATCAACTTCCTGGTTTCGAAGAGGCTCTAGACAATTTCTATCACCGTTATCAGAATGATCACCTTGTTCTAAACAAGTGGTTTTCTTTGCAAGCTATGGCAGACATTCCCAATAGTTTAGAACGCGTTCGAAAACTTATGCAACATCCTCAATTTCAAATCACCAATCCCAACAATGTTCGAGCTGTTATCGGTGGATTCACCCACAACTTAAGAGCTTTTCATGCGATGGATGGTTCCGGATATACCTTCTTAGCGGATCAAGTGATTGCTCTTAATGCACTAAATCCCCAAATGGCAGAACAAATTTTACATCCCCTTACACGCCTTAATCATTTTAATGAGATACGACGTGCTCATATGATAGAACAATTAGAGCGAATTTTAAAAACATCTAACAACCTTTCTCTAAATGTTCAAGAAACTATCAACAGAGCTTTAAAAGGAGTATAAAATGGGTTTAATAATTATAAAATTTATTTTAATGGCAACGATTATCGGTGGTGTAATAAAAGCTTACTTCAATTACCCTTTTATTCAAGATAATCCTAAAGTAGCCGGAGCTATTTTAATTCTTGTCGTCTTATTTGCTTTATGGATTATTCCAAGATCCCTTGGATTTATATTTAAGCTTATTATTATTCTGGCTTGTTTATGTGGACTAGGATACCTTGGATATCGCCTTTTCGGATGGGGTGGAGATGTCGTTCATAATTTATTATCAAACGAAGGAAGTGTATTTTCTACTGACAGCGACACAGAAGAAGTTCCTCAAACTCTTGAAGAAGCTGTTGTAGAACAGACTGAATCTATTTCTAGTTATCAAGGACATGAGAAAGTTGCTGGACAAGTTAGTGAAGTTCGAAGTGGTTATTTCTTCCAAATGGGCCCTTCTTTTATTAAACTCTATGGGATTGATGCACCAGATCCTGTCCAAAATTGTACCGATAGACGAGGCAATCGGTATGCTTGTGGGGAAATGTCAAAAGAAGCCTTAGAGCAGCTTATTTTACGTAAAGTTGTTACATGCACGCCTGTAGGTGGCGATGGATTTGGAAACTATATTGCAACATGTTCTATAGAAGGTGTAGATGTTGGATCTGCTATGGTTTCAAATGGCTGGGCAGTTGCAGATAGAAGCCAATCAAAGGTTTATATTCCTTATGAGAAACAAGCACATGATAAAAAAATTGGTTTATGGGAAGGCTCTTTCACGGCTCCATGGGATTATCGATACAAAGTAAAAATGCAAGAAGCTCAACAACAAGAAGAAAAAAAAGGTATTTTAGGATTATTTAAATGAAAGTAATTGAAGCTATTACAGAAGAAGATACTAAGAAAATTGCAAAATCACTTTCTTCTCTCTTAGAGAAAAAAGATGTTGTCGCCTTATGGGGAACACTCGGCGTAGGGAAAACAGCTTTTGTAAGGCATTTAATTCAACATTTGACCTCGCTTCAAGAAGACGTTCCGAGTCCTACCTTTACATTACTTCAAACATATGACACCCCTCAATTTCCAATTTATCATTTTGATTTATATAGGTTAGATAAACCTGATGATGTTTATGAACTCGGAATAGAAGATGCATTTATTGATGCTGTGACATTTATAGAATGGCCAGAAAAAATGGGAACATTACTCCCCTCTGCTCATCGATTAAATATTCATATCGATGTCGTAGGAACTAAACGTATCTTCTCTTTCGACACTCTGGATTCATCTTGGCAAAAAAGGATAGATACATGGCAACCGATTCTTTAATAGATGCTTTTTTAGAAAAAAATCATCTAACTAACAAACCTTTTCAGTGGCTAAATGAAGATGCTTCTATGAGACGCTATGCCCGCATACAAGGAGATGACAAATCATATATTTTAATGGATTCTCCTCAAACTGAGCATCCTTATGAGTTTGATATTGTTGATAAAATCCTCATTAAAAATGGTTTAAGTGCTCCGATTATTTATGATGAAGACTTAAAAAATGGTCTTCTCTTACTTGAAGATTTTGGAAACGATACATATGCCTCTTTATTAAAACAATCAGCTACGTATGAAAAAGAACTCTATTCTGCCGCTTTAAATGTACTCATAAAATTACGTTCTATTCCTTATCAAGATATTTGTGTAATTCAAAAATATCAAGAACCCCAAATGATTGAACATCTTGAAACTTTTACAGATTGGTTTATGCCATATATTTTACATGGGAAAACTCAGGAAGTTGTCAAAAAAGATTTTATTCAGATTTGGAAAAGATTAATACCTTTAGCTTTAGAAACGCACCAAGGTTTAATTCTATGGGATTTTCATATTAATAATTTGATGCGATTAAATCGCTCTGGTATCCAATCTTGTGGCATTTTAGATTTTCAGGACGCTCGAATAGGACCATTCTCTTATGACTTAGTTTCTCTATTAGAAGATGCTAGACGCCCGATGAATGATGACTTGAGAAATGAACTCATGAGTTGTTACTTAAAAGAAATCAATCCGAAAGAAAAAGATACATTTATGCGTTCTTATCATATTCTTGCGGCAAAACGTCATTTACGTGTACTAGGCTTCTTTGTTCGTCTCTGTCAAAGAGACAACAAACCGGGTTATTTAAAGCATCTTCCTCATGTATATGGTTTATTAGAACAACATCTTGAGCAACCTTATTTAAAGGAGTTAAAAGATTGGTTTTACCATACGCTTCCTCACATCTTTCCAGAGGAAGTAAATGATTAGCACAATTTCCTCTGTTCATTCTTTTGCTGATATCTTCACAGATAAACTTATAAAAGAACAAGATTCTATCTGGGGGTTATCTAGAATTCAAATTTTTCTTCCAACAAAAAGAGCTATTAAAACTATAAAAGACGCCTTTTTAAGACAGAGCAATGGGCAAACGATGATGCTTCCTAAAATGGTGGCATTATATGATATGGATACAGATAATCCAGACATTCCTAATAGTATTTCCCCTTTAGAAAGACAGTTTTTATTAATGCGCCTTTGCCAGCAACGTCATAATTTATCTCCGGACAAAGCATTTCAACTGGCGGCTTCTTTAGCTCATCTCTTAGACGAAATGCATCAATATGAAATTTCTTTGAATTGTCTAGATAATATCGTTCCAGATGTGTATGCTAAGCACTGGCAACAAACTTTAATGTTTTTGGATATTATTAGAGAATTTTGGCCTCAAATTTTAGCGGAAAAAAATCTCATTGATCCGGGAGAACGTTATGTTCGTATTATTGATTCTCAAATCAATGAATGGCAAAAAAATCCACCGAAAGAAAATATTTATGCTGTCGGCTTTACAGGAGGAACTCCTTGTTTAGAAAGATTCCTAAAAGCAGTCAATCAACTACCGAATGGTCATATCATTATTCCCGATTTAAACACTTTAATAAGTGATGAAGATTGGGAAGCTATTGATGAAACACATCCGCAATTTCATTTAAAAAAACTCTTAACCTTTTTGGATATCGACAGAAAACAAGTTTGTTCTTGGGTAAACGAGTCGAATGAACGGCAAAGATTTATTCATGAAAGTCTTAAACCTGCTCAAACTACGAATACTTGGAAAGATATAAAACCTTTCCAGTCAAATGTATTAGATGGAATAAGATTTATCAATTGTACTACCCCTGTAAGTGAGGCACTTACAATTGCTATTGAACTCAGAAAAGTCTTAGAAACACCTGGAAAAACAGCGGCTCTTGTTACAACTGACAGAAACTTAAGTAGACGCGTCATTAGTGAAATGAAACGATGGAATATTATCTTAGATGATTCCGCCGGAACACCTTTAGCGAAGACACCCATTGGTTCTTATCTTCTATTACTGGCAAATGCAGCTCAAGAAAGAACCGATAATTCTTTATTAGCCTTATTAAAACATCCTCTCTCGACAGATGGAGAGGCTATTGGTATGTTGAAATTAAAAGTAAGAGACTGGGAAAAATCAGCGCGTGAACAAAACATTCCCTTGGAACCTCAATTAAAAACAAACTTAGAGAGTTTCTTTACTTTCTTTAAAAATTCAGCTCCCGTTCGATTAGAGACAATTTTAAAAGAACACTTAAAGGTTGCAGAAGAATTAGCTCAAACAACAGACAGAACAGGAAAAGAACGGTTATGGGGTAAAGAAGAAGGTGAGCAAGCGGCACTTTTATTAACTGAAATTCAAAATTACATCAATGATCAATCTTTTATTCTTCCTATGCATTATCCTTCTTTTCTCAATGCCTTATTTATGAATGTTAATGTTCGGCCTCTTTATGGAATGCATCCAAGATTAGATATACTAGGACCTATTGAAGCTCGACTGCAACATCCAGATCTTGTTATTATTGGCGGGATGAATGAAGGAACATGGCCTCAGACAATCGAAGCCGATCCTTGGTTTAGTCGCCCAATGCGGGCTTCTTGTGGATTACCGTTACCAGAAGAAAAAATTGGTATTCTGGCTCATGATTTTGCTCATCTAATGATGACGAAAGAAGTCATTATTACGCGTTCATTAAAACAAGATGGTACGCCAACTATACCTTCTCGTTGGTTTTCTCGAATCGAAGCCTTATTAGGAATATCCAACTTAACATTACCTCAAGAAGAAGAAAATTTCGTTTCTGCGTTACAATCAATTGATGCACAAGAAATACCGACCCGGCCAATGCCCACGCCTCCCGTAGAGGCTAGACCAAAGCGACTTTCTATTACAAGAGTTGAAGAATGGATGAAAGATCCCTACTCTATTTATGCTCGGTTTATTCTGGATTTAAAAAAGCTAAACAATCTCGATGAAGAGCTTTCCTTGAAAGATTATGGCATCGCGATTCATAAGGCTTTGGAAGAATTCCTAAAAATAACGCCTCCTTGCGCAGATATCAATGTCTTACTTGATTTAGGAAATAAGGCTTTTGAGAAAGTTGGTTTTACGCCTGCTCTGTTAGCCTTTTGGAAACCTAAATTTGAAAGGTTGGCTGTTTGGTTTATTCAACAACAAAAAGAACGATTGAAATCTAACCCACACTTTTATCTAGAAGAAAAAGGAAGCCTTCTTATTCCTTTATCAAATGGCAAAACTTTTGAACTTACAGGGAAAGCAGATCGCATCGATATTTATAATGGCAATCATGCAGAAATTATCGATTATAAAACAGGTACACCTCCTTCCTCTAGTGAAGTGAAGAAAGGTGAAAGTCCTCAGCTCGTCCTGGAAGGGGCTCTTTTAAAACAAAATGCATTTCCTAATATTCCTCATCAGGATAATGTTATTATTGATAATTTAACATATTGGCGCTTAACTGGGACACAAAAAGGTGGAGAAGTTAAAGCAATTATTAATAAGAAAAATAAACTCAACCCAGATGAACTTATTGAAAAAGCTATGTACGGATTACAAAAGTTAATTGAATGTTTTGAAAATAAAGAAACACCATACACTTCCTGTCCTAAAAGTAAAAAATTAACTTATAATGATTATGAGCATTTAGAACGATTACCTGAATGGATGAACTCTGATGAGGAGGATACATAAATGAATCAAGTAGATGCTATCTCTATTGCTAATCAAGCACAACGACAAGCAAGTTCTCCGTATGTTTCTGCATGGGTGTCTGCATCCGCAGGTTCTGGAAAAACAAAAGTTCTTACAGATCGTGTTTTAAATTTATTATTGAATAACTATCCGCCAGAAAAAATATTATGTTTAACCTTTACTAAAACAGCTGCAGCTGAAATGGCTAATCGTTTATCTGATATCTTAAGAAAATGGACTATTCTCGATGACACAGAACTTACTAAAGAACTGATTAACCTTAAGGGAGATGATTTCGATCCTGAATACTTAACTTTAGCTCAACAATTGTTTGCTAAACTCCTTGATGTAAAGGGGGGCATGAAAATTATGACTATTCATAGTTTCTGCCAAAGCCTATTAAAACGTTTCCCTCTTGAGGCTGGATTATCCCCTTCTTTTGATGTACTTGATGATAAAGATAGTCACTTATATATGAAACAAGCGATTTCTGAATGTTTAAAAGATTTATCTTTTGCTCCTCAAATGAAGATTATTTCTAATTATATGAACGAAAAAAGTTTTGTTGAGCTCATGAAAAACTTTGATGATGAACGTAATAGGTTTAAACGTTTATTAGATGCCCATCAAAGTTTAACCTCACTTATCAATAAGGTTTATCAACAATTAAATATAACTCCTGGGACAACTATTGTTGATTTGCAAAAATCTATTTATAATGGGGATGATTGGGAAAACTTTCTGGATCAATATCTTACTAAGGATAGAGAAATTCGAAAAAAATTAAAACCAGAAGACTTAAAAACAGCTCAATCAATTCTGGACGTCTTAGATAAAATTAAAGCACTAAAAACAGCTGATGCAACAGCCGCGTTTCTTATACTCGCCTTTAACATTTTAAATCAATATAAAAAAATAAAAGATGAGAAAGGCGTATTAGATTATGATGATTTAATTCTCCAAACAAGACAACTTCTTGAAGAGTCTGATATGGCGTCTTGGGTTTTGTTTAAATTAGATGGAGGAATAGATCACATTCTTGTTGATGAAGCTCAAGATACAAGCCCAGATCAATGGGCTATTATTCGTAAACTGAGCGAAGATTTCTTTAGTGGAGAAACAAAAAGTGAAGTATTAAGAACTTTATTCGTTGTAGGAGATAAAAAGCAATCTATTTATAGTTTCCAAGGAGCAGATCCTCAGGAATTTGAAAAAATGTATACTTATTTCAAAGATAAGATAGAAGGTTCTCAAAATGAATTTAAAAGAGTTCCTTTAAACATATCCTTTCGCTCAACTCAAGCTGTTCTAGACTTAGTTAATCTTTTACTTCAAAATCAACAAGCATCCTCAGGTATTTTACATCAAGGAGAAAAAGCTATTCATCTCCCCTATAGAACTGGAGAAGCTGGAAGAATAGAAATCTGGCCCCTAGAGAAACAAGAAAAAAATCAAGATGCAGAAGATTGGCAACTTCCTCTTCTGCAAGAAAATGCACCGAGTGCATCTGTTAGGTTAGCTAAGAAAATAGCTACCCGTATACAACAAATGATTGGGAATGAAATACTAGAGTCACAAAATAGACCTATTTGTGCAGGAGATATCATGATTCTTCTTCAGCACAGAAATCAATTCCTTTTTGACTTGGTTCGAGCTCTTAAAGAAAAGCATATTCCTGTTGCCGGTGTAGATAGACTCGTTTTGACAAATCATATTGCAGTCATGGATTTAATTTCTTTAGGTTCTTTTCTCTTACTTCCTGACGATGATTTAAAATTAGCCGAGATTTTAAAAAGTCCTCTTTGCGGACTAACAGAAGAAGAACTCTTTGATGTTGCCTATCAAAGAAAAACAACTTTATGGGAAAGCCTAAAAAAGAAGAAACCGATTGTATATGAAAAATTAAACCATCTATTAAACTTAACCGATACTATTCCTCCTTTTGAATTATACTCTTATGTACTAGGAAAAATGGGAGGAAGAACTGCATTTCTTAAACGTTTAGGAAGTGAAGTTAATGAAGCATTAGATGAATTCCTAAATTTAGCTTTGCAGTTTGAACAAACACATACTCCTTCTTTACAAAATTTCTTAAAATGGCTTTCGAGTGGCGATATTGAAATTAAACGTGATTTAGAACAAAATGCATCTGATGCTATCAGAATTATGACAGTTCATGGTTCTAAAGGACTTCAATCCAATATTGTTTTTCTTCCTGATACAAGATATAAGCCTAATAAGACTCCTAATCTAATTTGGATGCAAAACATTCCTATATGGGTGCCGAATAAAGAAGCTAGATCAAGTTCATGTGAAACATTCATTAATTCAATTAAATATTTGAGAGAACAGGAATATAATAGACTTTTATATGTAGCCTTAACACGTGCAAGAGATAGAATTTATATTTGTGGATATGAAATGTCTAAAGACGCATTACAAAAGAATTGGTATGATTTAATCGCTCAAAGTCTCCCTCAATATAAAGCTGATAGCATTACAACCTTATCTTGCGAACAAACAAAGATTTCTAAAAATAAACTTCATCCTCAAAAAACAAATTTTAATTTATTTTCAATACCTGATTGGTTTTATAAAGATGCTCCTGAGGAACCAGTACCTCCCAAACCTTTAACTCCTTCTAAACCAAGTCTAGATGAGCCAGCTTCGCCCTCTCCTCTTAAAGAAGCTCAAAAAGATGCCATGCGAAGAGGAACATATATTCATAAAGCTCTACAAATACTTCCTACATTGCCAACTGAAAATCGAAAAGCTTGGCTCAAAAAAGCTATACCTGAAGATATTCAAATTCCAGACACTTTATTACAACTTTTGGAAACACCTTCTTTAAAACCATTATTTTCTAATAATTCTCTTGCAGAGGTTCCTATCATTGGGGAAGTAAATGGTTTTATCGTATCCGGTCAGGTCGATCGACTTGTCGTTACAGATCAAGATGTTTTAATTATAGACTACAAAACAAATAAAACGCCTCCTGAACATCCTCAAGATATTCCAGCTATATATATTCAACAAATGGCTGCATATAAAAGCTTGCTAAAAAATATTTTTCCAGATAAAAATATTATATGTTATTTATTGTGGACAGAAAATTTATCCCTAATGGAGGTTGTATGAAAAACATTCTTCTTTATCTAATATCTGCATTTCTTTTAACTGCATGCAGTTCTACGCCCAAAATGGATGGCTTTACATATCAACCTATCCGAACAAAAAATATCACTATAGCGACTTGGCGTAAAAATGTTAAACCTTTTAAGAAATTACGCATTTATATTGATGGAAATGCTTATACAACAGGTTTTATAACAAAAAAACCTAAAATGTATAATAATGTTGCTATGCAACTTGCTTTAAAAGATAATTCTGATTCTATTGCCTATTTAGGACGCCCTTGTTACTTCATAGAGCAAGATGTATGTAAGCCTGTTGTCTGGGAAGAAGGTAAATATGCTCCTGAGGTTATTGAAGAAATGAAAGAAGTCATACAAACTTGGCAAAAAAAATATAACTTAAAAGAAATCGAATTTGTTGGTTATGATGGTGGAGCCGCTATCGCTCTATCTTTAGCTACGCGAATGAGAAATATAAAAGTCAATAAAGTCATTACAATTGCCGGTATTTTAGATACCAAAACAGATGCCATGTATAGAGATGAAGATATATTAACAGATTCCATTAATCCTGCTAATGAAACCTA